>JAIRNA010000152.1 GCA_031258305.1 Treponema sp. | reverse complement strand
ATTTGGGTCTGGCTGGCTTCCTGTTTTGCTAGGTTGCTAATCTCGCTGTATACTCGCTCGGTTATTTCATTCCGGGCGGAAAGCAGTATCACCGAAGTCAGGATGCCAATACCGAACAGCACGATGGCGATAATCATAAGACTGAGTTTGTTACCTATTTTCACGACATACTCCTTGTTATTATAAAAGTTTTTCTGTAGTGGTTTAACCCAGCGTTTTTACTACGCGGAAATTCCACACGCTTATTCCTTTTATTTCCTTTGGGTTTAATACTCCAGCCGCTCTGCGACGGGGAGGTTTTATTTAGAAATATTATAACTATTATAAAAAAATTTACAAGATGGAAATAGATAATATCACCGTTGCTCTGAAATAAAAGGCTTGGGATAGTCAAATAAGGCAATTATAAAAAATCATACGGTTCTTGTTTAGAATCAAGCATTTGTTTTATAAAATGCTTTGCCTATGCCTATACGTTAGGCGTTTCAGAATTATTACCTTGTCCAGCAACTTGCTTTAATGTATAATGAGTTATGATTGATGAAATAGAAAAAACCTTCAGGAGTTTATATGACATTGTGGTCAGGCTCCGCGCTCCGGATGGATGCCCATGGGACAGGGAGCAGACTCCTGCGACTCTGCGCGGTGACCTTATCGAGGAGACTTACGAATGTATCGAAGCCATAGACGAGGGAGATTCCGCGCATATCAAGGAAGAACTGGGGGATATATTTCTCCTCGTAGTTATGCTTTCCTATATGCACGAGCAGGACGGACTCTTTTCGGTTTCCGATGTTCTGGCGGGCGTTTCTGAAAAGCTTATGCGCCGCCATCCGCATGTGTTCGGCAATACGGAAGTCAAGAACAGCGCCGAAGTTCTCCGTAACTGGGCGAAAATCAAGGTTGAACAGGAAGGGCGTTCTCCAAAAGATTCCGCTATGGATGAGGTCTCCAATGCTCTGCCGCCTCTTGATCGCGCCTATAAACTTCAGAAAAAAGCCGCGAAAATGGGGTTTGATTGGGATAAGCCTGAGGAAGTCATTGCCAAAATCCAAGAGGAAATCGCCGAGGTAAGAGCGGAAATCACCAGGAACGATTCATCCCATGCCGTCTCTCTTGAGGCTGAACTTGGAGACCTGCTTTTCGCAACGGTGAATCTGTGTCGTTTCCTCAACGTGGAACCTTCGTTGGCGCTTCAGAGGACAAACGTTACGTTCATACAACGATTTAAACATATTGAACAGCGCTTGCGGGAAATTTCCCAACCGATGAATCACGAAAACCTTGCGCTTATGGAAAAATACTGGCAGGAAGCCAAGTCAGAATAGTTATTTTTCCTCGTAATATACAGTTGTAGACACATTGAGACAGGCTGCCTTTTCCAACGAAAGCCCTCTCCCAAGACCAGCAGGCGGAATTGAACGTATTAGTCGGAGGCGAAAGATTACAACGGGCGGCGGCTCATCAAAAACATCGCGCCGGTGTTCCTGCTTTGCGACAGCAGGGACATCGGGACGCGGAGCGGGTACGGGACCCGCATTTCGGAGTACCGTCTCTTTTTGTCTACGACGAGTATCCGACGGTACGGGACTGTCCGAAGCTCTCGCTTTCCGTGTGGAAAAACTTTTCCGCGCCCTGTCCAAAGAACGCAGCGACTTTAAAGCGCTCCATCGAATTGCTTTATGCGTTCAAGTCCTTCAGATGCTTCTTTATAATTGGGATTGAGTTTCAGAACCCTGTTGAACGCTTCCTGGGCCGAAGCATAGTCCTTTAAGGACTCCCTGGTTAGTCCTAATCTATACCACCACAGGGCGATGTTCGGTTCCAGATACACAGCGGTGCTGTAGGCAATTTCAGCGCGCCGAAATTTTCCCTCTATTCTGAAAATCTCCCCCATGAAAAAATATGCCGTGGACACCCTATCATTTCGAGGTAGTCCGACAACAAAGGATTGCATTAGGTCGAGAGATCGTTCATAATCGTCCTTGTAAAAAAAAGCTTCTCCCATGATTTCATTGAGGCGATAATCATCGGGGTAGAGCTTTAATCCTCTTTCCGCCCAAGAAATAACGTCATCATATTTCTTCAGCCTCTGAAGCGTCCATGTCATAACAACATAGGTGTCTCTTGTGGCTATTTTACGGTTTATCTCGTCATTACAGATGCTGACGGCTTCATTGTAGACGGCTGTCGCCTCTTGTAAACGATTTGAACCTTCCAAATTACGTCCGCTCCGATATTTTGCCAATGCGTCAGGTCTGTTTTGAGCGAATACGCTGAGCGTGAAAAGAGAAAAAAGGGAAAATGTGAGAAGTATCCGTTTCATACTTGAATTTTAGATTAAACTACGATTTTTGTCAATTACCTTTCTCAAAACTGCCACCAGGAACGTTTTAGGAAAGTCCTTGTCTTTAAATAAGATTTATGTTATAATACTTTTAATGTTGGTTTTATGTGTTTTCATAATGCTTTTCTCTTCGTGCGGCATAGAGGATTACCTCTATTTATATCCGGTCCCAGAGTCGAACATAACCGTTGTATTTAATGAAAAAGCGACTATACGGCTGCCGTCAAGCAGCAATTACGATTCGGTGTCTAACTTCCATTTCACACTGTTTTATCGCATATACGTCAGTGGAATGTCTCTTAATTCCGTATCTATCTCTGATTACAGTGCTTTGAATCCGACATTGGCATCCGATTACAACGTTTTTCTGCCTTATAGGGATACCAGTTCCACCAACACGGTAAACGTCAGCGCCGTAGGTACGATATTTAGAAACAGAAACTATTATACGCTCGAATTGGAATCGGCGAACATAGATAACGTGCTTGCGTCAGGTGATAAAACGCTTACACTTGATTTCTTGCAAATTCCAGGGCAGATTCCCGTCATGGAAATAGACGGAACATCCTACACGCTTTTTCGGTCAAACGGGGGCGGTAACTTTAAGCCCGAACCTGACCGGTATTTCCGTGTCTCCGATGAGTTGACCGAATCGGCAAACGCCACTAGTCTCGCAAACGCGGATGTCGTTTCCGCAAGCGGAACACCGGCTGAAAAACACGCCTATGTCGCATTCTACATAGTCGCTTCGGGTATGAATAGTAATTTTTCTCCGGTCTATAGTGCGCCTGCCTTTGTAGGGGTTTTACGGTTGGCTTAAAAAGAAGATGGGCTCATACCATTTGAATAACTTATTTATATGTTAAAGGAGTACATATGTCTGAAAAAAGACAAGATATTCGTTATCGTACCATAGCTCACGTGCGCGCACGCGGGCTTTTTGAAGGAGACGCTCTCCTAAAAGACATCAGCGTGACGGGTTGTCGTATAGAAACAACAGTCTTCATCAACGCTCGTCCCGGAATCGTTTATACCTTGAAAATTATACCGGAGTCCATATCCAAGATAGCGCCCTTTGACTTGCAAGTAGAGAACCGCTGGGTCAATACCGAGTCCGATTCTTGCGAGGCTGGTTTCTTGGTAAAATCCTCCCCGGGGGGGAAGCAATTTCAGCGATATGTTGATTATTTGGCGTGGCGTCCGTCTAATACGTAGGAACAGCGGTCGCTAGTATTTTTTCCTGCAATATCAACATCGGCTCATTTTCAGCGCCGAGACAGCCTGTATGGTCCATGCCGTCCAAGTGTAGGATGCCGTGAACGATGAGTCGGCGAATCTCCTCGCCTTCACAAACGCCGAAATACGCGGCGTTTGCTTTCAATGTGTCAAGGGAGACTGCGATGTCGCCGGGCAGGTAACGATCTCCATCCCATTCGCCTAGGGCAAACGACAATACATCGGTCGCTTCGTCCTTGGAGCGAAAATGGGAGTTGAGAGTCCGTATATAAGTATCATCGCAGAAAAGCACGGAAAGGTCCCAGTTGTCCTTACCAAGAATTGCGAGTACCCGCTGAACGAAAGCCTCAATTTCATCAGTCCACGGGGGAAGTGGAACAGATTCTGCGTTTATGGTAATGGTATTCATAAGGTGAATAATAGTCTATTTCTATGTATTCTGAAAAGTAGCCGTAATAAAAGACGCGGTAGGGATGAAGGGAAGAGGAAGCGCAATTACATATTCTTAATATGACTTGATTTGTATAAGAAGCAAGAAAAAGCGGTCCATTTACGAACGCCGAAGCCTCGCTTTCAGTGCTAGTTGACAAAAAGATGAAAGTTTTGAATAATATTCGATAATAAGGAATGTTATTTATGTCCATCCGTATTAAGTCCGTTTTGATAATATCTTCTATTGTGGCTCTAATTACCGCTTCCAGCATGGGTATAAGTATATACTACCAGCGTCTGAATCTGGTGAAAACCATAGAGGGCGATATGATGGTGGTAAGGCAGATTGCGGAAAATTTGGTCTCCATCCACCTACGGCTTTGGAAAACAGAAGCGGATATGACCGCCGCGATGCTGATGGAGAATATGAATAATGCTTTATCCAGCGAGAATCAGGAAATTCAGGAAGTTCTGGAAGAATATATCCAAATCTACAATTATTTAGCTCTTACAGTGATGAGCAACCGAGGAGTGATTGTCTCCAGAGGGGACTATGCCCCAGACCGCAGTTTTGCCCGTAGTTCCTACGCCCGGCGGGCCTTTAACGGAGAGAGCGTCATCACTACTACTGAACTGTCTCCTGACGGTCGGTTACTTATCCGTATCTGTGTGCCTATGGATTCTCAAATTTTGGTCGTTACCTTGCCGGGGATGATCCTTTCGGATATTATCGTCAAATACAAGATATGGAAAACGGGGAATATATTCCTTATAGACTCTGAAGGAGTTATTATCGCCAATACCCACTCATTTCTTGTGGAGGAACGACGTATTCTTAAAGAAATAGTATCTGAAGCGGAAACGCCGGGAACAATAAATTTTTTCGACGGTTTGCGGGCTGGGATAACTGGTTCAGGTATATATAGCTACAATGGAATTCCTCGTGTCGGAGTCTATAGCCCAGTGCAGGATTCTGATAAATGGATGCTTATTGTGGCCGCGCCCATTGAAGAAAGTCCCGGGTCCTTAACCCGTGATATTCTCCTTATTTCCTCATGCGTTTTTATGGGGCTAGGGATTCTCGCGGCATTTATCGCAGGAGAAGCTATCGCCAGCCCTTTTCAAAAAATTCAGGAACAGAATATACGTCTTGTGGAACTTAAAGAAATGGCTGAAAACGCCAGCCGGGCCAAGAGCGATTTTCTTTCCAATATGAGTCACGAGATACGCACCCCTATGAACGCCATTATCGGTATGACCTCCATCGCCAAAGCTTCTGGTGATGTTGAACGGAAAAATTATTGCCTTTCTAAAATAGAGGAAGCTTCAGCGCATCTTCTGGGGGTCATCAACGATATTCTGGATATGTCTAAAATTGAAGCCAATAAGTTTGAACTTTCTCCTGAAATATTCAACTTTGAGCGAATGCTCCAGAAAGTGGTTACAGTAATCAATTTTCGGGTTGATCAGAAGCATCAGAACTTTATCGTCCGTCTGGACAAAGACATTCCGGTTATGTTCATCGGGGATGATCAGCGCATCGCTCAGGTAATCGCCAATCTCCTGTCAAACGCGGTAAAATTTACCCCGGAAAATGGTTTCATTCGGCTGGATACTAAATTGCTCAAAGAAGAGAGAGGTTTCTGTACCATTCAGATAGCCGTTACCGACTCGGGTATCGGCATAAGCGCGGAACAGCAAGCACGGCTGTTCAATTCTTTTACTCAGGCGGAAAATAATATCTCCCGGAAATTCGGCGGTACCGGGCTGGGGCTGGCTATCTCAAAACGGATTGTGGAGATGATGAATGGTCGGATATGGATCGAGTCGAAACTGGGTGAGGGCGCCGCTTTTATCTTTACCATTCAATTAGAACGGGCGCCAGCCAATGAGTCTCCGGTAGGTTTAAAACGAGAAAACCGGTCCATACGGCTTATGGTAGTAGATGACGATCCGGAATTATTACAATATTTCGGGGAAATCGTCGAAAGATTCGGTTTTTCCTACGATCTTGCCTCCGGTGGGGAAGAAGCCCTTGCCTTGATAGAAAAAAATGGACCCTATTCCTTTTATTTTATTGACTGGAAGATGCCCGGGCTAAACGGCATTGAGCTTTCCCGCAAAATAAAGGAAAACGACGTGAGGAATAATTCGGTAATCATTATGATTTCCGCCACTGAATGGAGCATTATAGAAAAAGAGGCAAAAACCGCTGGGGTTGATAAATTCCTTTCCAAGCCTTTCTTTCCTTCTAGCATTATGGACTGTATCAACGACTACTTGGGGACGGAGTACAGCCCGGCGGACGAAAAAGCTGTAGGGGATAATTCAGGCTGTTTCGAAGGATACCATATTCTGCTGGCCGAAGATGTACCTATCAACCAAGAAATATTCATCGCCCTTTTGGAACATACCAAACTGGGAATTGACTGCGCGGATAACGGCGCCAAGGCCCTGGATATGTACCAAGCGGAGACAGAAAAATATGACGCTATTCTGATGGATGTTCAGATGCCGGACGTAGACGGCTTTGAGGCAACCCGTCGTATCCGTACATTTGAAGCGGAACATTATTCCGCTTCAAATACTTCAGAGCTTCCGAAAAAAATACCCATAATCGCGATGACGGCCAATGTCTTTCAGGAAGATATTGACAAATGCCTTGCGGCGGGTATGAACGACCATTTGGGTAAGCCCATAGACATTGACGAGGTTATAACCAAACTGAGCCACTATCTGCAATAGTAAAAGTATCCTTCCAAAAAACTTCCCCTTGCCGAAAGTCGTTATTTGTAGTATAATAAGTATTATGCTTGATGGTATTATAAAAGTGCTTTTCGGGTCCCAGCACGAACGGGACCTCAAGAAACTACTCCCCGTGCTACACGCGGTCAACGAGAAAGAGTCCTGGGCCTCCGGACTTCCGCCCGAAGAATTCCCCAAGAATACGCAAACGTTCCGGGAACGTTTTGAAAAAGGCGAAAGCCTTGATGCGCTGTTACCTGAAGCGTTTGCACTGGCGCGGGAAGCGGCGCGGCGCAATCTCGGCGAGCGCCCCTACGATGTGCAAGTGCTCGGCTCGATTGTGCTTCATCAAGGCAAAATCGTTGAAATGAAAACCGGTGAAGGCAAAACCTTGATGAGCGTTTTAGCCGCCTACCTCAACGCCATACCCGGCAAGGGCTTGCACGTCGTTACCGTGAATGACTATCTCGCGGAGCGTGACTCGGATTGGATGCGTCCGATTTTCAGCTATTTGGGACTGACTGTCGGGGTAATTCTGTCCGATATGGACAACGCGAGACGCAAAGAAAACTACGCCCGCGACATCACGTATGGAACAAACAATGAGTTCGGCTTCGACTACCTCCGCGACAATATGTGTCCCACCCTGGAACAGCGGGTTCAGCGTGGACACGAGTATTGTATTGTTGATGAAATCGACTCCATACTCATTGATGAGGCGCGTACTCCGCTCATCATCTCCGGAGCCGCGGAGGACGACACTTTCAAATTCGCCGAAGTAGACCGACTTGTCGGCGCTTTGGAGGAAGTCAAAAAGAAGCCCAACGACGATTATCCTGACGAGACCCAGGGCGAAGAAGTTGTCGGAGACTATAAAATCAACGAAAAGAACAAGAGCGTATCCTTCACCAATAACGGATTGACCAAGATTGAGACTATATTGCAAAAACGCGGACTTATCAAAGGAGCGATAGTTGATGAAGAAAACTTCGAGTTCATTCATTATTTCACGCAGACGCTCAGGGCGCACAAGTTGTTTCACCTTGACACCGAATACGTGGTACAGGATGGGCAGGTGCAAATCGTGGATGAATTCACTGGACGCATCCTGCACGGCAGGCGCTACTCGGATGGGCTTCATCAGGCCATTGAGGCAAAGGAACACATCAGAATCGCCCAGCGCAATCGCACCCTAGCAACCATCACGTTTCAAAATTACTTCCGCCTTTACAAGAAAATATCTGGTATGACCGGCACCGCGGACACCGAGGCGGTCGAGTTCAACAAAATCTACAAACTCGACGTGGTGGTCATTCCCACGAACCTACCGGTCGCCCGCAAGGACGAGGATGATGTCATTTATTTGAACGAAAGCGACAAATTCAACGCTCTCTGCGATGAAATAGTTGCCGCGTACAAGAAAGGACAGCCTATGCTCGTCGGCACGGTTTCCATTGAAAAATCCGAAAAACTATCCGCGCTTTTGACGCGGCGCGGCGTGCGCCACGAGGTACTGAATGCCAAAAACCATGCCCGCGAAGCGTTGATTATCGCTGAGGCAGGAGCGAAGGGCGCGGTAACCATAGCCACGAACATGGCAGGACGCGGTACGGACATCAAGCTCGGCGGAAGCCCGGAACACCGCGCCCGTAAACGCGCCGGCACTGACGCTGACGCGGTGAAATATGCGGAAATTTACGCGGAAGAGTTCGAGAAATGGGAAAAAGACTATAAAGAAGTGAAAAGTCTGGGAGGGCTTTATGTTATCGGTACGGAACGCCATGAAAGCAGGCGCATCGACAATCAGTTGCGGGGGCGTTCTGGCAGGCAAGGCGACCCGGGCCGCTCGAAATTCTTTATTTCAATGGATGACGATCTGATGCGGCTTTTCGGCGGCGAGCGTATGAAGCGGCTTATGTCCCGCATGATGGGTGCGGACAAGGCGGACATAGAAAGTATGGAGCTTCAGCATCCGTGGCTCAACCGAAGTATCGAGCAGGCGCAGAAGAAAGTGGAGGAGCGCAACTTTGAAATCCGCAAGCATCTCCTCGAATACGACGACGTTCTTAATCAACAGCGCAAGTTTATCTACGAACAGCGGGATGCCATTCTGCTGGACGTGAATCTAAAGGAGCGGGTGAATGGCGTGTCCGCGGATATGCTCTCTTTAGCAATGGAGGATTTCCGTTCCACTCTGAAAAAAGATCCTGAAGTTGCAGGCAAGCAGTTGCTGGATTATCTCAAGACCAAGTTCGGCTATGTGTTGAGCGCGGAAGATGCGGCGGTACTGATGAAAGAACCGCCGGATACGCTTGAAAAACGGCTTGACGAGGATTTGCGCCGCGATATTGACGAGAAAATCGACCTTGTAGGCGAGGATAATCTCAATATGTTCATCCGTATGCAATATTTAACGGCGATTGACCGTAAGTGGCTCGACCACTTGGAGAATATGGAAGCCTTACGCGAGGCGGTGTATTTGCGGAGTTACGCGCAGAAGAACCCGCTCACGGAATACAAAATCGAGGGTTTCCAGATTTTTGACACGATGATTGACCAGATTCGGGAAGAAATCGCATCCCGCACCCATCTTGTCCGTATTCAAGTGAACGCGGACCGTGAGGTGAAGACGCGCACGACAACGGCTTCGGCGACTCACGGCTCAATGGGCGCTTTTGCGACAGCGCGGCGCAATGCCCCGCTCCCCAACCGCACCCAGGGCGAGTCGGTCACAGTTGTCCGCAGTCAACCGAAAGTGGGACGCAACGACCCCTGCCCCTGCGGTTCGGGCAAGAAATATAAGCAGTGCCACGGGAGATAGGCTTTGAACGACTAAAGGAATGATAGGGGGGGTCTGCCCTCCCCCTCCCGCACCTTCAGTTTTAATCGCCCCAAGGGGCGGGGTATTAAACCTCATTTTTAAAATAAAGTTTGTTCCAAAGCCCGGTTGGTTTTGAATCAGATTTCGTTGTTTATTCTTTTACGCTGGAAAACATGACCGATTTGATTATCCACTTCTGGAATATACCGTAGATAACCAATACCGGTACCAGGAGTATGACTGATCCGGCCATCATACGGGGAACATGGGTGTTAATCGCGTATTGCGCGTTAAATTTAGCGATCATCACCGTTACCGGTTGCCATACCTCGTCTTGAATGAAGATGGTTGGTGCAAGATAATCGTTCCATGCGCCGATAAACCACAGAACACCGTGGGCCGCCAGGGCCGGTCCTACCATGTACAGCACTATACTGTGATAAATGCGGAAGTAGTTGCATCCGTCAAGTTTCGCCGCTTCAATCAGGGAATCCGGGATATTTACCATATATTGTTTCAGGAAAAATATCATCAGTACGTTACCGGTAAGTTTGGGCAGGATGAGCGGCCAGGGCGTCTGTAGAATGCCCATGTCACTGAACAAGACAAACTGGGGTATCATAATCGCCGGAAAGGGAATCATGATCATGCTCAGGAGTAGCAAAAAAACCGTGTTACGTCCCTTAAAATGAATTTTTGCCAGTGCAAAGGCCGCGGCAACGGAAACAAGGGAACCAATGAATACTGGTGGAATTGAGTACAGGAGAGTATTGAGAAAACCCCGGAATAGGGGTATTTCTTTCCAAATTTGGGAATAGCTCGAAAAATCCCATACCTTTGGCAACAATCCCGAAAGGTAGATGTGCATCTTGGGCTTCATAGACGTAAAGATCATCCAGATGAACGGGTACAGCATAACTATGGAACCCAAGACAAGAAACAGAAATATTGCGGCATTAGCGATTCTTTTTGACTTTTTCACGGTCAAGTTTATCCTCCCGTCCGTTAAGATACAATTGAATGGCGGTTACTAAAAATACAATCGTGCTTAATACAATCGCTATCGCCGAACCGTAACCGGCCCGGGAATTACGAAAGGTATGATCATACAGATAGATAACCGTGCTGAAAGTACTGTTACCCGGACCATTACCGGTAAAAATGAGGCGGGGCTCCACATAAATCTGTGCGCCCCCGATGATGCTGGTAACCACCATATAGAATGTAATCGGCATAAGAAGGGGAAATGTAATGCTTCGAAAAATACGAAAAGATCCCGCGCCGTCAATCCGCGCCGCTTCATAATAACTAGACGAAATACCCTGCATACCCGCGACATACAGGATGATTGATCCGCCCAGCCCTTTCCACACACTCATAATAATGATAACCCATTTGGTAAAATGCGGGTCCGAAAGCCATTTGGGTGGATTTGTTATTCCCAGTGACTGAAGATACATATTGATAACACCGCCATCGGTCATAAAAAGGCGCTGAAAAATAAAACTCACCGCCACAACACTGGTAATGACCGGGGTGTAGTAAATCACTCGGAACACCTGCTCTCCCGTCGTACCCCGGTTCATCAGAGACGCAAAAAAAAGCGCCAAAATGATGCCGATGGGAATACCAATCATATAATAAAAGGTATTCCCAAGACTCTGCCAGAAAAGCGGATTGTTGAACATGTCGAGGTAATTTTTTAAGGCTACCCACTTCGCCGACCGGATGGGTTGCCCTAGGGGCCAGTTGGTGAAACTGGAATACAGGGTCATGCAGAAGGGAATAACCACGAAGACGGCCATTCCCACAAGCGGTAGTAGGACAAACGCATATCCCCATATATTATCGTTCAGGCGAATTCTGTTAATTTTTTGCACTTTCAACTTCTCCATGATACACCGATAACGTTTACAAATTAGGATTTAAAGCTTTTTCATCCTCAATTGACTCATTGAGTAAAGACTGGGCTTTTGCCGCGATGCTTTTGCAGTAATCGGCCACACTCACCGGTGGATTGCCATTGTTGATTTTTTCGTAATACGCCCAGATGCCGCCTAAACCCGGAAGGAATGCATCGGAGTACCACATGGTATTGAACGTATAGGTTGTAGGAATACGGTGCCCGTTTTGGCCGGAGAGCATATTCACAAAAACTTTTCGTGATTCAGGGAAATAGCTGTTATCGGTAAGGTACTCGCCCTCCGCCATAGAAACGATATTCGGCACCTGCCCGCCCTGTTTCGCAAGGAACCGCTGAACCACTTCATCGGCACTCAGGACATAGGCCAGTTTTGCGGCAAGTTCTTTGTTTTTGGATTGAGTAGAAACCGCATACCCTATGGAATCCACCCTACCAAACCATTTATCTTGACGATCTTCGATAGAAAGATTTCTGTACCGGTCGCTGATAGGCCAGGGGGCAAGATCAAAATCGAACCACGACTTGTCCGGGTTGATGGCGCTATCCTTCTCAATAGACTCAAAAGCTCCCACATCCCAGGTGCCACAAGGGAAATAGGCGCAACGACCGGCCAGGAATTTCAGGTATCCGCTTGTTTCATCGGTTGATGAACCTGAACCGCCCAGTTCTACTATCTTCATAAAACCTTCGTACCCTTCGATAAATTCGGAAGAATCGAAAAGTGCTTTTGTATGCGTAGGGTCAAGATAATCACCGCCTGCCCCCCAGACAAAAGGCTGAAGACAGAAATCTTCCCACAGGTGCGTACCGTAGACCTTAATACCGCCGGCCGTCGAAGGCAGCGATGGATCATCAAATGTAAGGATTTTACAGAGATTGGCAAATTCCGTAAAGGTGTATACCGGAAGATTACCCTTCGCGTCGGTTTCCGGGAAGAACGGCAACGTACCGCCGGCTACCAGCGATTCGATAGCCGTTCTCCGTTTTTCAACAATTGCCCGGTTCACCGTCATGGAGACGGCGGAAAAATCCTTTGGCAACGCATAAATTTTGCCCGTGCCCAGAGTGTTTGTCCCCTCATCATAACGGTAAAGATCTAGTGAATCAGTCCAGATTTTACCGAGCGAGGCAGTATCAAGAAGTTCGTCAAGGGCGGCGACTTTTCCAGCCCAGACACGGCGCTTAATATCGGGGATGCCCAGATAAAATACATCCGGAGCTGTGTTGGCGGTAAGCATCGCCTCCAGTTCGGGCCAATATTGATCGCCGGCCACCTGAAAGTTTACCGTTACATTATTGTCATCTTCAAACCTTTTGATTACCTCGCGGTACATGACCTGTTCATGTTCCTGGGCGAATACACTTACCGTCAATACCGGCTTTGCCGATGAACCAGCAGTCGTCTTACCGGATTTCCTACAGCCTGTCAAGGCTATTGCAACGCAGACACATAAGGCCAGCGCCGCTTTGTTCTGATTTCTTTTCATAAACCATTTTCCTCCAAATTTTGCGTGTACGTCCACATTATCAGATTAGCACAACAAGATTTGACTGTCAAGCACAAATTTACGTTTTTACCATATTTTTCTGTTGACAACTCAAAAAACCTGTTATAAAATAATTAATGTCTTGCGTGTACGTTCACATAAGGCATTATTAAACGGAACGTCCTGTTCCGTAAAACACTGAATCTTTAAAGGAGATTAAAATGAAAAGAGTAGGATTACTTGCTATGGGGCTTTGTGCCCTTGGGTTGGTATTGTATGGCTGTGCCAGCACACCCGACAGCGGACCGGCGGAACTCAGACTCCGATACGAGTCCAATGCTGAAGGTACCGCCTTTGTCAACACGGCCCCACCGGACGGGAACACGTATACCGCCAAACTGGTGGACGGCGCGACGATTGTTGAAGAAAACAGCTTCAAGGTTATTGACCTTGGCGGTGAACCAAGTGGGAACAGGGTAACCGTAGGCTGGAACGAGGTAGACACTATCGATGAATACGTGAATGTTGGTTATGTCGATTTGGGAGCCGAGACAGGCGCCCTGTTGCAGAGTTTGCCGACATTTTCCATTGAGACATACGTATGGGTCCCGGCCGATTACGACTATCTTGCCATTGGCAACTTTTTCATGTCCTTTTCCAACGGGAGAGACCCGGGAAATTCCATGTGGTTCAGCGCCAGACATACAAGTTTCCATGTGATCCTGAATGGTATCGATCAGTTTGTTTTTAACGCTCAGGACGCCATAGTGCCGGATGATGGATATGGTTCGTTTATTCCGTATTCCGGTTCGTGGGCCCATTTGGTGGTTGTCAAGGACAGTTGGAATACGATTATCTATGTAAACGGCGTCCAGGTTGCCTTTGGACCGATACAGATCCGTTCAACTTCGTATAAAGGAAATACACTGACCGCGAATTACCTTGGAAAATCCTGTTATCCTCCCGACTATCCGCTCCATAACGCCAAGTTTCACAGCTTTAGCATTTATTCCGGCGCTCTTTCCGCCAAGGAAGTTGCTACCCTCTACGCGGAGGGACCGTTGGCGAAATTGAACGAGGGCAATTGAGTTTTACCTTCAACGCAAGGCGCTAAGAAAAAAACCAAAGATTGATTTCTATGTATTTGGTCTTTTCCAAAACCTCTAGGGTTTTGGAAAAGACCCATTTCGTATCGAGGGGGAATTCCGAAAATCCTGGTTGGGATTCCCGGAAAGTTCCCTTAGTTGAATGCTCCTCCCGCACCCCAAAGGGCAATACCGGTATCGGACAGGGCAGTGAACGCCTGTACCCACATTGTATTGTCTTCGTCGTAACAGCGCAGGAATACGCCCTTATACAATACGCCGCCGATTGTAATGTGAGCGGTCTTGCCGTCACTACCCAATTCCCAGGTCCCCGCCGTCGTACCGCCTTCATTGGAAATTGTACCGTTGGTCAAGAACCGATAGGTTTGGGAAGTATGTTCTGTGGTGTTCACATCTCGTGCGTGGTTGATAATCTTCCATGTTCCGGCAAGCTGGGTGGCGGTAAACGTACGCACCGTCCCCGCGTCATACCGGAAAGGAGAGGTAGCCAGCCAGTTATCTTCGGTTAGAAAGAGTTCCCGTACCCGCACCTCGTGGGCCTCATATATGTTGTTTTTGCCGCCCACAAAACGGGTATGATGAATGAGGTAGTACTTGCCGGTGGCCTCTTCATAGCAGGCGCTGTTGTGGCCGGGCGCCCGGTAACCGGTGGTCTTTGTACCCTTCTCGCCCTCCAAATGGGCAAACTGATAACCGCCCATGATTTTGACACCGTACTTCCTGAAGTCGTAGGTATTGTCCTGGGTAGGATGCAGATTGTTGGAAGCCAAGTCGGTATGTTCCGCGTCCTCATAGGGTCCGTCGGGATTGCGGGAACGGAACATCCGCATATTGTAGCCCCCATTGGTTCCCAATTCGCCAAAAGATGTGAACAGGTAATAATAGTTCGATTGGGGATTGTAGAGAATGTAGGGCGCCTCTATCGCCGAGTGCCTGTTGGCGATTAACCTTTTGCCGTAACCGGCATTTTGGTTGTTAATCGTGGAGTTATTTTTTGGTTTTCCTGTGGTGGGATCAATCTCGTAGATGAAGATACCACCGCTCCAGGAACCGTACACAAGCCAGAAATTTCCATCCTTGTCAAAAAACGCCTGGGGGTCGATGCAGTTGGGATGACTATCATACGACCAGGTAGTCATCCCGTTCGGAGCTTTATTATTCCCGGCCTCGGCTGAACGGACAAAGAGTCCCTGGGTTACATAATTCCCCTCAACGGTGTCGGCAATAGCTACGCCGATAGCGCTGCATTTCCATGATGTGGTAATGCTATAGTAGTGATAGAACTTTCCGTTAGGCATCTTGTGTATGTCGCTGGCAAAAAAGTTCCACCCTGTGTCAGAATCCTCACCGCGCTGAACGTCCTCAATCTGCTGCGCCATGGTCTGTATACCCGAATCAGCGTTATCCTTGGGGTAGTATTTTTTACTGCTGTAGTTGGATGTATTTCCGTCTCCCTGGACAGAATACCATTTTATAAAATCCGTGGTTCTGGCTGACGCGAGGAAGGAACCGATAACGCGGTACTCGCTACCCGTGTAAAATATCGACGGGTCATGTACGGTTACATTGGAAAAACTCGGCGTGGCGGCATCACTGAACGTAAAGCCCGCACCGGGCCGGGTCTGTCCGCCTCTCAAGTCCGTCATGGGACCTTCCGCATAGAGCGCGCTTACTTCAGCCGCGGAAAACGCCTTGTCATAAAGGCTGAAACTGTAGAACCGTGAATTATGGAGGTATTCGTCGGCGTTATAGGCGGGCTTTCCGAGGTAGTTATAGGTAAAAGTACCCGCCTGAAAGGCGGCGGTAATGGTTGCAGAGGTTCCGGTTTTAAGGAGGGAACCGTCCACATAAATTGCCGCTGTACTGTTGTTTTTGCTAACCAGTATCTGATGCCATGAGCCGAGGGATATGGTATTATAACCGTTCTCTACAGACTCATCTGTTCCATCTTTTTTGATGGTATAATTTCCCTCACGGTAACGGAACCATACCGCGTTAGACGGCTCGTTATCGCTGTCAGCAAATGTCCAGACATAGTTACCCAGGGACACAATTTGATAGTCAGATGGAACGTACACGTAAGTTTCGATAGAAAAATCTTCCAGATCACAAAGCAAATCGCCAACCCTTGGTCCCAAATCGACATAGCCCACATTGGTATAATGATCCCATGTGGTGTTGGAATCCCAGGGCGCGGTAATGTCCGTACCGCTGTCTATACCACCGGTGTCAAAAACTTTGAGTCCGTTTACTGTCCCAAAAGAACCGCCTATTACCGTGGCGGTATAGATACTCCCGTCTGAAGGCGCAACGTTTACAAAGCCGTTACTCTCTTCGTTAACTACATATTTTACCTTTAACGGACTCGCGGAAACCACAATCCCTGCCACCGCGCTTGTTACCATCTCTGTTTTTGAGTTTTTGGTATTGGTAATCACCACGTAATAATACATCGTTCCGGGTCTTACGACAGGAGGCATATAACGTGCATTCACCGCATCCTGAATCGCCGTGCCGCCTGTGGCGGCATTTTCCGTATTGGAGTACCACTGATAGCTTATCACTCCATCGTCATTTAGGGAAATTTCTACCTCCAGAGGGACGGTCGTTTCTCCGATGTAATAGGATGCGTTCTTGGGCTGACAGGTAATTTCTGGGGGCACCGGGTCCGCATCGGGAGATGAGACCACGATCCGCGCCGCATCGCTTGTCGCCGTCTTCGTTTTTCCGTTTTTGGTATTGGTAACCACCACGTAATAATATGTCGTTCCGGCAGTTCCGGTAGGTGGAGTATAACGTGCGTTTACCGCATCATGGATCGCCGTGCCGCCTGTTGCGGAGTTTGCCGTCGTACCGTACCACTGATAAGTCAGACTTCCCCCATCGCTTACCGAAGCTGTTATCGACAGATCGGCAGGTGTCGCGCCGACGGCATAAACGGAGCTCTGGGGCTGGACGCTGATTATGGGAGACACCGGGTCAGGTTCGGGCGGCGGGGGCGAGAGATTTACCGGATCTGAACATCCGGCCAAGAAAAAGACACACATTACCATCACCGCAGTTAAACCGCGGTATGTTAAAGATATTCTTAAGGTCATAATTGTTTCCTCCAAATATTGACTTGGGTTGTTCGGAAGCTCACGTTTTCGAATGGCTTCCGCTAAAGAACTAGTTTTTAAAGCCGTCTGTTACTTCGGTGCCGCTCCGGCGCCCCAAAGGGCAACCCCTTCTCCTGACAACGCGGTAAAGGCCTGTACCCAGCTATTATCCTCATCGTCCCAACAGCGCAGAAATACGCCCTTGTACAAAATACCATCCACTGTAATATTGGCGGTCTTGCCGTCATCGCCAAGTTCCCAGATTCCCACATCCTTGCCGGAATCTTCGGTTATTTTTCCGTCTCCACGGAATTGATATATCCGGGATTCGTGGGGCGTTGTGTTATTGTCCCTGCCGTGGTTGATTAATCTCCAGTCACCAGTTAGCTGATCAGGGATAAAACTCCGGACCCTGCCGCCGTCGTACCGAAAGGGGGATGCCGCAAACCAGTTGTCTTCGGTTACAAACAGCTCCCTCACCCGGACTTCGTGATATTCGCCCCTGCCGGAAAACCGCTGATGGTATATCAAAAAGTACCTGCCCGTATCGGCATCGTACCAGACGCTGTTGTGCCCGGGGGACAAGTACCCGACATTCCCCAGACCCGGCGGGCCTCCAAGTCGGCTAAACTGATAGCCGCCCATGATTTTGACGCCGTAATCCTTAAGGCTTGTGTGCCGGAATTCCTTTCCTATATCATGGTTCACCGTGTCCTCGTAGGGCCCGTCGGGGCTGGTGGAACGAAATACCCGCATGTTGTACCCTCCCGCGGCGGCCAGTCCGCCGAAGGAGACGAACAGGTAGTAATATCCTGATTGGGGACTGTAAATTATGTACGGCCCCTCTACCGCTCCATGGGCGTTGCGGATCAATCTTCTGCCATAACCGTTGCTTTCGGCATTGATGGCGGCTCCCTCTTTCAACATTCCCGTAGAGGGATCAAGTTCAAGCAGAAAAATACCGCCACTCCAGGAACCGTACACAAGCCAGAATTTCCCGTCGTTGTCAAAAAACGCCTGGGGGTCGATGCAGTTGGGAAACCTGATTTGTATCCAGGCGCTTGTGCCGTCGGGGGTTTTGCTGTCGTCCGCCGCTTCGCCGGAACGGACGATAAGCCCCTGGGTAACATAGGGACCTTCGGCGGAATCACCGACAGCCAGTCCTATGGCGCTACAATACCACGAAGCGGTTATGCTGTAGTAATGGTAGAATTTCCCATCGGGCATGAGGTGTATGTCGCTGGCAAAAAATCCCAAAGGGTTCCGTTGCCCCCGCATGACATCGGCAATCTGCTCCTTCATGGTCTGGACAGACGGGTCCGGGTTATCCGCAGGATAAAGTATATTGGGCCTGCCGTTCCAGTCCGAACTTACCTGGTTCCACTGGATAAAGTCCCCGGTTTTTGCCATGGCAAGGTGGGAACCGATGACGTAGAACACGTCGTCCGCCGGAAACACCGAAGGATCATGTACCGACACCGGACCGAATCGGGGCGGTGGGGCATCATCAAAGGAAAAGCCCGCGCCGGGTATGACAAATTCTTCCATAGTACCGCACGAAATACTAATCCCAGCGGTAAGGATCGCCAGGGGTATACAAAAACTAATTTTACTTTCCATTCAGTTACCTCCAAAAAGGGACCGTCCTTATGCGTGTACGCACACGTAATATTTCATCGACTTTTTAGTATAAATCCTTGTTGTCAACATTGTCAATGATTTTTTTTAAATTTTAATAAAAATCCTTGACAGCTTAAACATATTGTTGTAATATCATAAAGTGCGTGTACGTACACATATTTATATTATCTTTGGAGGAAATGCAATGAAAATGAAAACAATTCTCTTGACTGTGTTTTTCGTGCTGGTCGCGGGTTCTTTGTCCGCCCAGGTCCGTTTCTGGTGGTGGGGCCGGGCCCAGCTCACCCCCTTTGAGCGGCCTATAAACCCCGGAGCTACGGACGTAGACTCTGACGGGTCCATAAACGCCCATATCTGGTGGACCAAGTTCGGCGTAAACGCCAGCAACGGGGAACGGACAGCTGGGTTCGACGCGGAAATGGCTACCATGATGAAGATGACTAACGATGATGGCGCCAACATTTTTTCGTCATGGATAGAGAACGGAGACTTTTATTCCTACAGCCTCTGGATACGGCCGGTGAACCAGCTCTTTGTGAGAGTAGGGAAATACAACTACGACAGGGATACCGGCTGGCCGCTTGATTTTTTTGACCGGGTCCGGTACACCGATTCCAACGGACTTGCGGAGGATGAATTTTTTGCCGGTTACGACAACATGATGCAGTCAACCATTAAGGAGAGTACCTTTATACCGGGTACACCGGAGTATTCGGCGGGGACATCCATACCTGTAGGCGCTCTATTTGAGGGTTACTTTGGTACCTTTACCGTTGATATAAACTTTAAAGGCATTGATTCCACGATGGATCCTCTTGATTATCTCCAGACCATCCAGGTGGGCGCCCGGTATGATCTGAAAGGGATCGGATTCTTCCGGCTCCAGATGATTGGGTTTGATCCTGACGGTAAAATTACGGGGAATTACAATAAACGGGACGGCGCTACCAGCCAGATTCAGGCGGCGGCTAATATTACCGCCCTGCCTGGTTTTGACTTCAGGATGGGATTTCACTATTATTTGAGCCAGTGCGATACTATGTGGGGATCTCGCTTTACCTCAGACAAGGGCGCCGTGTCAATTCCTATGGGAGTCGAAGTTAGTCTATTCAATCCCTTTTCATTCCGTATTCTGGGGGATATACAGCTTGGAACCGATCGTACCTATGGCAAAGCTATCTCCAATTATAAAATTGGCGGTCAGCTTAAATATGTGCATAATGTCTACCTGACCAGTCTTTTGAATGTGTCGGCGTACAATATTGGTAAGTATGTCAATGGGATTTACTATGAAGACAAAAAACCCCGCGTCGACATAGCCGCCGGCGTTCAGGTTACCAACTTTCTCACCAATGCTTCTATACAGACTGGTGTAGTGGTACAGATACCCACCTACGAGGGTACTCAGATAGGCATCGCGATCCCTATCACTTTTGAAATGGGAGTCTTTTAATCCCTATAGGGTTAACCCCCCCCCCTTGGAGGGCGGGGAATTCTTTATTTAATTTATCCTGGCCGTTTCTTTCGGGCGGGAGGTTCTCCCTGATATAAATGTGAAATATCGACTCCCGTCGCGGCCCTCCCACTTTTATAGAGGACACGGACAACAGTTCCTAACGAAGTTGTTTTCGGGAATGACCAACTCAGACTGCCACGGCAAATTTGAACAGATGAAACGACATGGGTTCCAGTTCCACTTCCGGCGTGTCCGTAACAGCTCCATGACAGATACGGCTTTCGGGCTTTACCCGGTCGGGATCCGTGAGGGTGTTTACCGCAGAAAGATCACCGCCATGGATCACGGTATGTTCAAGCGGTTTTACCCTCCCGAAGGAACGCATATCAAATTCCACAGTCTGATTTTCGGCAGAAATATTCACGCAGATAACACTGATTTCACCCCGTTCCGCGTCCCATGTGGCCGCGCAGGGGAGCGCCGACACCGGGCCATAGGCATTGCTTTCCAGTACCAGCGTTTTTCCTCTTACCCGAAGTGCGTCGCCGGTACAATTTTTCGCGGCCATCGCAAAAGGATAAAAGATCGTCTGCCTGATCGCCTTGCCTCCCTTTTCGGTAAAGATAGGCGCAATAACGTTTACCATCTGGGCAAGGCAACCTATGCGCACCCGGTCGGCGTTATTGATCAGTGTGCACAGGAGACCACCGAAGGCGAGCGCGTCAAGGAGGGAATAGTTGTCTTCGAGAATATGAGGAGCGAACTTCCATGGTTTTAACTGGGTCTTCGTCTGATACCAGATGTTCCATTCATCAAACGAGAGCATCACGGTCTTTTTTGAGCGTTTAACCGCTTTTACATAATCCGCGGTTGCCACGACGGATCTGATAAATTTGTCCATCTCGTGATAGGACGCGAGAAAATCGAGTTCGTTTCCGAAGTTTTCGTAATACCGGTGCAGGGAAAGATAGTCCACTTGATCGTAGGTGTACTCCAGCACAATGCGGTCCCATTCGGGAAAAGTCGGCTGCAACGACGATGCGCTGCCGCATACCGCGAGTTCAATGGATGGGTCGGCCCACTTCATGATTTTTGCCGTTTCAAGGGCTTTCTTGCCGTAATCGCGGGCATCCAGGTGGCATATCTGCCAGGGCCCGTCCATTTCATTGCCGATACACCATAGTTTTATGTTGTGGGGTTCTTTATGGCCGTTTTTTACGCGCAGATCGGAAAAAAAGGTCCCTTGGGGAAAGTTGGCGTATTCCACCACATAACCCGCTTCTTGAGGCGTACCTGTGCCTATATTCACCGCGTACATGACCTCGCTTCCTACCGACTTTGCGTAATCGCAGAATTCATTGATGCCGATTTGGTTCGGTTCAATCGAAGACCACGCATAGTCCAGTCGCACCGGCCGCTCATTGAGCGGGCCAATGCCGTCTCGCCAGTTGTACCCTGACACAAAGTTGCCGCCGGGGTAGCGGATCGCGCCAAAGTGCAGTTCCCGGACAAGTTCCCGCACGTCCTCGCGGAAACCATCCTTGTCTGCACAGGGATGCCCGGGTTCGTAGATGCCTTCATAGACACAACGGCCCAGATGTTCAACAAAGGTGGAATAAAGCCGTTTCCCTACCGGACCGATAACGGAATCCTTATCCAAAAGCAGTTTTGTTTTATTCGTCATAGTTTTTCCTTACAATTTCCAATTACTATAGAGTAATTTTGATTCTCAACACCACTGTGGAACAGGGTGCAAGATTCAATGTTATCATATTATCCCCTACAGAGACAATGCCTTCTTCAATGTGGACTTCCCGGGCGGATGGGTCTCCCGACAGGGTTGTTAGTTCCGCCTCACCCTGAACGGAACAGTTGGCGTAATTCAGGGTGACGGTCAGTTCTTTTTCGTACGGGTTGACAAGTTTGGTGTATACAAGACCCTTTTCCCGGTCCACACTTGAGGCGTGAAACATATCTTTTTTGGCAGGCGCTTTTTCCGGACTCAAGACTTCCTTTCCGGTATTGTTTGAAAAGAGTTTCTGGATGTGGTAACTCGGTGTTAGACTGGTTATTCCGGCGCCGTCAAACCAGATTAGGTCCGGCGCCCACTGGGGCATTCCCTGTCGTGCGAACAAAGGAGCGTAAGAGGACATTTTTACCAAGTCGGCGTTGCGCTCAAGTCCGGTAATGTACGCAGCTTCGGAAAGGGCCGCGTTCCAGGTATTGGCGCGGTTGGTTTCGTGGGCGGCGTATTCGCCGACAAAGATTTCGACTCCGCTCCTTGGGTAAGAATCGTAACGTGTCGTGTTTGTCAAAAACCATGCGGGCTCCATGTAGTAATGTTCGTCCACAATTGCGTCCCTGTAAGAAGCGTTTATATGGAGCCACGCCTCGTTGTTTATAGGGCCTGAAGCTAGAGGGCCGGTAGTGGTAATCACCTTGATATCAGGGTAGGCGGCCAGCACCGCTTCCCGTATAGCCTTAAAATTCCGCCAGTAGTTTGGGCCCCAGTTTTCGTTACCGATGCCGATCATTTTCAGATTAAAAGGCGCACTGTGTCCATTGTCCGCCCGTTTTGCGCCCCACACCGTTGCCGGGTTTCCGTTGGCGTATTCTATCAAATCAAGATAATCCTGAATGAGTTGATCGAATTCGGGAACACCGGGACGGTAATCGGGTTCGGTGTTCCCGCCCCTGTTGCGAGCCTGGCACAAGATTCCGGCGTTGAGTACCGGAACAGGTTCCGCGCCCAGTTCCTCGGCCAACTGGAAGTATTCGTGGAATCCAAGACCGTAGGACATCATGTAACCCCAGAGATTGCTGTTTTCACGGCGTTTTTCCGGTTCCCCGATAGTGTCCTTCCAGTTATAGGCCGTTTCATGCCGGTACGCCCCTTCAACGATACAGCCGCCGGGGAAACGTAAAAAACCCGGTTTCAAATCCGCCAGGACTTCGACCAAATCCCGCCTCAGGCCGCCGTAAGGCCAGGCGCTTTCACCGTACCCCCAGGTATCTACAGGCATGAGGGAAACGAAATCCAGGTCGAATTGGCCCGTTCCCTCACAGCGTAGCACCAGGGCACCCTTGCCGGTATAGTCCGAGGTAAAGGTATAGGTGCCGTATTTTCGCCAGCCGACGGCCTCCGGGGTAAGGGTTACGGTATTGGAAACCATCTCCCCGTCCCTGTTTTCCAGAGAGCAGACGATGTTTCCGGAATAGTTTTGATTACGGAGGTAAAGATAAAAATTATACACCGCCCCTTCCATAAATGGCATATCGGGTTTAAGGGAATAGCCCATATTGGCGATGGCATAGGGTGCGCTCGTTACGGTTACCGTAACATACGTGGGGTTAGTATCAAAGAGGGGCGTGCCCGTACCGGCGGCAACCTTGCCTTCGCCGCCCAGCTTCCGGTAATTTGCTTCCCAGCCAAAAAGAGTTTTGATCACAGGACTGGGATCCGGCGATTTGGCTTCAAAGGAGCGGTTTCTGACTAGTTCCGGGTACAGTCCGCCGTCCGCCGCATAGTTTATGTCCTCGTAAAAGATACCGTAAAAAGTAGCGGCAATTTCGGGTCCGGTTTTTTGAAGATCCAGGTTTATCGTGATTTCACGGCTTCCGCCCGATCCCGCGCCCATGCTTTGACAGCCGGAAAACCCCCGAAGGAGGATGGGGACTAAAACAACAAGCGCCATAAGGACCATTCGCCCCATTACACGCGGATTCTCTCTATCTTTCATACTTATTTCCTTTACAAAGAGGCTGTCCAGAAATTATTTCATGGACAGCCTGTGCGCTATATGGATAGGCTTAATTCCGCAGAGTGTTTATGGGTCCATCCTGATAGAGTTCTTTAACCAGATTCGCGCTAAGAGCCTCGCCATAAATGGCAAAACTGTAGAACAGGGTACCGAAAAGCCCCTGGTCATAGACGCCGGGATCGTAGCATGGCTTCCCAAGGTAGTTGGTATCAAGGGTTCCGGAGGCAAAAACTGTGGTAAGGTACGTGGAAGGACCATTTACTACCACCTCGCCGTCCAGGTAAATAACAGCGGTAGTACTGTCTTTGGTAACAAGCAAATGGTGCCATGTGTCTAAACCGTGTAGGGGACTGGCGGCGTCCCATCCAGCTATCACACTTTCATCCGTCGGGTCCTTTGCGGCATCTTTAATCAGGAATGTAAATTCCCGGTAGTTAAGCCATACCGCATTAGTCGGCGCGATTTGGTCGGCAAATGCCCACACATACTGACCAACCCTGTCGACTTGGGCATCTGCGGGCAGCTTGAGATAGGTTTCGATGGTAAAACTTTCCAGAGTACCGAGCAGATTTCCTGTGGCTACCCCCAAATCAACATAGCCGATGTCTGTATAGTCATCCCAATAGTTCCCCTCCCACCAGGGAATTTCACTTTGCGTGTCGCTCTTGGTACCTCCGGTGTTAAACACTTTGAGACCGTTTACGGTTTTAAATTCCCCATTGACTACCGTTGGCGCAGGCACCTCGGTATTGGTCCCGGTGTTTTCAAAGGCATTCCCGGCGTCGTTTACCTTGAAATTAACCAGCGGGCTAGGCGGTGGATCTTCGAGTGGCTCGGAGTCATCGTTGGGACATGCGACGAGAAAGATCGCCGCAAGCACTGCAAACGCCGCGATGAGGCGGCAATTGATTTTTTTCCTAAACATATAAACCTCCAAAAAGTATTGCGTTAGCGTACACGCACACGGTAGGATCCAATGCGTGTACGTACACATCAATTACTGTATCACGCCTTGTTCTCTATGTCAAGGGAAAAAATGTCTTTTGGAGGTAAAAAAATATTTTTTTGGCGTACCTTTCTCTCGTACTTTAACACCCGCTGTCGACCGAATGGAGTTACCCTTTTTCAAAACTAACCGGGTTCTGAAAAAGGTTCGTCAATAATGGGAATATTTTCCCTGAAATACACATCCAGGGGCATTTGTATTTTGGGAAGTATGCGCTGTTCCAACGCAACGTGGCGGTACAGATTCAACAAGGCAAGGCGGCCCTGTTCTTTAAGGTGCCGGGAGATTACCGCGTCTATCGCTCCCTCCTGTAACAGCTCCCGATTTTTTGGGATAAGATCGTACCCCACAAGAACAAAGGTCCGCCTCCCTTTTTGCCGCTTCACGGCATCAACAACACGATAGGCCATGCAGTTGGTGATAAATATACCCGCAAGATTTGGGTTCTCCTTGAGAAAAAGGGCGATTTCAGCTACCGGTATTTCAGCTCCCGCATTGTCCGGATATTCCCGTACTACCGTGGAAAAGCCATGTTCTCCGGCATAATGTAAAAAACCGTTCCGGTGGGAGGCCCCCCCCCCCCCATAGGCATTCAGTACTGCTAACGGTTTTACTATTTTTCCCGCGAAAAGATGCATCAGCCTGCCCGCCAGATACCCACCCCGGAACGAGTCCTGGCCGATGGAGCACAGGGAATCGTTACCAGCAAGGTCGGTGTCAAAAAACACGCAGGGAATCCCACTCTGCCGAATTTTTTCTATTACTTTTTTGATTGTTTCAGGCATAATGGGGGATAGAATTATTCCATCAGGTTTTACCGCCAGCATGGAATCGGCGGCACGGGAAATCCCCCGGACACTATAACGGTCAAATTCAACAACCTTTGTCTCTACCCCAAAAGGGGCTATCTCGGCCGCCCCTTCCTGTATCCCCTCCAGTGCCTGCCTCCAATAACCGGCATCCAGATCCCTCCGGGGCAGGAAGGCGCAAAACTGGTACGCCCGGTTCCGGCCAAGCCGCCGTGCCATGGGGTTTGGGGTAAAATGATATTTCTCAATGATTGCCTCGATCCTTGACTTGGTTTCCGCGGACACCCGGCCCCGGTGACAAATAACCCGGTCCACGGTTCCAATAGAAACTTTCGCAAGTTCGGCGATATCTTTAACGGTCATTTGACTACTAGTATATAGCATGTGGGCGAGAATAGTAAAGACAAGGTTTGTGTCAAAAGCCCCTTCATTACGATTTTTTCGCATCTCCCCCGCTCAAATCTGCCGTTTTTTAGCGGAAGTTGTGCGTTATTGCACAACTCTATTAAATAAAGCCCGTAACTCCTCGTGACTCATCCGCGACAACCAAGCCTCCCCGGCTCCCACCGTCATATCTGCCAACTCTCGTTTCCCCGACAACAGTGCGTCAATCTTTTCTTCGAACGTATTTTTTGTGATGAAACGGTGAACAAATACGTTACGCCGTTGCCCAATACGGAAAGCGCGATCAGTCGCCTGGTTTTCAACAGCAGGATTGTACCACAAATCGTAATGAATCACCTGAGAAGTGCTCGTTAAGTTCAGCCCAAGACCGCCGGCCCGAAGACTCGCCAGTAATATTTTGCAACCATCGTCAGACTGGAAACGGTCAACAACCCCGGTCCGACCGGTTTGAGACAGACCTCCGTGGTAAATCAAGACATTCTCGCCCAATTCATTACGGATAATAGTTGAAAGACAGACCAGCGTTTCAACATATTGACTAAAGACAAGTGTTTTTTCGTGAGAACGGCGAATTTCGTCTAAGAGTTCAAGCAAAAGCTGTGCCTTACCCGACAATTTTGACACACAAGGACTCTCCTTATCAAAAACACGAGGGTGATTGCAAATCTGTTTCAACGCTGTGAGTAAACCCAGAATCAGAACGTGCCGTTGCGGCGCCGCTTCCCCATCGTTGCGCCGCATTTCCTCGGATTTCTTAAGCGTTTCCTCCACGACACTTTCGTAAAGCGCCGCTTGCTCCTTTTCCAAAACCGCGTATTCGTTTTTCACAACCTTGTCCGGCAAATCAGCGATAATCGCCTTATCCGTCTTGAGCCGTCGCATAAGAAACGGCGCGGTTATCAGACGTAACTCGTCCGCTTTGGCTTTTTCCCGCTTAACCTCGATAGGAAAACGGTATTTCTCCTTGAATTCACCAGCGCTCCCCAGATAACCAGGCAGGATAAAGTCAAAAAGCGAGCGCATATCCTCAAGCCGATTCTCAATCGGCGTACCTGACAGAGCGAGCTTAAAACGAGAGCGTAGATTTTTCACCGTTTTCGCGCTGCGAGTATCCGCATTTTTAAGCAAATGCGCCTCATCCACAATCAAAAGCGCGAATTTACGCTCAAAAAGCTTCTCCGCATCCCGCGTCACCGTTTGATAGGTAGTAAGAAACACATCCGAATCGTCAAACCGCCGTTTTACCCCGTGATAACGCGCTATTGTAAGACACGGCGCGAATTTCGCCAATTCACGCGCCCAGTTTTCCAAAAGAGCTGAAGGTGCAATAACCAGCGTCTTTTCGGTTTTTTCGTTAAGCAGACCATTTTCTTTAAGGCGTAAAATGACGGAAATCGCCTGAATCGTCTTACCAAGTCCCATATCATCCGCCAATATCGCGCCGAATCCCATAAGAAGCAGAGAGCATGCCCATTGGTAGCCTTGCATTTGATAAGGACGCAGTACCGCGTTCAAGGACTCGGGCCGCGGAAAATCCTGTTTTCTAAACAGATTCTCGATGATTTGCTCCGCGTCAAAAGACAGAACGCTGTTGCCAGAAAAGTACTCTTTCAAGAAATCGCGGGTAGATGGAGCGGGCTTTTCCGCGCTTTTGAAAAGACGCGCAAGCTCCCCAGCGTCAACTCGAACAAATTGGTCGTGGAACTTAACCAGGGACCGCTTTTGCTTAACCAGCGCTGCAAATTCCGCTTCAGTCAATAGAGAGTTGCCAATGGCAACCTGCCATTTCCATTCAAGAATCTCGTCAAGACTCATAGAGGACAAAAGCCCGCCTCCCTGTTTCTTTTTATTAGTTGAAAGCACGAGTCGAGGTTTAAGTTCCCGCTTCAGACTTTTTGGGAAAACAACCTCAACGCCAAGACGGGAAAGGAGATTTGCCGCATTGTCCAGAAAATC
This sequence comes from Treponema sp., assembly GCA_031258305.1. Taxonomy (GTDB): domain Bacteria; phylum Spirochaetota; class Spirochaetia; order Treponematales; family Breznakiellaceae; genus JAIRKH01. The sequence continues at coordinate 5,532 of JAIRNA010000152.1, read as the reverse complement.
AACGAGCCGTTCCTCACTTAAAGAAACGGATGCGAAGGACGAAAGTGAGGCAAGTTCCGGTAAGTAATGGGCAAGCGCGGAAGGCGCTTTCAAAACGTCTATGCGTCCAGTCCGCTTTGCCGCATCTTTAAGCGGGATACTTTGAATTTTACCCTGATCATCGGTCAAGAGCGCATCCATAGACAACTTGAAGTTGTATTCTTTGCTATTAACTTCATTGTGTTTGGACGGCGCGACTCTCTTTTCGCTCTCTTCCCACAAAGTAAGTCGATATTTCCACGCCTTCCAGTCAACAGACAATGCGGACAGCCAATGGTCAATACTCAAAGGGAGGGAACGCTTCGCGGGACGAGACACATCAAGCGCAAGCCCTAGAAAGAAAAGCCCCTGTATTTCGTCCATTTTTTGTGAAAAGAAATATCGACGTTTAACCCATTCACCCAACAAAGCGCACGACAAAAGCCGTGTAACCGACAAACCAGTAACATATTTCCGTTTCCCACCCTTTTTGCTCTCAATTTTTAACATAGCAGGTTCGAATTCCGCAATTTTTTCCAGAGTTGTTTTGACAATTTCCAGTCCTTCAAAAGGTTTCCATACGACGTACAAGAATCTTTCAAGAAGAACGCACGGTACAAAAGCGCCGGCTGCGGTCAAGATATTCAGGAATTTGAACAAATAGAACAAGAATCGATAAGAGGCAGTACCATCGGCGCTCGAAAAGGAGCGGAATTGGAGAAAGGACTCATAAACTGAGAGGCGGGTAACCTGACCGTCAATGGCTTTCTGTTCGAGGAACAATTCCTTACCCGGCGCAGGGGCAGGGGCAGTACATAAAATTTTCCAGTAAGAATGGGACGCGGTAAACTCCTCCTTTTCTCTATCGGCATCGTCCCACATCTCGAAATGCGCCGTATAGTGGTAGAATTCCGCAAGCGAAACGCCTAAATCCTTATGCCCAAACGGTGTTTGGGGCAGGAGTGATAGAATCAGGCTGATGCAAGAGGGAAGTTCCGGTATAACGGGCTGGTCGGACAAGATACGGCGCTCACCGTTATCCGTTTCCACCGTGAACGGCGGTGCGATTTTAGCGTCAGGCTCCGCGCCGAATTTCTCCATAAGCGCGGAAAGGTCAAGGCCGCGCAAGGTGAACAGGAGACGAGGATCAGCGTCTATATACTTTGCCAGAGTATAGTAAACGGCCGCCTCATGTTTACAAGGGTCTCCATTGTCCGGACAATCGCACTGTCGTTGCATATCCGACCACCGTGAAGAAATGAGTCGGATGCCTTCATCTTTCAGTTTAAGCAATAGTTCTTCAGGCATTTCTCCAGCCGCGATACGGGCGAGCAGGGATGGATCTTTTTCTATGATTCCCAACACACGTTCTTTTTCAGCCAATTCTGGGAATAAGATTTCCACCTTGTAAAACGGCCGGTAATTACCCCTAACCCTCGCCTTAACCAAGCGGTCTTTTATTTCAAGTTTCGTTACCTTGTCGGTATTGGCATAAGAGCGCCCGCGGTCAAGCCGCCCGCTCGGCGCGTCCAGAGCATCAATGAACCACCTCCCCCAGGGCGTCTGCCCGTATTGATTTCTCGTCATTACCAACAAAATAGTGCAATTTTGGGAAAAAGACAAGGATACGATACCGCACCTCGTATGTACATGGGCATTATTTTCACAAGACGCTCTTGATTTACACGCCTGAAGACTCAAAGCGATCATCTACAGCGAACAGAGCGGCAGAGTCGCGGAAGAAAAAGTTCCTTTACTTCCACAACTCACCTTGCGACGGTTGTCCGCTGTTTTTCTCATTCTGCGCCTTCCCTTCAAGCAGATCCAAAAACTCCTGCTCCCCGATGACCGGCACGCCCAATTCGCGGGCCTTCTTGTTTTTGGAAGATTCGGAGTTCGGTGTGTTTGTTACCAGATATGAAAGCCCTTTGACAACCGAAGATTTAGCGCTCCCACCGAGAGCCTGCACTTTTTCCCGCGCCGCGGCGCGCTTCAGCGAAACAAGTTCACCTGTGAAGCAAAAGGAAATGCCCGTAAGCGGCAAATTTTCTTCAGTACGCGGCGCAATGGAAATTACGCCGCTAGCAAGAGTCGCATCCATTTCCGCTGACGATTCCTGTAATCCGTTGACAATAGTTTTTGCGGTGATTTCTCCCAGTCCGTAAATCGCCGTAAGAACCTCAATCGACGCGGCGCGGAGTTTTTCGAGCGTGTCAAAGCCCGCGTCCACGACCTTTTCCATAATCGTTTCGCCCACTCCGTCAAAATCAAAACCTGCAATAAAAACGGCAAGCGGTAGTTTGCGTGGAGCGCGGAGGTTGCGAATGACCTTTGCCGCAGAAACTTCACCCATACGCTCGAATTCCGCCAATTCGTCTGTAGTGAGCGAATAAAGGTCGTGAATACGCCGTACACGGCTCGAATCGAAAAGCTGTCGGATGAGTTTGTCGCCAATTTCACGGATGTCAAGTACCTTTACCCACTTTTGCAAGCGGTGAAGAAGGAGTTTGGGGCAATCCGAGTTAGGACAGAAAAGGCGGATACCATCATCCGCCAGAGGTGAACCGCAGACCGAGCAGGTTGACGGGAACACAATCTCCCATTCCTTTTGTTCCATAGGCAGAACACCTGGAGGCGCAAGGCTTTCAATCTTAGGAATGATTTCACCACGCTTTACCACCGAGACCACGGACCCGATTTTAAGCCCTAGACTACGAAGTATGCCCGAATTGGCAAGGCTTGCCCTGCGTACGGTCGTTCCCGCAAGGCGAACCGCGTCTATGATCGCTATCGGCGTGTAAGTCGCGCCAGATTCACTCCACTCGATGCTTCGTACCACGCTGTAGGCGGTCTCCAGAGCGAATTTGAATGCGATTTGCCGCTCTGGTCTGGCTCTACGAAGGTCATCTATGTCGGTAACTTTGTCCTTTATCACGAGTCCATCTATATCAAAGGGCAAATCCTGCCGCTTTTCCGCGATTTCAGCGCGGTAGGCGATGATCTTCTCTATGTCCGTACCGGTGAATTCCTGCGTTTCCGCGATAAAAAAGCCTTGTTCTTTTAGCCAGTTTATCTTATCTGACTCGTTTGTAAAGAAAGAAATATTACCTGTTACGGAGGCGTCGTAGCATATGAGAACCAGGTCCTCACATCCCGCGCCGTCTTTTCGGCGCATAAATCCGTTTGCGGCGTTGCGACAGTTCGCTTTGTCGGAATATTTGCTTTTCCACATTTCACGAGGCAGGATCACTTCGCCGCGCACACCGCCGAAGAAAGGAACGCGCAAATCCGTCACTACACCGCTCATACGCCGTGCGTTTGAGGTGATGTCATCTCCGATTACGCCGTCCCCGCGGGTAACTGCACGGACGAGACGGCCGTTCTCGTATTGCAACTCAAGGCTTGCACCGTCCAGCTTGAACTGGACAAGGTAGGCTGACGCGGAAGTCTTGTTTGCCCAAATGCGGAATTCATCCGCGTCCGCGACTTTTTCTTGACTACTCATTGGGATGACGTGCGCCGCTTTTGGAAAACCGTCTACGCTGTCCGCCCCGATTTTTGTCAAGATAGGGCTATTCGGCGCAAGACTTTTGAGTTCATCCCAAAGCAAATCGAACTCGGCATCGCTGATTTCAGCCTCACCATTATAGTAAGAAGCTTGATACTCCTGTATGAGCGCCTCAAGCTCCGCTATGCGCTCTTCCGAGAAAAATTCATCGTTCAATTCCATAACTTATTTTAGCAAGACTCGATGGGAAAAGCAACATTGCTTTTCGTCTCGTGATGGGGTGTTACTGGCTACTCTGAGCTGCCGCTATAATTTCCACAGGGCAATGGTCTGAGCCATAAACGTCTGTTTTGACGCCCGCTGATTTTACCCGCGGAAGAAAGCCTTTATCTACACAATGATAATCAATGCGCCATCCCACGTTACGCTCGCGTGCGCCGCCTCGATATGTCCACCAACTGTAACAGTCACGTTTGTCGGGGTAAAAATAACGGAATGTATCTACAAAACCCGCTTCAAGCCACGTGTCGAACCAGGCGCGTTCCTCAGGCAAAAAACCCGCCTTATGTTCGTTGCTATCTGGGCGGGCAAGGTCAATTCTTGTGTGCGCTATATTGTAGTCCCCGCATAGGATGATGTGCCTCCCTTGTGAAACGAGTTTTTTACAATGTTCAAGCATTGCCGCGCAGAATTCGAGCTTGTAGGGCAGACGTTTGGCAGCGTCTTGAGAATTAGGGAAGTACGCGCAGATAAGGATGAAATCACCATAATCAGCTTGCGTCACCCTGCCTTCATCGTCGAATTGGGCGAGGCCGAGAGGCTGAACACTCATCGGCTGAATCTTGGTATAGATGGCCGTCCCTGAATAACCTTTCTTTTTGGCGCTTGTCCAATAAGAAAAATAGCCCTGTGGGTTGCGTAAGCCTTCCGAAAGCTGATTCGGCTCGGCTTTTGTTTCCTGAATACACAGCATATCCGGGCTTTCGGCTTTCAACCATTCCAAAAAGCCTTTCTTCTCAACGGCGCGGATACCGTTCACATTCCAAGACAGTATTTTCATTGTTGCCCCGTAAAAAAGTTGTGAGACTTATCTAAAAAACATATTATGCGATTTTCTAACAACAAGCCTGCTTCCTCTCCTACCATTGTAACTCGGATTTGCGGGTAACAATCCGTGAAATCAGCCCGTATTTGACAGCTTCATCGGCGGTCATCCAATAGTCACGGTCAGTGTCCTTTTCAACCTGTTCAAAAGTCATGGCGGTCTCGTCTGCAATAAGCCGATTGATTTTAGCCCGAAGCTTTTCCAGTTCTCTGGCATGAATCTCTATATCCGTTGCCACACCTCGTATGCCGGAAAGCGGCTGGTGGATGAGGTAATGGCTGTTGGGAAGCCCTACGCGCCGTTCTCGAGGACTTGCCAGCTCGATAATTGAGGCCGCGCTAGCCACAAGCCCCATGCCTATAGTCCAAACCGGGGGGCTTACGAAGCGTATTATGTCAAATATCGCATAACCCGCATCCGCATCTCCTCCAGGCGAATCTATGAAAATCTTTATGGGATCATCGCCTTTGTTTTCTAAAAGGAGAAGCTGTCTGATAGTCCTTTCGGCAAGCTCCTTGTTTATTTCACCTGATAAAATAATCGTCCGCGTCTTTAGCATTTTCACGACAAGCGGGTCCGATAATGGGGCGCTCTTTTCTTCTTTTTCATCGTCGTCGTCATCAAGCCATGTTTTCATTGTTACTCCTCTAAAAGGCGGCAAAACCGCCGCCGACATTCAATTGGGCGATATGCTCAACCTTTGTTTCTATAGTAAGCAATTTACGCCTTTTTGACAAGAGGATTTTTGGCAAACCTTAGCAAAGCGCGCCGCTTGAAATAAAGTCGGTATTCTAACTGGAATAGAGTCCGTATTCTACTCGGAATAAAGTCGGTATTCTAACTGGAATAGAGTCCATATTCTACTCGGAATAAAGTCGGTATTCTGATTGGAATAGAGTCC
>JAIRNA010000094.1 GCA_031258305.1 Treponema sp. | reverse complement strand
TGTAAAAAAAACGGCGCTTTACGGATCGCGCTTCCCAAAAGCCGTGCCACTGTTTTTCGAGTGGCGCGGCTTTTTTTCGTGGCATCCGCATGTTTTGCATGTTTTTGCATTTTTTGTCACGCGCCAGGGCAGACTCTAATAAGCATTATCTCTGCGTCATTGGAACGCGCTTCCTTGCGTCCATTCATTTCTACTCTATTGCGCAACAAATTAAGCCGCTCCGGCAGAGCCAAGGGGCGCTATTTAATTATCTTCTGTTCCAGGGCTATGCCCTCGTCCGCAAGTTCGCGCAGAACAGGCCCGTATATCTCTTTAAGCGTCGGTTTGTGAACTCCTGGGGTTATAATTGTTCCATCCAGGATGAAACGGGCCGCCACTGCCAATGGGACGCCAGTTGTTTTCGCAATTGATGTCCATTTGCCAGGGACTCCGTAATCGACAAGAACCGATCTGTGGAGTTCCTTCCCGCCGTTCGGGAAAACCGACTTTATTTCGTCGTACAGCACGACCAAGTCTCGTTCTTCCGGCGCGAAGACAAGTTTTTCGGCAAAGAGATGAGACACCACGTCGCGTGCGGAGCCCCGGCTGAATGGGATAGGTCTATCATCGAAAAAACCAAGCCATTCCATGCGAAGGATAAACGCTGACCAAGGCTTAAAGCCGAAACGTTCGCAAAGCGTGAGTTTCGGGTCTCCGGAGACATCTGCCTGCCTAGCGGCGAATTGCGCGAATGTCAGCCCTTTTATGTCCTGCTCGTCTGTGTCAAAAAACTTTATCATGTTCATATAACAAATGGTTTCGCACCAGCCTGGATAGCGGAGAGTGCCGCGATACAGCGATTTTACCTCAGGTATGCCATATCCTTCTCTGTAGACGGTCGAGTCCGCATTCGCGTACACCTCAAATGAGAAGCCTGGAATGTCAAGCATATAGACGTGCTCATAAGTTTCACCGTCCGGCCATGACACTATTTTCCCGTCATCGAGTATTTTTGCCGACCTCTTGCTGGCGCCTATCAAGCTTGAGGGCGACCATGAAAGCTTGTAGCCCCATGGATTGTTGTTTGCCTCAGGAGCGGGGAGCGCCCCGCAGAGGGACCGGAACGACTCCACTTTACCGCCGCGGGCGTGTATTTCCTCTATAGAGCAGACCGCGGACATGTGGTCTATGCCGGGATCAAGCCCGATCTCCGTGAGAAATATGAGCCCGGATGACTCGACATCTTTTGAGAGCGCCAGAGTCGCGTCATCAAGATAAGCTGGGTGGGCGAGGTTAACGCGTTTTTCCAGGCAAATTTTAGCGACATCCGGTATCAGCTGCGGTGGAAGAAGCGCTATGACCAAATCCGGGCCATATTCATCAATAAGACTGGCCGAAGAAGTTCCGGCATCGACCCGCACGGCATGGGCCTGCGGGAACATTTTTGCCGTAGCTGAAACGTTTTCCTCCAAGACATCGCACGCAACTATTCCGCAGTTGCCTTTGCGCGCTAGGTAATCAATACAAGGCGCGGAAACGCGCCCCGCACCGAGGATCAAAACATTCTTTCCCATCTGAGAAAACCTCCTAACAAGTTATACCAGTGGATAGAACCGCAAAATATCACCATTGCGACATCCAGCCGCTGACAACGTAATTTTTCAGAACGCTTCCAGCCCCAGCGAACGGGCAACAAATCCGGTCATCGTCGTAAAATCGTACACCGGGTGCCGCACTGCGTCACGTATGGCACCAGCGAACGGCGGCAGATCGGTGCATTCGAGGACAAACGCTCCGATATCAGGGAATTCGCGCAATGCGTCTTCAGCGGTTTGCACCGCTTCGGCTGAGATTTTTCCGAGATCAACATCCTCCTCCGGCGCAATGAAAATTTTGTTCCACTCGCTGCGTTCGTCCATGCCGAAAATCTCTATATTCATGTCCGGCGTGATCCCGACAGATTGAAGATGTTCCTGTTTCAGTGACGGTTTTTTCGCAGTTATGACGCCTATTTTTTCGTTTCGCCCCAAAAACATGCTTATCATCGGAACCTGAATTAAGCTTGACGTGAAAATCTGCACGGGATAATCAGCCAGAGCCTCCTTGAGTTCTCTCTGGAATACGGCGTTAAATCCGCAGCTTGTCGTTATAGCACGCACTCCTTCAGATGCCAGCCGCTTCGATTCGTTTGCCATACTTTGCAGCACATCCGAACTGGGATGCTCAAGAACGGTCTCGACATTGGCGCCACGGATTCTGCAAAAACAAACAGGAAAGGGATACGTATCGGGATTAGTGCTGTTCCCTTTAAGCGACTCCAGCTGCACTAGTCCTCTCGGCACGTATCCCTCTTCCCAGCATAGGATGGCTATTTTACAGGCTTGCCCCCCGATCATGCTATCAATCCAAGCCCAAGGCAAAGAACAAGCGAGGCAAAAGCGTACGGTAACTGCGTAGTGACGTGATCCATGTGGTCGGACGCCGCGCCAAACGACGGGAGCGTGATTTTAAAATCTGTTCTGCGAACGAGGTAATCGACACAGGGACAGGATACGCGCCCGGCCACTAAAATCAGAATTTTTCCCATAGTTATTTACTCTCTCTCACTAGGTTATCTTTTGGCAATTACCGGCAAAAAAACAGCTATTCCAAAAACGACGAAGGAAATTATCACGATGAAATCGTTATCATTTATCCCTCCCAGATAAGCAAGAAAAAAACCGAACAATAGCCCGATGCAAGATGATTTTAACAGACACATCCTTTTCCTTATGCGCCACCCAGTCTTCTTTTCTGTATTAGTCGGCATTCTTTACTCTCCTTATTGGTAATGTTTTCCAAGGAATAACACGAATAGACCTACAAGCGTAAGATTTACCAAACAATATCGCATTGTCACTTTCATGATTTCGCCCTCGCAGCCACCAGGGCAGACATTTGCCGCTCCTGTCATAATTGCCGAAGGGGCGATAGCAACACCTAATGAACCTCCAACCGACTGCGCCGCGGCAATCAAAACAGCGTTTTTTCCCAACATAATTGCTGTTTCGTACTGCATGATACCGAACATGATATTTGAATTCGTGTTGCTACCTGTTATAAACGTACCTAACGCTCCAATAAAAGGAGATACGATAGGGTAAGCTTTTCCTAATATCGTAGCAATACCTCGCGCAATATAATTTGTCATTCCAGAATCTCCCATAACAAGTGCCATCATTACCGTCGCTGCGATTCCAACGCTTGTCGGCACACATTTCCGGACAGTGTTTGAAAGGCAAGCAAGAAAAAAATCCCTCCTGGAAACGCCACAAGCCTGTTTTCGAGTGAAAACGCAGATCCCGAAAACGGCGGATACGAGGAGAATGGGGGCGGGATGAGAGAAAAACTGTATTCTCGAATAACCAGCCGAAGCTTGGACTGTATGTCCTAGAGACGTTGCAATGGCAGGATAATCCAATCCCCAATGATAGGGAGACAGAACCGACTTAATTATAGGAACTTGTAAGATCATGCTGAGTAATATCACGGCATAGTAAGGCGAGGCCGCCATGTTAAAAGTCATTTCTCTGATATTTTGCGACGGTTGTGAAATAGACTTTTTTTTGCCCTTGCGAATAAACGCCCACATTCCAAGAACGAGACATCCTCCTATTCCTGCGGCAAGCGAAGCCAGTTGCGCGATACCAATAAAGTTCATAAAGCAGAGCGCAAAGGAAATTACAGTTCCTGTGCACAAAATGAGGGGAATGCTTTTCCTTATCCCGTTGTTCCCGTCATACAAATAGGCTACAGAAAAACCGGTAGAGAATATCGCGATTGTAAAAACAAGCGCCATACATTGTCCTATGAGCGCTCCAGGAATTTTAGTCACAAGTTGTATAGCATTATACGAAGATCCCATCGAACCGAACGAAATGGCCCATGAGTGTCCGATAAGGCAACATGTCACGGATGTAATAGGATCAAATCCCATGGCTACCATAATGGGGGCAACAACCGCCACAGGTACACCAAATCCAGCAATCCCTTGAAGTAGCGAGGTAAAACACCATGACAGGAGAAGGCATTGAATCATCTTGTCATCCGAGATTTCCTGCATCATTTTGCTGATAACATGGGCTGCTCCAGCACGTTCCACTATGTTGTATAGAAAGATTGCGCTCCAGATGATTAGGAGGACGTAAATCGAAAGGCTAATCCCCTTGCTATTCGCAAGAGCCAGAAGCTTTGGGTTTGCGCCGAAAAAAGACCAAGCGACAGCGATACTGATAAACCAAGATAACGCGCCAGCCTTTGGAGCTTCCCATTTGAACAGCAACATGCCGGTCAACAGTAATAAAATCGGAGAAAACGCCAATAACCACATAAAAACATTCAACGGCATTCCGTTATGCCTTTAATTTTAGTATGCTCCGAATGGCATCTGCCGGAAAGCAAGCTGATTGATATTCGTTGCCTTGCCCGTCACGCAATATTTTTGCGTTTCCTTCATACATTACACAGCGGATATTTGCGCGTTCACTCAATACTCCGATATCCTCTAGAGGGTTTTTTTGGAGTAAAATAAGGTCAGCAAGTTGTCCCTCGGTGACCGTTCCGATTTTCCCCTGTAAACCGATGGCTCGCGCGGCATCGCGAGTTGCCATCAACAGGATATCCATAGGCGAAAAACCGCATGTCATGAGTTCCATCAGTTCAGCCGCATTGTCACCGTTACGGATACTCTGCGAGGCGTCCGTTCCAAAAGCAAGCGTTACCCCTCTATCCTTGGCCAGTATCAAAGCGTTTCGCTGCGCGTCACACACCATTTTCGCCTTGCGCAACGCGTCTGGATTTGGGTAACTGGCACCGCGTTTCAAGATCTCCTCAAACACTCGTAGCGTGGTAACGAGAAATACTCCTCTGTGCGCCATCTCATCGGCTGTCTCAGTGTCGAGAAAAGAACCATGTTCTACCGTATCGACTCCTGCCAGGACGGCTTTCCGGATGCCAGCCAAGCCTTGTGCATGGGTTCCCACCCTTTTTTCATGTGAATGGGCTTCATCTATAATTGCCCGTAGTTCATCCATTGTGAAATCCTGAGAGTGCGGTCCATCACCCGGAGTACTTACGCCCCCAGTGGTGTATATCTTAATAAAATCCGCGCCGTATTTGATTCGCTCGCGTACGGCATGCCGGCACGCATCTGCGCCATCCGCTGGTTGTACTCCGCAACCGATTTCGGGATGCTGGATCATGTAAGCTGGATATGCCCTGTCTCCGTGCCCGCCTGTCATCGTGATGCCACCCGCACTTGACCATACCCTGGGGCCAATCAACATATCTGCCGCTATTGAGTCTCTGACATGAACGTCCTCTGGTAAATACCAAGATGTGCCGCCGCAATTGCGGACAGTGGTGAAGCCGGATGCCAGCGTACGGTTTGCGTTTGCAGCGGCTGTAAGTACTTTAGAGGACGGTGACGATATCAGCTTCCAGTAGGGTTCGTGCATCTTTGTGTTCCAGGGCGACACCAAGTGTACGTGACAATCTATCAAACCAGGCATCACTGTATAACCTGACGCATCTATTAGTTCACAGTCTTCCCGCATGGAATTATTATTCCGCGCTGAGTCTTTTTCCACGTAAGAAATGTTTTTCCCATCTATCCCAATTTTCCCCCAAAAAACCTCCCTTCCCATTCCATCGAAGATGAGGGCGTTTTCGATTACGATGTGACTAGGCACTGGCTACACCTCTTTTCATAGATTTGTGGAAATAAACAGCCATCAGCGCAAGCCCCACCAGACCTACAAAATCCGTTATGGGTTCTGGAAGAACAAGGAGGAGCGCAAAAACGCAACACAGAACACGCTCCCACATGGCGAGTTCTCTTCGGAAAAATCCCTGAGAGGCGAATCCGAGGGAAAAGACTCCGAGCAGAGAGGTTATCAGTGGTTGCACTATCTCCCAACCTCCCCCAATGGCAAGTAGCGCTGGGTTAAGTACGAAGAAATACGGCATAAAAAATGCAACAAGAGCCAGTTTGACGGAGTGTATGCCAACTTTAAATGGGTCAGCCTCCGCGATGCCAGCAGCCGCAAAAGCGGCAAGAGCCACCGGTGGAGTGATTGGAGCGAGTGCCGAGACAAAGAATACAAACATGTGGGCAGCCATTGGCAAAACGCCCATTTTGATCAAGCCCGGAGCCACAAGAACGCCAAGAAGAGCGTATACTGCCGGTGTAACCAATCCCATGCCGAGCAACACCGCTGTAATTTGCGTGAGCAACAGGGCTATGAAAAGATTCCCGCCAGATAAGCTTATGATCAAGGAACTCAATTTAAAACCAAGGCCTGTAATATTCAAAACAGCAATAAAAATCCCTGCGGAAGCACACGCTGATGAAACTACAATCATAGCTTTGGCGGATCCTTTACTGGCCCGTAAAATGCGTTGCACTGTTGGCCGTGTCTCCTTCGCGAGAAATGAAACCAAGAAGAGCAGCGTAATCGAATACATTGCAGCTGTCATCGCAGTGTACTGCATAATGAGGAGATAAACGAGAAGAATGACCGGAAGCAGAATGGGAGCGCTTTTTTTCAGGCTGTCCTTTGCTGAAGGAAGTTTATCCTTCGGTAATCCCTTGAATTGTAATCGACAAGATTGATGATGGACTGCCGAATACAGGCCAACATAATATAAAAAGGAAGGGATAATCGCAGCTACCATGACATCCAGGTATGGAACTCCTAGGAACTCAGCTAGAATAAACGCCGTAGCGCCCATGATAGGAGGGGTAAATGTTCCGCCCGTCGAAGCGCAAGCTTCAACAGCGCCCGCCCATTCTTTCGGATAGCCCATGCGTTTCATGAGAGGGATGGTGATTGATCCCGTGGAGACAACATTTGCGACAGTGCTGCCAGATAGCATTGCAAAAAACGAACTCGATACGACGGCAATCTTAGCTGGCCCGCCAGTAAGCCCGCCTGATACTGAAAGCGCCAGTTTCATAAACACCTTAAGCCCTCCGAAAGCTTCCAAAAAACCGGCGAAGAAAACGAAAGCCGCAACATATGTCGACGCAATTCCCAGCGTAGAGCTGAACAAACCATCTGTGCCTACTACGATTTGACTGATTATGCGTTGAATCGTATATCCACGATGAGAGATTGACTGTGGGAAATATGGGCCGAAAAAGGCATAGATCACTGCGAGTACCACTATCACGACCAATGTCCAGCCGATTGCACGGCGTGTAACTTCAAGCGTGATTAAAATGACGATTGCGGCCATAATATAATCTACTGGTAGCATTGTCGACAAATATAATCTTTTCCAGTATATTGCGAAATACAATATGCCAATTAAGCCAGAAATCATAATGGCCATATTGATGACCCGCTCAGGCAAGAGAACGCCGTATTCCTCGTGTTTGCCTGTTTTCCAAATCCCAGATGTCGATGTAAAGCCACATAATAATACAATAAAACATAAGTGGATGGCTCTTTGGGCAAACGCGGCCATTGGGAAAATTGCCGCAGACCAAAATGTGAAAATGAGCAACCCAATTGCTACCAATCCGAAAACGAGGTTGATCCAAGGAACATTCCGCCCCAAACCGCTAGGCAGGACATCCGGAATATCCATGGATTCAACTTTTCCTAAAATATCGTCGATTTCAGGATTTTGGTTTGATCCAGAGTGAAAGGAGATTTCATCCGCATTGTCCAAAATTCAATCCTCCTCGCATATTTAGAAGATGAAAGTTCAACTCGGGCATGAGAATATTTTGCATACCCGAGTTGCGGTAGCTGTTGTTACTTAAGCACACCCTTTTCTTTGTAATAACGCACTGCGCCAGGGTGGAACGGAAGAGGCATGCCTTTTACAGCATTTTCAACAGTGATGACCTCAAAAACATTATTGGCCTCATGAATTGTTTCGATGTTATCGAAGATAAGTTTTGTATATTCATACATATCTTGCTCCGGAATATTTTCCGAGCATAGCATGAGATGGTTCATGGCAATTACTTTTGCATTCGCGGAGGGCATGACGAGTTTTGGGAAGTCGCTCTGAGGCATATCTTTTACAACTAAATAAGGAAACGCTTCCGTAATTTGATCGAGCTGTTCTGGAGAGAATTCAATCAAACGCATTTTCTTAGATATCATAAGTTCCCCAAACATAGCCAGTTTAGGTGCCCCGACATACGAAATCGCGTCAATCTGATTTTGTTTGATAGAATCAATCGCGCCGGATAACGCGTCGCTTTCGGGCCTAAAATCCGTCCAGCTGAGCCCGAGCATGGGGAATACAGCCTTATTTAATGTTTCGTCTCCGTCGCCAGGCAGCCCTATCCCAATACGCTTGCCTTTTAAGTCAGCGAATGTTTTGATTCCACTGTCTTCTCTAGCCAGGAGATACCATTGGCCGTAATGTGCGGAAAACCAACCATATAAACCTTTTATCGGCTTGTCAAACGGCGTTGTGCCGTTTGCAGCCGCATCGGCGATATTCGCCATCGCGAAGCCCATTTCCCTCTCACCCGTGACGATTGTTTCAATATTCTCCGAACTCCCCCTGGGGCTGGGTACCGGTGTGGCATTTACTTCTTTGATATTGTCGTTTAGCAGCATGGAAATTGTGGAGGCAAGCATCATCCAGGCACCAGATGCGGAAGACGTACCAATTGTAATCTGCTTTGTCGCCGCAAAGCAATTTACTGATGCCGATGTCAAAATCATCGATATGGTAAAGAACGCTACGGCGAGCTTTTTAAATGAACTCTGCAATGGCAATCACCCCTTCATGTGTTTTAATGATTGTGACAATTCTGCGTAGATCCCATGCCCTTATCAGTTGGCGTTTTCAGACTCGCATTTAAAACTCACCTCCAAGCCGTATTATTGTTTATCGTCCGATGGATTGTTGATATGTTGAAAGAATGTGCTTTTCCATCAATGCCTTTGCTAACGCACTATCCCGTGCGACTATTGCCGATGCCAGTTTTTCGTGTTCTCCAAATGAAATGCTCGTTCGGGTGTCTCTGGGGTCTGAACCAATGTACCCCTTCCTATAAAATCTGTCGAAGAAAAACACAAAAATCTGAGACCTCCAATAAATTTGATCTATATATCGCGCTAAATAGGGATTCCCCGGTGCCTGCGCGATGTTCCTGTGAAATTGATAATTGACCTCTGTGTATTTCTCTTGGAACTCCGGATCAAGATAAAGCACCTCTTCCTGCAAGACGAGATCTTGGATTTTTTTTAGTCTTTCATCATTTCCACGCGTTGCCGCCCAATAGGCAGCTTGCCCTTCTAAGCTTGCTCTGGCTTCGAAAACCAATAACATATCCTCTCCGGAAATTTGAGGTACATAACAGCCATTGTCTTTTCGATCAAGCAGACCATTTTGCACCAGCTCACCAAGCGCAAGCCGTATCGGCGTACGGCTTATCTGTAAGTCATTCGCGAGTTTATTTTCGATTAGCCTCTCGCCAGGGGAATAGCGACGGCTGAAAAGCCCTCTAAATATCTCCCGTTTCGCTTTTTCTTGAGATGAGTCGTCATTCAAGATATTCGCCTCGTTAAAAAATATTAAAAAACTTATAGGATCCCGAAATGAATCCAATTTGGAATTCAATAATTCTACCGTAAAATAAATCCAGTGTCAATCTATCGCGTTGACCCGGGTGCACGACATAGAAATAAATAGAAATAGGGAAAAATGTCCCAGGAAAATTCAGTAAAGGGCTTGAAAGCAAGACCTTTCGAAAAACTCGTTTACAAAATATAAGCTCGCCTGCGGTGTGATATTGCTCATACCCTGTTCATACCCTCAACCATTTCGACATTGATTCTTTTCTGTTTTTCCGACATAACAAACCCACCTCGCTGGTGAAAGCTTTTGTCCTTGCAAACATAGCTTAACACCTGTTCTCGCAACAGGCCAGCGGGGTTTGTTATTATTTTTGCCTGTGGTTCGAGG
>JAIRNA010000077.1 GCA_031258305.1 Treponema sp. | reverse complement strand
CGTAAACCCCTCTTCGCTTGACCATATTATCGTCCGCTCAAACTTCGTCCCCTCCGTTTGAACCCCTCCCCTCGCTCTTCCAAATATCTGCGCGCGCTTACCCGCACGCCTCTTACTCTCCTACTCTACCATACCTTTCTTTTTTTGTCAACCCCTCCCCACTCTTTTTTCCTCTTTTTTCCCCCTTTTTAAATACACGTTCCATTCATAACAAACGCCTTCGTCATATCAAGTATTTCTTCTTTTTTTAAAAATGTTTCGAATTGAATTATCTATAAAAATATGACTGACATCAAATTTCTCTTTGGATCGCTAAAGCAAATCGCTAATAAACCGATAATAAAATAGGCGACACTTTTGTGTTGTGAGATATAGGCAAGGATGCCGAGGCGTTTACTGCTAAATGGACAGTCGCGCCTTAATACTAAAGGAGTAAATTATGATAATCAATCACAACTTAAGCGCGATGTTCGCTGATAGGTCTCTCAAAGTTACCCAGTCTTATTTGGATAAGAATATGGAAAAACTGTCAAGCGGGTTGCGTATTAACCGCGCTGGCGATGATGCTTCCGGGCTTGCGGTTTCCGAAAAGCTTCGTAGCCAGATTCGCGGGCTTAACATGGCTTCTTTCAACGCACAGAATGGTATTTCCTTTATTCAGGTAACGGAAGGGTATCTTCAGGAGACCCAAGACATCCTACAGCGTCTGCGAGAGCTTGCAGTACAGTCTTCCAACGGTATCTATACCGCCGAAGACCGCGAGCAGATTCAGGTTGAGGTTTCCTCGTTGATTGACGAAATCGACCGCATTGCTTCTCATGCCCAATTCAACGGTATGAATATGCTGACAGGGCGTTTCGCACGTGCAGGAGACGAAACCGCTACCGCGACAGCATCTATGTGGATACATATCGGCGCAAACATGGATCAGAGAGAGCAGATTTTCATCAGTAATCTGTCGGCAAAAGGGCTTAACGTCCGTAATGTCGACGATGACACCTTCAACGTTATACTAGACAAACCTGATTCCGCCAACAACGCCATCGGAACATTGGACGAAGCCTTGAAGAAAGTGAGCAAACAGCGCGCAGACCTCGGCGCCTACCAGAACCGCCTCGAACACGCCATCCGTGGTATCGACGTCGGCGCGGAAAATCTGCAAGCCTCCGAATCCCGCATCCGCGACACCAACATGGCTAATGAAATGGTCGGCTACACTAAAAACCAGATCCTCGTCCAGTCCGGTACCGCAATACTTGCACAGGCAAATCAGCGCAGTCAAGCAGTTCTCTCTTTACTCCAATAAAGCGTGAATCCATTTTCCCTTTGTTGCGTATTGCGGAAAGCCTCCTCTCTTGAGGAGGCTTTTTTGTTGGAGTACGGATGAGACGGCAATAGTCCTGCACAACTTCGCCTTCAGCACAACATCGTCATTTCTATACCTAACCCTAGCGTCTCCGCCACGTAGCGTTCCACCGCCGCAGTCAAATTTTCAGACACAGGCATTTCGCCATATTGACAAGTGCAAGTTGCTCGAAAATTACCGCTCTCGCGCCCTTAAAATCTCCCTGATACACATCAGATTCTGCACCTACAAAATAAGATCGTGTATAGTCAGCGACAATCTCAGATGGCGTTCCCCCTATAAGCGCCTCCAACACAGCGCACACAAAGCCCACACGATCAATCCCGGCGTGGCAGTGAATCAGATATGGTCCATCATGAGCGAGCATGAACAACAGTCCTCTAACGATTGGTCCGTATGAGTATTTTATACGTATATACAGAGATTATATATAAGAATGGATTTAGTCAATCCTTTATTTGTTTTATACGTTTTACTTAACTTTTCCTTTATGGATGCAAAATTTGTTTTTATACACAACATTTTGTCTTGTTAATAGCTGAAATAGATAAATTTTAATAATCTGTATGATAAGTATAACGTAACAAGAAGTACTAATGTCTCTTGGTTTAACAGAATACCTGGAAAGCCGAGTGGAACACGTTGAACTTACGCATTTTCAGTGTTTCAAGAGAGAGAGGAGAACCTCAAGCCAATATAAAAAAGAGCGAATAACTCTTTATACCTTGTAAAACAGAGAGGAGTCGATTATAATAGAGTGTATATCATTTTGTATTCGAGGAGTTTGAGATGAAAATAAAGAATCCCCCACACCCCGCCACAGAGCGGCGAAGTATTTAGGATTTCTCCTTGAAATCTTTGCGCGTATGTGTGTGGGGGGGGGGCAAATCCCCCACACCCCAGTTTTAAACCCCAGAGGGGCGGGGTATTAAACCCCGTAGCGATTAAAAAAATTTCACAATGATCGTTACCTTTCTATTCACTAGTCTTTTCTTCTTTAGCCCTTGACCGCGCCTGCCGCAACGCCTTTAGTGATTTGCTTGCGGAAAGCTAAATAGAACACAATCATAGGGATCGCGCCTATGGTGAGGGCGGCGAACTGCTTGCCGTAGTCCGAAGCGAGTGCTCCTGAGAACATATTGATACCCACGGGTAGAGACTTAATATTCGCCCAGCCATTTCCAGAAGATGCGAGGATGTTGATAAGCATAAATTCGTTCCATGTACCGGAAAAAGTCAGAATTGCTATGGTCATAGCGACCGGCGCAATCATTGGAAGAATGATAGAAGAAAAAATCTTGAGGTATCTCGCACCATCAATGCGAGCGGATTCAATCACCGCGTCAGGCAAACTCTTCACAAAGTCGGTCGAAAGGTAGATACCCATCGGCAAGCCCAAGCCTATGTAGGGAATTAGAATCCCCAGTCGGGTGTTGTAGAGACCCACCGCGTTTACCATAAGAAAGAGCGGCACCATGATGGACTGCAATGTAAGTAAAATGCCGATAATAAAGATGCCGAAAAACACCGGGGTCGCTTTGTTCGGAATCTTGGAGAAGGCGAATCCCGCCATCGCGCTGAAGATGACTACGGACACCACGGTAACAGCAGTATAGAAGATGCTGTTTATGAAAAGCATACCGAAATGCGCCTGATTCCAGGCATAAGGATAGTTGCCCTGCCAGGGCTTGTCCGGGTTGCCGCCCATGAAGGCGGACCGGAACCAGTTCTGCGGGAGAGACAACTTGTTTGTGCCAACGTACTCCTGGGTTGTCTTAAAAGACTGAAGAAACATCCACAGGAGAGGATAGATTGCCAAAACAGCAAAAATCACCATAACAATGTAGATGGCTATTTTGATAGGAATGTCTTTATTTCTTACGTCCATATGCTACTCCTTGCCGCCGAATTTCTTTTCCACGAGTTGGGTGATACCAATCAAGATGAAGCTTATGATGACCATTATTGTGGAGATAGCGTTTGCGAGCGGGTAATCCGGGCTCGTTTTGAACGCCCGGTCAAACATAAAAATAGAAAGCACACTGGTTTGTCCGGCTGGACCGCCGCCCGTCATAACGAACAACAGATCGAATGATTTCAAAGAGCCGGAAATGGCAAGAATCGCGCTTGTAACAATGACGCCAGAGAGAGATGGGATGATGATGTACCAGAGAGCTTGACCTTCAGAGGCGCCGTCTATCTTTGCCGCTTCGATGATTGACGTGTCAATACGCTGAATGTTCGCCAGAAATATGATAACATACATACCGGTATACATCCAAAGCATAACGATAAGCACCGGAATCATAGGGTATTTACTCAACCCAAATTCGGCGGTTGGATTAAAGATTTTTACAATCTCCGCGTAAACGCTGTATTTACCAAGAAAAAAACTGTTGAAAAGGATACCGATGATGACGGGCGTGATGACGTTGGGAAGATAAATCACGGTTTGGAAAAAATCAACGCCCTTCACTAGTTTTCGGGACAAGATGTAGGCGAGGACGAAGCCTAAGGGTATCTGCCCGAAAACAGACATTAGCACGATAAACATATTGTTACGAAGGGCAATATAAAAAGGACCGCCCGGATAGGTAAACACCCTTATGTAACTTTTCAAACCTGCAAAACTTATGTTGCTATTGCCAAAGATTTTTCCGCCCTTATAATTTGTCAGACTCAAGACAACGGAAAACACCGTAGGGAACGCTACTACAAAAAAATAGACGAGTACTGCAGGAAGAACAAGAAGCAGATACGAAAAGGTTTGCTCCCTTTTTGCCGTTAAATCACTCATTTACACCCCCCATAAAGCAGATACGAAAAGGTTTATCCCTTCTTTTTGCGCTTAAATCACTCATTTACACCCCCTATAAAGTAATGAATGAAAATATAAAATATCAAGTTTTCAAGTGGGATTGATAACTACCCCGATGCGAACTGTAAAGGCGAAGTAAGAACCATCACATAAAAAACTCAACATAAAATATTCACAGATGGACGCTTGTGGTTCATCCATGCAAATCTATTATTTTTCATTTGGATAAAGCCCTATAAACAAAGAGACTGCGCTCTCTGCACAGCCTCTTTGTTTAGCGGGAATGGACTACTGTTCCGACTTCCATGCATCAAACGCATCTTGAGTTGCTTTGGCGACTTGTTCCGGAGTCTGGGTTCCAAGACCGATAGCCTGCAAACCGTCGTTCAATGGGGTGTAAACAGGTCCAGCGAATACGCCATCAATAACCGCTGTCGAAGCTGTGTACTGAGCGGGTAAAGCTATAATAGACTTTTGCATAGGTTCGAGAGACAGGGCGCTGGTATCAATGTCGGTACGACTGGGTGTTGATATTCCACCAACGCTCAACTGATAAGTGAGGACATCTTTGCCTGAGAGGTATTTAACCAAGTCCCAAGCGGCTGCTTCCTGCGGAGAGCCTGACGGAATATCGGCCCTGACACCCCAACCGGTTCCGAGAATACCTGATGTGGATTTGTTGAGTTTTGCGCCGGGGATATCCGGGAATACGGTGATGAGGATGTTCTCCTGGTCCGCCGGGGAAACCAAAGCCACACCGGAAGACTTGTCGGTGATGAATGCGCCAACACGCCAATCCCCGTCAATCAGATACGCGCCTTTTTTCTGGGCAAACAAACCAGTAACCGTACCATAGTCAGTGGTGAGCGTGTCTTGAGAAAGCACTTTGTCGTCATAAAGCTGTTTGACGAATTGGAGCGCGTTCAAGAAGTCCGAGTCTGTGAATTTCGCCTGACCGCTGAGTATCTTCTGCTCCCATCCCGCACCGCCGAAACGTCCTGCAATAAGGGAGAAAAGACAAGACTGCATAACCCATGTGTCTTTGTTCGCCATAAGGATGGTGTCGTACCCTTTTGCCTTGAGAATAGGAACCTGCGCCTTGAGCTCGTCATAGGTTGTCGCGGGCTGGAGTCCGGCGTCCGCAAGCACCGCCTTATTCACGTAGAAAGCATGACTTGAGGTGAGTCCCTGGGTAAGGATACCGACATAGCCACCCGCGAACTGACTCGGGTCAAGAGCCAGCGGGCGATAAACAGAGGTAAGTCCATCTTTTTGGATAAGCGGGATAAGGTCTTTAAGCAGACGGTTGGCATAGAGGGTGGTTGAACGCCCAGAAGGCCACGCATACATAACGTCGGGCAAATTACCAGATGCAGCATAAGCTTCCACTTTATTATGGAAGGGGTCGTTGAACAGGTCTTCCCTTTCAATAACTACATTTGGATGAGACACTGTATAAGTATCCCAAACCCTCGCAATACCTTCGGCGGCATTAGCAGATGTCAAATCGTAATAATTCAACACCTTTAGAGTGATTTTCTGCTCTGCCGGCGAAGCGGCCGGGGCAGATTCCTTCTTTTTTTGACATCCTGTTAATACGATGCCCATCGACACCGCAAGTGCCAAAAACGCTAGAAAAAACTTCTTCATTGTTCCTCCTAAATAGATTTTCCGATATAAATCGTAATAAGTATTATATACTATATTTTACCTATGTCAAGTGGAAATCGAACTTTTTTGACTATAAATTTTAAAAAAAGTTATACGACTTGAAAAATGGGAAAAAATAGGGTATAATGAAGATGTGAATAGTGGTTGTTGTATGAAAATCTATCTCTGAACTTTCAAATAACGATAACTATTTTTATTTTCTATAAAACTATTCTCTAACTTTGGAGGAACAATGAAATACGGTTATTTTGACAACGCAAAACGCGAATATGTCATAGATAAAGTCAATGTCCCCACATCGTGGACGAATTACATTGGGGTTCAAGATATGGCGGGTGTGTTCAATCACACAGCAGGCGGGTATCTTTTTTACAAGTCTCCTGAATACCACAGAATTTCGCGCTTCCGTCCCAATGGCGTACCTATGGATCGCCCCGGACACTACGTTTACCTACGGGACAACGAAACTGGCGACTACTGGAGTCTGTCATGGCAACCGGTTGGTAAACCACTGGATAAGGCTAAATACATATGCCGTCACGGGCTTTCTTATAGTAAATTCCAGTGCGAATACAATGGAATCAACGGAGAACAGACGCTCTTCATCCCTATCGGAGACGCGGTTGAGCTGTGGGATGTAAAAGTCACCAATAATTCCGGAAAAAAACGTGATTTGAGTCTTTTCGGGTACATGGAATTCTCATTTCACCACATAGAAATGGACAACAAAAATTTCCAAATGAGCCTTTACGCGTGTGGTTCATCATACAAAGACGGAATTATAGAAATGGACCCGTTCTACGAGCCTGCCGGTGAGCAATTCTTCACATATATCGACCAAAACGGCAAAAGTGCGGAGGGGAAAGAAGATTTTGACTGTTTGCGTGATAAATTTATTGGAGACTACCGCAGCGAAAATAACCCGCTTGCGGTTGAACGCGGGTTCTGCGGCGGCTTTTTTGAAAAAGGCGGTAATCACTGCGGGAGCTTGCGTCGCAAAATCTCTCTTGAATCTGGCGAAACTTTCCGCATTGTGTTTATGACCGGCGAAGGCGGGCATAACGAAGGGGCGCGTATCCGCTCCAAATACGGCGGCGCATTTGGAGCCGTTGACTCCGCCTTTGCCGACCTCGCCGCCTTTTGGGATAAAAAGCTCGGCAAATTGCAGGTCAACACGCCAAGCGAAGCCATAAACACAATGACGAACATTTGGACCCTCTACCAATCCGAAATCAACGTGATGTTCTCTCGTTTCGCCTCTTTCATTGAAGTAGGCGGACGCACCGGTTTGGGCTACCGCGATACCGCTCAGGACGCTATGTGCGTCCCTCACTCCAATCCGGAAAAATGCCGTTCCCGTATCGTAGAGTTGCTCAAAGGATTGACATCCAAGGGTTACGGGCTCCACTTGTTCGATCCCGCATGGTTCGAGGAACAGGAATCCACGCCGTTCAAATCTCCCACCGTCATTCCTTCTTTTGACAAGAAGTCGATGGTTCATGGCATAAAGGACGCCTGCGCGGATGATGCTCTATGGCTAGTTCCTTCTATAGTGGAATATGTGAAGGAAACCGGCGAATTCGGCTTTGTTGATGAGATTTTCACGTACGCGGACGGCGGCAAGGGATCTGTTTACGAACATATGACGAAAATCCTCGACTTTTCTGCGGAGCAGGTGGGGAAAACCGGCGTATGTAAGGGCTTGCGGGCTGATTGGAATGACTGCCTGAACCTGGGCGGCGGTGAAAGCGCGATGGTTTCCTTCCTGCATCATTGGGCATTGATCAACTTCATTTCCCTCGCTAAACGGCTGGGGCGGGATACAGACGCGGAGAAATACTCCAAAATCGCCGAAAAGGTCAAGACGGTCTGTGAAAAAGAATTGTGGAATGGGCAATGGTACACACGGGGCGTCACGGCTTCTGGGCGCAAAATCGGTACACCGGACTGTGAAGAAGGCAAAGTTTTCATGGAATCTAATACATGGGCGGTTATTTCAGGAGCGGCATCCCGCGAACACGGGCTTGCGGCTATGGACACAGTTGATAAATTCCTCTACACAGAATACGGGCTTATGTTAAACGCGCCATCCTACACGAAGGTTGATGATGAAATCGGTTTTGCCACCCGTGTTTATCCGGGGGTAAAGGAAAACGGCGCTATTTTTAGCCACCCGAACCCCTGGGCATGGGTTGCGGAGACGATTCTGGGGCGTGGGGAGCGCGCTATGAAGTTTTATGATGCTCTTTGTCCTTTTAATCAAAATGACAAGATTGAAATCCGGGAAGCTGAACCGTATTCGACATGCCAGTTCGTTATGGGTAAGGACCACACTGCTTTTGGGCGTGCCAGGCACCCGTTTATGACAGGTTCCGGCGGGTGGAGTTACTTCGCTGTTACCCGTTACATTTTAGGTTTGCGCCCGGACTTCGATTCTTTCTCAATCGACCCGTGTCTTCCACCTGCGTGGGAGGGATTCTCCGCGATCCGCGTGTGGCGGTCCGCGGTTTACGAAATCGAAGTTCAAAACCCAGACCATGTAAGCAAGGGTGTCAAGTCAATCACCTTGAACGGCGCACCCGTTGACGTGATTCCCATGCAAAAAGCGAAAAGTGTGAACAAAGTCATCTTGATAATGGGCTAGATTTATTTGTAGGGGCGCGTGCCCCTACTCCCCTACTGAGGGGTGTCTCTAAAAAGTAAATCCTTTGTCCGGTGGAACCATATCCATACGCCTTGCCTAATTCGTATTTTTCTTATATACTCTAAAAACATGAATAAGTTTATATTTGTGTCGGGCGGTGTGTGTTCGAGCCTTGGGAAGGGTGTTGCCGCGTCCGCGTTGGGAGCATTGCTTGAGGGGCGTGGTTTGAATGTCCGTATGGTAAAATGCGATCCTTACATCAACATAGACGCTGGTACCATGAACCCGTATCAGCACGGGGAAGTCTACGTAACCGACGACGGCGCGGAAACGGACCTGGACCTGGGTAACTATGCTCGTTTTACCAACAGTCCGCTTTCAGCCGCGAATTCCATCACCACAGGACAGATTTACCATTCGGTACTTGAGAAAGAGAGACAAGGACGGTATCTCGGACGATGCGTACAGGTCATTCCGCACATTACGGATGAAATCAAGCGCCGTATTCTCGCGGCTTTGGATGCAGATGCCGACGTGGTCATCGTAGAAATCGGCGGTACAGTCGGCGATATTGAGTCTATACCGTTTTTGGAGGCGGCGCGCCAGTTCATCCATGAATACGGCAAGGAAAATGCGCTTTCCGTGCATCTCACCCTGATACCTGAAGTGGGAGAAGGCGAACTCAAGACCAAACCCACCCAGCACTCGGTCAAAGCAATGCAAGAAATGGGCATACAGCCGGACATTCTGATTTGTAGAGCGCCCGCCATGCTTGACGATACTATGCGTCTGAAAATCGCTATGTTCACCAATGTCGAAAAAAACGCTGTCTTTACTTCGTATAATGTTGACACGACTATTTACGCCATTCCACTCATCTTTTTTGAGCAGAAGATGGACCAGATAGCGCTGAAAAAGCTCGGAGTCGCAAGTAGACATTCTGATTTACAGCTGTGGCGGGAAATGATGGCGAAATTCGATGCGCGCAAGGGACTTGTCCGCATCGGCATTGTGGGTAAGTACATAGAACTACATGACGCTTACAAGTCTGTTTACGAGGCGCTTTTTCATGCTGGTTTTGAAGCGGGTGTTGAAATAGAGCTAGTCAAGATAGACGCCTCGTTTCTTGAGTCGGACGGCGTGGCGGATGCTATGATGGGCGGTTCTCTACCTTCAACGGATTCGCCAGTAAACGCGGGAAAGGAAAGAGTAGACGGGGTTCTCGTGCCGGGCGGCTTTGGTCAGCGCGGCATAAACGGTATGGTGAACGCGGTAAACTGGGCGCGGCGAAATAAGACGCCGTATTTCGGGATCTGCCTTGGGATGCAAGTCATAGTGATTGAATGGGCGCGCAACGTACTGAATTTTGCAGATGCAGATTCCAGCGAATTCAATCAGGATACCAAGCATCCGGTGGTGAGCCTTCTGGAAGAGCAAGTTGATGTGAAGAACTATGGCGGTACTATGCGCCTTGGGGCAAGTGAAACGGTTACGCAGGAGGGGACGAATTTGTTTAAAGCATATCAAAAGATCCATATTTGGGAGCGGCACAGACATCGTTACGAATTTTCTAATAAGTACCGCGAAGCGATGCTTGGGTCCGGGCTGTTACTCACTGGTTTTACGCCTGATAATGGGCTTGTCGAGTGCGTCGAGTGGCCCGATCATCCATGGGGAGTCGGCGTGCAGTTTCATCCTGAGTTTAAGTCCAAACCTACGGCGGCCGCGCCCCTTTTCCGCGACTTTGTTATGGCCGCAAGGGATTGTAAGAAGGATAGAGAATAGCGTATGGTGTTATGAGTGGTTAGAAAACGGGGATACCCTGCGCTTGGTGGCGTTTGTCTTCTTTAACCCCTTACTCTTTGCTACAAATGGAATTGGAGAAATGAAACAAAGAAATCTTTTTTTAATCTATTCTTTATGCTCTGTTCTTTATGTTCTCGTAGCCGCTTGTTCTTTTGATTATGGGGATGCGGCCATAGAGGACAATGGTCAGCCGGATATCGTGATGAGCGATGTAGAGTATGTGCGGGTGAGAGACGGAGATCCCTTGGTGCGGTTTACTGCGGAAACGGCTGAACGTTACGAAAAAAAACAGCTTATGGAACTAAAGGAACTCACCTTCGAGCAGTTTCAGAAACGCGGAAAAGAAGTAAACGTCGAAGGTGCGGTAGGTTTCGCGCGGGTCGAGACAGACACAGGCAATATCCAAATGGGTGACGGCGTTACGGTGGATGTGCAGTCCGAAGATGTCTCCATTAAGACAGACAGCTTGAAATGGGAAGACAAAACCCGCGCAATTTCCTCAGACCGAGAGGCGGACGTCAACATATCCCGTTCAGATGGCACGAGTTTCACCGGCAAAGGCTTTTCTGCAAACATAAGGGAACGGACATGGGTTTTTGAATACAGCGCCAGCGGCGTCTACTTTCAAAAAGATGAGGAGGAGGAGAAAAAATGAGAGAATCAGGACTATTATTTGAGACCTTGGTCCCAGATCTTCAAAACAAGCCATTTCCCCCTCTATTCAGCTACCTTCTCCCCTTGGTATTCTTCCTTATTCCGTTTCCGCTTACCGCCGATACATTTACCTTCAAGGCTGACCGTATGACCGGCGCGCGCGCTACGGGCAAGGAAATAACTGTCTTGACTGGAAACGCTGAGGTTCATTCAGACAAACTGGTACTACAGGCCGACCGAATAGAGATTCAGGGAAAAGACAACGAATTCATCGATTGTACAGGCAATGTTCTTGGGCAGGAGGCGGAAAAGGAGATTTTTTTTAAGACGGATAGGTTACGCTATGACCGAAAGCTAAAAATCGCCCGTCTTGAGGGAAATTCTACATTGGAAGATAGGAAGAATTCCATTATCGCCAAAGGACGTTTCATCGAATACGACGACGAGAATGAGTCGGCTATCTTTCAAGTAGGAGTGCGGCTTTTCAAGGACGACCTTGTATGCCGCGGACAATACGCGCTGTATCGGCGCAAGGAGAAACTACTCAACCTTTCAGGCTTTCCCGTCGTGTTCAAGAAGCGGGATGAGTTCCGCGCCGACCGTATTCGGGTTGACCTTGATACCAATGACGTCGCTATGCAAGGCGCAGTATCGGGCGAAATAAAAGACTAAAGGGAATCTTAAAGACAGCGGGGAAGGGATTCCCTTTAATGAAAATCAGTATTACGACCGAAACGCTCATAATAACGCTGACAAGGGGAGCGATTTAAACAAACAGTACCATACAAACCGACACAGGCTCTTTAAAGATTGCTTATCTCCGTCCGACTAGGGCCCTGCTTGAATTCAGTACCGCTATGAGACATACGCCCACATCTGCGAACAAGGCAAGCCACATATTAGCGACTCCGAAGACCGCCATCGTGATGAAAAGCGCCTTTGCGCCCAGCGCGAAGACCACATTTTCCGTAATAAGAGTACGGACTTTTCGGCTATGCTTAATGGCTTCTGGCACGCGGTCTGGGTCGTTCGTCATAATGACCACGTCCGCCGCTTCGACAGCCACATCCGCGCCGCTTCCCATAACAACGCCCACATCCGCGCGGGCAAGCACAGGCGCATCGTTGATACCGTCCCCCACGAAGACCGTTACGCCACGGGCGGTCCATTTCTCAAGGGCCGAAACCTTGTCTGAAGGTAAAAGTTCCGCCTCTACCTCGTCAATACCCAAATTTTCGGCAATGGAAAGTGCCCCATCCCGTGTATCGCCGGTGAACATCAAGGTCTTCGAGACGCCGAGCCGCCGTAATGCGACGACCGCGTCGGCCGACTTCTCCTTCACCACGTCTCCGATGAGAATACGCCCACAGCAGAGTCCGTTCCGCGCCACGTAAACGGCCGTGTACGGAGTCGGCGGCATATCGGCGGAAATGCCCCGATCGGCCAAAAGCTTACGATTCCCCACTAAAACGCCATCTTCCGTCTCAATACCCAAGCCTGCCAATTCGCGGATCTGAACTTTTTCTTTTTTCAAGATGCCGTTCTCTTCTGCGGCTTGCCTAACAGCCTTAGCTACGGCGTGATTGGATTCGCTTTCCGCTCTGGCCGCGATTTCTAACAGGGAAAGTTTATCAAGTCCATTGGCAGGCTCGATTCTCACGAGAGAAAACACTCCTTTAGTCAGGGTACCTGTCTTGTCAAAAGCGACAAACTGCGCTCTTGAAAGTGAATCGAGATGCATCGCTCCTTTTACCATGATTCCTCGCCGCGATAACCCGCCTATACCAGCGAAGTAACCAAGCGGAACCGACACCACCAGGGCGCAGGGGCAGGATATAACCAAGAGAACAAGAGCGCGCCGAAACCAGACCGTCCATTCAGCGCCGAAAAGCGATGGCAGAACCGCAACGAGGACCGCGGCGCAGATAACGGCTGGTGTATAATAGCGGGCGAATATGGTGATGAACCGCTCTGGCTTTGCCTTTACGGACCGTGCATTCCGTACCAGTTCCACGATTTTCGCCGCAGACGACTCGCCGGCCGTCTTCGTTGCCCTGATAGTCAAAACGCCGTCCAAAGAGACGGTTCCCGAATACACCTCCACACCGGCCGATGCGTGTACCGGCGCGGCTTCGCCAGTCAACATAGACATATCGACTTCAGCGCTCCCGCTCCCTTCGACCACCATGCCGTCTATCGGTATACGCTCTCCACTCCTCACCTTCACTATGTCCCCTATCACGGCCGATTCGGCCGGAATTTCAACCCATTCTCCCTCGCGCAAGACCCGTGCCTTATCAGGCTTGAGCGCCAGAAGCGCATCAATGGACACATTCGAGCGGGCTATGGCCGTCTCTTGTATCAGTTCGCCGATCATATAAAAAATCATCACACCGACAGCTTCTTCCCATTCTCCTATGACGAACGCGCCGATAGTGGCTATGGTCATAAGGAAATTTTCGTCGAAGAGCCGTCCTCCACCTAAATTCCGCGCCGCATTCCTCAGTACCGGTAATCCAGCCAAAAGATATGCGGCACCGAGCGGAACGAGCGGCGCCCATGGACCAAAAATTTCTCCGAAAAACCTCTGTGCTACAAGCCCAGCCAGCCATAAAATCACCGCAACCGCAAATACAGCTATTTTCTTCGCAAATACCGCTGTCTTACGGACTTCCGCCTTTCCACTACAACAACTATCTTCACAATATTTTTTCTGCATATATTCCTCCTTAGTACGGCGAGTAACGTCTTTTCTATTTTTCTTGCGCCGTCTTCCAAGAATCCTTATCTTTCCCCCAAATGTTCTCTTGCGAACTTGATAATTGACTTCACATGTTCATCATCCAGGGAATAGTAGATGATGCGGCCGTCTCGACGCATCTTTACCAAACGAGCGCGCTTGAGAGCGGCTAAATGGTGGCTGGTTGAAGATACGCTGGAACCAACACTCACCGAAAGGTCGAATACACAGAGTGCGCCCGTTCCAAGGGCGTAGAGTATTTTTAGGCGTGTGGGGTCCGTCAATACCTTGAAAAATTCCCCCAAGGCGCTTAAATCTCCATCCGGTGGAAGGCTTTCGGCAGCCTGCGTTACCCCTGCCGCGTCTTTCACTAATTCGGGTAAATTTTCGTCAACACGACGCTCTTCATCGGTTAAAAAATCAGTATCTTCCATAGATTTCTCCTTAAAAATTTGAATATTTGAACAATAATTCAATTATTCAAATATAAAACAAACGGTACAATTTGTCAAGCGGAATTTCTGAAATTTTTAAGAATTATCGAAGGATTAGGAGAAAAGTTTCGGGAAAGCTGGCTAAGTGTCCGCTTTCCCTTATTGGCAGGTGTACGATATAAGGTCTGTCCTCGGCACTGTTAGTAAAGAGAAATTTTAAGAAAAGCGATAATAAAGTCTAAAAAGGTTATGTCTGATTTCTCATACCTCACCGCCAATCGTCGATGCTCTTTTAGCTTCCTAAATAGCTGATCTATCAGACCTCATTATTTCCTTTTAACTCACGGCGAAACTCGTTGCTATCATATGCTATGGTCAGCTATAACCGCGTAGCCGACTATCTTCTTCGCTCAACTCCGCGGCAACCGTCACCTCATTGCTCTGGCCGCCGGTCAAAAACCCTTCAACTTTAGACTACATAACAGGCAGCGCCGAAGTTGAGGGGGCAGACGGCATACCCTGCTGGCGTCCTAGATATTTGTTGCTAGTTCTTCACGGATTGAACCGGTTTCCAAAGCCAACAAGTACTGCCCCCAT
Source organism: Treponema sp. (assembly GCA_031258305.1). GTDB lineage: Bacteria > Spirochaetota > Spirochaetia > Treponematales > Breznakiellaceae > JAIRKH01. Next base: position 27,400 of record JAIRNA010000077.1, on the reverse strand, counting down.
TTACCTGCCCAGTCGCGCAGTTCCTGAATACCAAGAGGAGAAGGAACCTGCGATTCGCTGTGGCGTGCAATTTTTTCTGCGAGGCTTAGGTACACTTTAGCTTGGGGAGAAGTAGGAGCGGCCTCAATAGTCGTTTTGCCTTGTAGTTCGCATTGGCTGACGGTTACTGAGCGTGGAATATATTCGACAACCTGTGTTTTTGTTTTACCGGCAAAATCATCTACAATCTCTTTGGCATAAGGGCGGTTGATAGAATTGGCAATGATGCCGCCCAAGAGCGCTCCGCCGGAATTGGAGTACTTCTGTATGCCCCTAAAAAGATTATTCGCCGCATAGAGCGCCATAAAATCGGCAGAGGACACGGTAAAGACGTGTTCTGCAATACCTTCCCGTATAGGCACGGCAAAGCCGCCGCAGACCACGTCTCCTAAAACATCGTAAATGACAAAATCAAGGGACAGCTCTTCAAAGATGCGCTGCTGCTTAAACAGTTCCACCGCGGTAATGATGCCTCGCCCTGCACAGCCCACACCGGGGGAGGGTCCGCCTGCTTCCACGCAGTACACGCCGTTAAATCCGGTAAAAATAACGTCTCGAGCATTAACCGTGTTTTTTTCCCTCAGCGTATCGAGTACCGTTGGAATATAGGTTCCGTCACGCAGGGTATTGGTCGAGTCGCTTTTTGGATCGCAGCCGAACTGCATAACTTTGTAGCCGAGCTGTGAAAGCGCCGCACTTAAATTGGACGTTGTTGTTGACTTGCCTATGCCACCCTTGCCGTAGATTGCGATTTGTTTTATTTTTCCCATTCTTATCTCCTTGTTCGTACGTAGTACGCCGCTAATTTTTTGAGAGCCTCATCAATAATGGCCGGCCCTTCAAATACAGTAATACCGGCCTCTTCCAGGCGTTTTTGAACCGGAGCGCCGGCTTTTACGGTAAGCACCGCGGTACAATCTCGGAATATATCAAGGTTAAATTCACCCGGATTGTGATTTTCACAAGAGGCGCACAGTCCCTCAAAAAGCCGCCTTTCTACCGTTTTACTGGTGCCGTCAGGCTCCAAATCCCGTATATAAAAATATTTTGACCGTCCAAAATGCTCTGTTACCAGTACATTATCAATACTTGCCAGAGCTATTCTCCACGACATAAAATCCTCCTAAAAAAATAGCGGGCGCACAATACGGCATAGCAAAAAGCCGCCCCTCCGCCCTTGATACCAGCGCCGAAAGTTTAAAACCCACTGGTGGGTCTGCTAACCATGAGAAAAATTTTGTTCTACCTGCGATGCAAACAGGTCTTTTTTTCCCAGAATACCGCAGGCATCGGCACGGCAATGCCGGCAATGCCGGAACACCGGCAGGAATTCTTCTGAGGCTTCTCGTGCAAGTTTGAGATCAATGCAATCCGGAGCCTGAAAGTCGGCGAATTCGTGCTGAGGTATCAATGGAATAATGTTGATAATACCGGCGCCTAAAGAGCCGGCCGTCCGGGCAATGTCAGTTATATGATCACCGTTCAGAGGCGGTATTAACACCGTATTTATTTTAATGAACATTCCTAAATCGGCTGCTTTTTGTATACCGCGTTTTTGCGCTTCGATCAAAAGGGCAGCCCCTTCGTATCCTTCATAGCGAATTCCATCCACAATGATATATGCGCAGATATGTTCTAAAAGAGCCGGATCAACCGCATTGACTGTTACCGTTACCGTTTGAACGCCGGCCAGAAAGAGATCAAGGGCGTAGTGTTCAAGCAGTAAGCCGTTGGTGCTTAGACAGTTGATCATCTGTGGAAAGTGCTGGGAAACAAGCCGGAATGTGTGGAGCGCATGGGAGCTTGCCAAAGGATCGCCGGGGCCGGCAATACCTATAACGCTGATTTCAGGACATAATTCAAGAGCGTTTTTTATATAGGAAACCGCTTCTTGCGGCTTGAGCAGGCAGGCGCTCACACCGGGACGGTTTTCGGTTTTATTAAAGGTTCGTTTGCAGAACCGACACTGTATGTTGCAGACCGGACTGATCGGCAGGTGTATGCGTCCCCGGTTTATAGAAGCTTGCGTGGAAAAGCACGGGTGTCTATTGGCAATGTGCCTACGTTGATTGTTCATACTATCGATATGTTCCTAATGCTTGGTTGTAAATGTCTTCAATGAGGCGCAGACCGCCGCGGTAACCGGCGTAACCGGTGTTCATCACGAGCCTGTAAGGAGAAGGAAGGGCTGCGGATAAAAAGTCGTAGTTCTTTGTCCGGGCAAGGTCCTTATCCCAGCCGCTGCCTATTATTAAACCGCGGCCTTCATGCTTGGTAGTCAGTATACGCTCTTGAGCGCGCCCTGCGTCCGGCTCAAAATAAAGATGGATATTTTTCTTTGAAGAGATAGCGGCGGCGTGCTGTGCAATAGCCGCTTGGTACTGTTGGGGTGTTTTATCGGTAATAAACTGTTCTTTAGGGACAATACCGGTTTCATGCAAGAGAAAACGCGCCATGCCTAATACATAACTTGCATCGTGCATAATATGCACAAAAGCCGGAAGTCCATACCGGAATTCCAATAAGAAGGTCGCTAGATTATCAATCTCTTCATAAAATGCCCATTCTTCCTGTTTAATAAATTGCTCCGCACCGGAAATCGAGAGATTTGCACCTTTTTCATTGGCATAACCAAGCAGTTCACGTAAAAATCGCGTCGTTTCATTGCCGCCTATGGGAATATAAGGAAAGTTATAAAAAGGCTGATCGTATTTTTCCTGTAGATGCTGCGCAATACTAAGCCCGAACCAGGGGGAGATCACTATATTAAAATTCGCTTTGGGGATTGTTTTCCATTCTTCAACACCACCTGCATAAGGGCCAAAAAGGATGTTAGCTTTAAGCCCTATGCCTTCTATAAGCCTTTTGTATTCTTCCAAGTTACCTTTCCAAAAAGGGTCTTGGTAGGGAATTGAGGCAAAAAGGTTTACCAGTTGCGGGTCTTTTTCTGTATCGGCACCGAACCGGCCGACAAACTGATCGATAATTGCATTGACAATGGTACTGTGAGCCTCATAATTCGTACCCTTAAAACCGGGCGTGTCCGCAAATACAATGGGCTTGCCTTCGCCGGCAAATATCTTTGTTACCCGCGCAACATCATCGCCGACAATAGCTGACGTGCAACCGGTTAAGACTACCTGCATATCGCTTTTCAGTATCTTGTACGAATGGCGAATGATTTTTTCCAGCTTTGCCTCGCCGCCGAATACCACGTCTGTTTCAGAAAAGTTGGTACAGGGCGCGGTGTTGCCGCCTGAATAGCCGGTTGAGCGTTCAAAAAAGCCGGCTACCATGGTGCCGCAACCGGGTCCGGAATGGAGAATAGGGAGCGCGCGCTTGATTGCAACTACCGTCTGCATAGCGCCAATCGAACACATAAAACGCTGTTGTTCAATCATCACTGCTTCCTTATGATTCTAAAAAACAGTACGGGTCTTGAGCCAGCCACCATTGAGTGTAAGGGTTAACCGCGTGCTGCTGGAAATTTTTAACGAATTCATCATTTTCTAATGTTTCAAGAATACGCTTACCATACTGAACAAGTCCTTGGTAGCCCATGCCGAAATGCTCATCCCCAATTAAAAGCGAAGGTATGCCGAATTTCGCTCCCCACAAGGTCATGCCGCCGTGCCGGGCAAGCAAAATATCAGGGCGTGTTTTGTACAAAACATTGACAAGCTCGAATTCCTGTTTGTTGCAGACCGTATACCGGGGAATGTCCCCGTAGTCATTGACCACATTTTGCAAGGTGTCTGCCGCCACTTCCCCATTGTCGTACAAAGGATCGTGGTGGAAAATCGCAGCTCCATAGGGTTTCATACCCAGCTCTTTAAGCAAGGCGAGCAAAGAATGTCCGTGTGAAGCACCGGCCGTAACGTAAGCTGTTTTGCCCGACAGCTTTTCCCGCAGCTCTTCTATTGACGGCGTCCATAGTTCTTTTTCTTTTGCAAGGAAGCTTTCGACGGCTTTTTCACGGCCGGTTATTTTTCCTAATTCTATAAACCATCGATGGGTCTGCATAATGCCATAAGGCGGGGAAACTTTTATTTCCGGCACGCCGAAACTTTGTTCCAGTGCAGCGCCTAAGTAAGAACCCAGCGTTGCACATACCTGCATGGTGGCGGCGGCTTCTGAGGAGGAGGCGAGCTGGGCGACTGTAGCAAAGGGAGTGAGGTAATTTGCCCGCAAGCCCAGCTCCTTAAACCATTCACCTATGGAATCAGCTCCCCAAAAGTTGATCACATTCACCAAATCATCCTGCTTCTTCTGTGGTTTTTTGATGAGTTTGCGGGCTATTGCATGGTAGCCAGCATCAAAGCCGCTTGTCCAAATCTTTGACCTGAAGCCTTCGCAGAACACAGCGACAACCGGAATACCTATTTCATCTTCAATTTCATCGGCTACTCCCTGCACATCGTCTCCAATAATGCCGGATGCGCAGGTTGTGATGATGAAAATAGCGTTAGGCTTGACTCTTTTGTGGACTTCACGTATAGCCTCCGCTAATTTTTGAGTTCCTCCGTAAACCGTATCTTTTTCTTCAAGATCGGTTGAGAATATACGTCTTTGCGTTGGTTCAAAGACATTGCGGTGAATGCCGTTGACTCGGTAGGTAAAGGCGAATTCGTGCAGGCACCCTGCACAGCCTGCTGGTCCGTGGCTTATCACTGCGGCGTCCTGTATCAGGATAAGGGTACAGGCTGCGTTTGATGTAGAACATCCGAGGCATTGGCTGAAAGAGCGGTTTTTTTCTTTCAGACAGCCTTGACGGGCGCAGGACACCAAATCGGCGGCAGTTCCTGAATAGCCGGTTATTGATCCCAGTCGTGTTTCTCTGACCGGTACGGTAGAAGACCGTAAATTAATTTCACTCATTGTTATCCCTTAAAGCAATCCCCCACAGGAGTTTTAAAGCAGGCACACCTTCACCTTAAATTTTCGGCGCTGTATCGGAAAACGGCGTACGGCTTTTTGCCTACAAGCAACAGACTGTTGGGTAGTTACCCCATACTTTTGAAACAGCCGAAGGCTGCTATCAGACTTTAGAGTCGTACGTACGTCCCTGGTACAAAGCCGAAGTTTAGGATGCCGGCCGGCTAAACCCGCTGGCTGGCGGCGAAAGCTTGATCCAGATCGGCTATCAAATCTTGCGGGTCTTCCAGTCCAAGGGAGAGCCGTATCAAATTCGACTCTATAGCAGCTTGTTTTTGCTCTTCCGGCGTCAACTCACTGTGCGTTGTTTTGGGGGAATTTACAATTAAGGATCGTGCATCCCCTACATTGACATGATAGCTCCACAGTTTTATTGCATTGAGGAAAGCTTCGCTTTCTTCTATAGTTCCCTTAAAACCAAAAGAAAAAATACCGGGCACGCCTTTGGGGAAGTATTTCCTGCCCAACTGATAATACTTGCTTGACTCCAAGCCTGAATACTGTATCCACGCCACATGCTCATTCTTTTGCAGGTAAGCAACCACCTTTTTTGCATTTTCAACCTGTTTTTGCAACCGTTCAGACAATGTTTCAACACCAATCAAGGTTAAGTAGGCGTCAAAGGGGCCAAGAGCGGCGCCGAAATAGTTAAGGTACGTCAGCCGAATCCGCGTTACAAACGGCGCTTGCGGAACAGCTTCAAGAAAGCTGCGCTTTTCGCCGGTGCTGCGATCGCGAAGAACGTACTCCGGTTTTTGCAACTGCGGAAATTTCCCATTGTCCCATGGAAATTTACCGGTTTCTACTATTAAACCGGCTATAAGATTGCCGTGTCCATTGAGCGCTTTTGTTGCGGAGTAAATAACAATATCCGCGCCGTACTGAATTGGGTTTAGGAGATAGGGAGTCGCAAAGGTATTGTCCACGACGAGCGGAATACCGTGGCTGTGGGCAACTTCGGCAATGGCTTCAAGATCGGCAATAGCGCCTGTAGGGTTGCCTATTGATTCAACAAAGATAGCTTTAGTATCCGGCTTGATATCTTTTTCCAGCTCTGACGGATTATCAATAACAGCCGCAGACAAATCAAAATGTATGCCGAAGTTAGGAAAAATACGCTGGAAAGCATCGGTGCTTCCGCCGTACAGATAAGGGCTTGTCAGTATACGTCCGCCGCCTTCCGCTAAAGTAAGAAGGGTGTAGGAAATTGCCGCCATGCCTGAGGCAAGTGCAAGCGCTGCGCTGCCGCCATCAAGCTCTGCAATACGGCGTTCCAGAATATCCACCGTTGGGTTATTGACCCGTGTGTATAAAAAGCCCGGATCAGTCAACGCAAAAAGCCCGTCGGCGTTTTTGGTATCCTTGAATTCATAGGCCGTTGTTTGATAAATCGGCGGGGAAACCGCCTGATTGTGTAAAGCCGGATCGTATGCGGCTCTGATTTTAAGTGTATCAAAATGATAATGAGACATAACATACTCCTTTTGTATAAAGCTATTTTGGGCTTATAGCGAAAACCCGACTGGACTGGTAAAACCAGTTCCATCTTTCAGCTTAGGGAAGGTAACAAAAATAATTGCTCCAACCGGAGTCACCCGGTCGAGTAACAAAATCTTTTTCATTTCTCAATTCCTCCAAAAAATAGTGTAGTATTAGCTTTTTTGATAACATTCGGATTGACAGGTCCAGGATTGCATTATGATAACCTCCTTATTTATTATTATATCCTATGGGAATACTAGGTAAATAGAATAGTATAACTATTTATGTTTTTTGTCAAGCAGTATTCCTATAAAAAATATAAAGATTATAGGAATAATATCAACCGGTATACCCCCACAGGGGATTAAAAGTTTCGGCCTTGGTATGCAAAGGCGGGTATACGGTTTTTTGGCAGACCAGCCCGCACCCGCCAGCTGATTTTAAACTTTCGGTATTGTATAAAGGGCAGGTCGTCTGATAGATGACAGGCGGAATTTGCTTTTTAAACCGGATGGAGGTCCTTTTATTTGTAATGGGATACTTTGGGCGGATGCCCTTTCCAGATGTAATTCCCTTCGATGGTAGGCAAGGGCTTCTGGTTAAACACTTCTTCACTTACTGGATACAGCCGCTCATTTTCCTCCTTGCCTTTTCCTCCCGCTCGTATCATACCACATCCGCCTCTGCTTTTCAATTTTTGCTAACAGTCTCTAGTAGGTTGCTATGGCGAACGAAAGCACCACATCTACTCCTGAATTTGGGTTACTGTCGGCCGCCCAAATGGCGCCTTTCTGCCATTCGATCGCGCCATCAGTTATTTTGAAACGTTTTGCGAAACTTAAACGGAGCGGGAACTGCGGGATGGTGAAGCGTATACCCGCGCCGAAGCTGAAACGGAGGTTGTCGATGAGATTTTCACCTGACCAGAAGGTCGCCCAGTCCGGCTGAATTTCAGCCGCATCAAAGAAAAAGTCCAGAGCGAGCACTCGCGGCACGATGGGAATACGCATCTCCACCCAGTTTTCCCATAGGGCCGAACCTTTCTTGGAATATTCATTGCTCCAGCCGCGGGCGTTGAACATACCGTCTATGGCGAGCTTGTTCGCGTTTTCTACGATGGGCTTGTCTGAAAAGGGATGGGGAAACAGGAAAGATACGCCTGAATGGAAGCCGAAAGTAGTCATGAAAGACCATTTCTCTGTCACTTCGAGGTTAATGGGCGTAAAGAATGCTTCGGCTTTTGTGTCGGAACGGAAATAATGCTCTGGTTCAATGGGGAATATTCCGTAAAAGCCGAATCTCTGGCTTAGGTAAAAGCCTTTTGTGGGGTCGTAATAGATATCGCGGTCATCCAAATAGGTGTTCGCAAAGAGGGAATTCGAAGGCGTCAGCTGGTTGTTGCGGTTGCGTATGGTTGGGTCAAAGGGGCGGTAAATATCGTCATCATAGGTATTGACCACAACGCCAAACCTCACTCCACCGCCAAGTCCATAGATGCCTACAGGCGTTCTCCATCGGTACCCCGTGGAAACCCCAAACGAGAGCTTCCATTGGGTGTAATCCATGAGGTATTCGTCAGGCGGTATCTTGCCGGCATCATAATAGTCATCGTAAGAGTCGAAGCCGTCCGGGTATGCGCGTTCCTCGTCCCCATAGAAATAAGGCGCTTTATTGTCCATTGCGGATTGGCGAATCGCATGTTGAAACGTCAAGTCAAAACTTACGGACATGGGTAACCCGAATAAGTACCGCTGGGTGTATTCGAGGCTCACACTCTGAATAGTAGTGGATCCGTTGAGTTCAACGCCAAGCATATTCCCCATACCCATAAAGTTTAGATCGGACCACTTGAATAAACCAGAAACCGGGAATTCGTCAGGGTCAGCAGTACCAGAGAAGGTGAGTCCGGCTTGTATGTTCATGGTGGGTTGCTCCTCAACGTTGAATATAAGATTCATCAGGTTCTCGTCGGAACCGGGCTGCATATCCGGCTGGACGTTGGAGAAAAACTGAAGGTTATAGAGGTTTGTTATGCCATCCATTACTTTCGTCCGTGAGAATACGTCTCCCGGCTCCATAGAGATTTCGCGCAGGATTACCGCATCTTTGGTTTTCTCATTACCCCGAATGATAATGTTCTCGATATGCGCCCGTCCCCGCTCTACGATGGTGATTTTGTAGGAAAATACGTCGTTGTCTCGTAACGGCTCTGGGTCGATGGTATTGAAAATATAACCATTCTCATAATACCGTTCCACTATGCGGTTAAGGTCCGCATCTAGGCGTGTACCATTTATAATGTCATCCTCTTTCGAGCGGACAAGGGACAGAAGTTCTTCTGTTGAGAATATCTCATTTCCCTCAATCTCAATGCCGCCGAACCGATACTGCTGTCCCTCTCTGATGTTAAACGTAATGGTAAGGAGATAGTTATCTTCTTTCTTGGGGTCTTCCCGCCGCGAAGACGTAACGTCCACGACCTGTGCATCCATATATCCTCGGTCGCGGTAATATTTGAGGATGGCCGCTCGGTCCTGGATCAGGGCCGCGTCAGAATACGCGCCGTCATTGGCAAGGGATTTTACTTTCGATACGAGTTGTCTCTGGAGGGTTTTCGACGAAAACAGTGTGTTACCCTCAAAAACAAAGGCTTCTATGGAAAGCTTATCTCCTTCGTTGATATGAAAAGTGACATTTTTTCCCCCTTTCTTCCCGTCCGTAATTTCATAACGCACCCGCATTGAAGGAAAGCCTTTTTCAATATACTTACTTCTAATGGCTTCGAGGTCTTTATCCAACTTGATTTCATTCAAGACGTCGTTTTCCTTAGTGGAAACTACGGCTTTCAAATCAGTCGCCTTGACCTTGTGATAACCGATAAAGGCTATCTTGACCACTATGGGGCGCTCCTTTACCGTAATTTCGATTCTGACGCCGCTCCCTTCGTTGTCGTAAGGCGACGGGTTGGCGATGACTTCATCGAAATACTCCAGCGCATAAAGCTTGTCTTGGATTGCGATAATGGCATCGTCCCCGCAGGGCTTGTCTTTATACAGGGATAGTATGCCTTCCAAATCGGAAAGAGCCGTATGCTCTACGCCTATCAGAACAATGTCTTTAATAGGTTTCCCTTCATACCATTCCTCCTGGGCAGGGAGAACCGTAGCCGTAAACAACAAAATCAAACAAAAACGTTTAAAAAACTTCAAATGAATCTCCAATTCTAGGGAATGAGGGATTGAGAGTCGGTTTCCTTCCCATCATTCTCTTCTCTCAATTTAAAAGCTCTTCCTCCATGTCAATGTGAACGACATATCATTGACAAACAAATTCTCAGGATGAAGCGGAACGAAACTCCACCGCATATCAAAAAGAGGATTGCGTAATTCTAGTCCGAAATCGGGCTCCAATGTCAAGCCCTCTAAATTAGGGTTGCTCTCGTCGTACCGCATGGAAAGCATCGCTTGAAAAAACAAATCCTTTGTCAGATATTTACCTATAAAAACAGTTGTATTGTCAAATAAGTTACCGCGTCTTACCCCACTTTTTATTTGTCCTTGTCCGCTTTCCTGCTGAAATATCGAGGACTGAAACAAAAAGTTCTGCACGAGCTGCGTCCGTAGAGAAAACATATCTAGGTAAAGCAAGTTCCGAAGCCGTCTTTCCACCCGCCTTACCCCTTGCGTCTGAGCGACTAAGTCGGTCAGCGAGGAAAGTCCGGCCATACGTCCAGTACCATCGCCTTCTTCCACCCCGCCCATCATTGTTTGTCCAAGAAGCTCAAAGACTGCAACCTGAGAAAGCGGAGGATTGGACTCGAAACGCGGGTTAAACGACCACAACGGCGCATTGTCGATTATCATAGAAATAGTAACCAAGCCTTCATCCGATCTATCGCGTACTTCCGCGCGTGCCGAAATGTGCGGCTCAAAACGCACCTCATTCTCGTTGAAGGAGAGTAGCCCTTCGCGGAGGTAAAAGCTCCGTTCAAAATAGAAAATTTCACCGCTCCTAATCCTCACGTCTCCCACAAGCGCGAAACGCCCGGTCGCCGTGTCGCTCTGTATGTTCAGGAAAACGCCTTGGTCAGCATAAGCTTGAATGATAGGAAAAGTCGCGGTTGGCCATAGGAATTCGACTTTACTACCTGTCCTTACCGTGAGATTTACGGTCGAAAGAAAAGAGGTATCCATCGGCTGATTCTGCGCGGCTTCGAGTTCTTCTTGGTTAAGGGTTACCTCGGTGTTCTGGGCTGTGAGGTCTCCGCCCACGTGAAAAACACCTTCGTTCTGAGAAAGTATCAATTTGCCGAACGCGTCTCCAGCGGCTATGATGCCCATGATATCAAAGTCAAAGGGAACGGCGTTTGCCTCTTCAACCGCTATGTCTATCGTAAAGGTGTCTGGCACCCATCGGTCAAAATGGAACACACCGAAAACCATACCGTATCCGTTCCCGATAGACGCGGGTACCGGCCCAAAAGACATATTCGTTCCATCGAACGTAATGGTCACCGGTACCGGTCTGATGTCGTACCTTAAGTAGGGAGGAACCTGAAGGCGTACGCTATTGCCCACCGCTTGCCCGAAGAATTCCGGAGATGCCAAGGGTCCCCGTATTTCAATGTCCGCATTGATAAAACCACCAGTAACCGCAATGTCCTTCTGAGGCGGGATGAGTTTCCAGAGAGCCGCAAGGTCTACATAGAGGTTTCGGCAGGCCGCATCAATGGTTTTCGCGTCTACAGTGCCGATGATCGATCCACGTATGGGGAAGGGCGCGGAAAGCCCCGCGTAGAAGTCGCCGGAGTCAGCAATATTGAGACGCAACATACCATTTGGTCCGCCGGTAACGCTCATAGTTTTATCTATATGGGAGAAATCAAAGGCAAAAGACGATGTTGTTTTCAACGCATCAAAGCGGGCTTTGTCTACGATGAGGCTTCCCTCGAAGGAGTCGGCTATATGAGCCGTATCAAGCCAAGATTCGACCGCCGCGTCAAAATCCATAGTGAGTGCACATGCAAGTTCCACAGCTCTACCCAAGGTCGTTCCGCCAATAACGACTGCGGCTTCAGCGCGCTTTTCTTCAAGATTCACCCGCACAAAGGGAATATCCACACTAAGCGACCCATAATACGCTTCGACATCCCGAATCTCCGCAGATCTCTCGTCAAAATTCACGGCGCACTTCAAGCGAACTCCCACATCATTAATTGTCGTGGTCACAGACGACAATTCCGCTGTTGCGGAAAAATCTTCGATATTGTTCCAGTGGACATCGGCTTTTCCGGAAACGACAGTGCCGTACGCGTTGCTGGTAAAACGCGACAGTTGCATACCCGCTCCCTGTAGATGCGCTGCTAAAGAGCGGCTTTCTGAAAGCACATCCGTGCAAGAGAAGTCGAGCAGATAAGTCTCCTTTTTCGACTCGTCTGACAGAGAGAGAAGTCCGGTGATATTGGAAAAATTATCCGTATAGCTCAAGGAAAAGCCTCCGTTCAAGGCGTTTATTCCATCATTCCAAAGAATGGAAGAACATTGGACGCCATTCTGGTCCGCGTGCGCCAAGAACCTAATGGTATTTGAAGGGGAAATCGGGGTCCACAGGTTGGTTATCTCGAAATTATCGACCTCCGCTGACCATAAGTCCTTCGTCTCGTACCGTATGGAAGCCTTGACGCTCAAAGCAGCGTTTCTTCCTTGCAAGAAAAGCGGCATGTGGTCGGCTTCGATATAACCTGAAAGCCCATTTTCTATCACCAGAAAGGCGTTGATGCCGTAAGAACCCTGTATGCTGATGGAGTTTTTGTCCAGGAAGGCGCCTTGAATGTTGTAATTGTTCTGCAAATACGAGAATGACAAGTTGAAGTTTAGGTCGTTCCGCCCAAAGAAATCCATGAAAAGCCTTCCACTCACACTGCCATTCTCCCAAGCTATGTGTTCACCGTTCAGGTCGAGCCACTTGTCTGTTCCTGAAAGCGAGCCTGTCATAATAACACTCTTATTTTTCTCAACGTCATGGTACATAATGTCAAGATTCGGGATATTGTAGAGAAAATGTTTAAAATCTGTAGAGAAAAACGCCTCTGTGCGGACGGCTGTGTTGTCGAGAATGTTTTCCGCCATAAGCGGTCGTTCCGTTATGATGACAGCGTCTAGTAATTTAGACAGCGCAACGTCATTCAGGACAAGATGGGCATCCATCTGTAGCGGACGGTAATCAACCACTCCATCCATCTCGATTTTCTTTTTTGGAAATACTTCTTGCGGGGAGTCGCTATCGTCAATTACAGCTTCTTTCCCTTCAAAGAGAATATCATCGATAGAGAGGGACCAATCCAAGCTGCTTTTTCCGAAAAAGACCTCGATTTCCGTCTTTTTCAAGACGGTTTTGTCGAGAGATACGGATTCTCCGCGTATGGAGGCGTTCTTTGCGTTTGCCGTCACGGTAAGATTTGCGTTTGCCTTCTTGTGTTCGGCGATGGCGAAATTCGAGATGGAAACTCTGCCGTTTAAAGCGAGAGGTGAAAAAACTAGGGAACCGTAGAAACCCAAGCGTCCTTTGGACGTTCTCAGTGTTATTTCTTTCAGGACTGCTGATTTTTCATTACCCCATCCATCAATGGTAAAATCCGCCTTTTCGACGAGAGGAAAATCGACGGGGAAACTACCGGTGAAGGACGCCGCATATTGGACCTCGTCGTGTTCCATGCTGAAATTCGCGGAACCAGACAGGCTGATGCCTAGGTATCGCTGAAATTCCTGCAAATCTCCGGAAAGGGAGATAAAGGCGCTCGGCGTAAAGTCTTCCGCAGAGAACGTCACTGCCAGCCGCTCGGACAAGGGTTGATAATTCAAGGAGAGGTCGAAAGGCAGAGGATTGCCCACTGTGAAAACACGTATATCTTTATCCGACATATTGACGTTAAAAGACAGAGCTGGAACATTTGTGGACACGGTTTTTAAGGTGAAAAAATCGCTTAAGAGGGATAAAAGGGATATTTTTGCGTTTATGTTCTTGAAATTAAGGCTCGAAGTTCCCGATATTACCGTGGAGATTGAGCCTGATGCGCCGTTTAAAGCGACGCCGGCGTCCGCCGTTATCCGAAACGCTATTTCGCGGTTAATCACGCTTGCTTCTAGCCCCATATCGGTAAGGGTTATGCTCTTCCATTCGCTGTTGTCTGAGGTGATAGACGCGGTCCCATTTCTTATCTTGAAAAGAATGTCTTCTGCGAGGTCCATGGCTTTATCGGTTTGTAGAGACGTAAGGATATCGACTATGTCCTTATCGCGGTCTATGTTCAGGTTGACGGAAAGATTGTCGAAAATAACATCCCCGATGGCTCTGGTTATAGCGTCTAGGTTCTTTTCAAACAGGAACTTCAGGAATGTGTTGATGGACCAGCGGATTCTCACGCGGGAAATGGAGAGGAGCGGACTTGAACCGTTGCCGTGTATAGTCAGGTCTTTTATGTCTATGATACTGAATAGGGATGCGCCGATAGAGTCGTAGGAAATGTCGCGGCGCAAAAAGGTTTCCGCCTTATCTATGAGCGATCGCTGTAAGGACGAGAATCGAGACTTCAATTGAACGCTCAACGGTTTTATGAGAAAAAGATTTGCGGCGCAGAGAAAAGCGAATACGAACATTTGGATGTATTGGACGTTTTTGATATTTCCAACAACGGACATACGCTTATAGTATATCATTCATAGTAAAAAATAAAGAGGGGCAACAATTCCCCCCGCGTCCGTTACGTTTAAATAATTTTGTAATTTTAGGCTGTTCGTCTACCCCGCAAAGACGATTGAAACGCGGCCGCGGATAGGGCGTAGTCCGTTGCCGCGTTAAGACAACCTCCGTCTGTTCATAAAGCCGACTGTGTGGACGGGGAGCGCCCCATACGCTTGGCGGAGTTTGATACTTCTAGGAACACGGCGGCGCCAGCCGTGTCGGTAAAGTCGCTCGTACCAAACGCTCGTCCGCTAGGAGAGATAAAATAAAAATTTGCTTTCTTGAGAGAAATTTTGTATACTTTCACTATGAATACAGAGAAATTTACCATTAAAGCGCAAGACGCGCTCAACGAGGCGTCAGTCATCGCTCAGAAGAGCGACCATTCTCAAATTGAGATAGCGCATATACTTCTGGCTCTTTTGCGGCAGGAGGACGGTATTGTCAGGCCGGTTATTGAAAAAATAGGCGCAAACTCCGAAAAGATCACCGCGGATATTGGCGCAATAGTTGAGAAAACACCGAAAATGTTTGGGGAAGCCGCGCAACTCTATCTTTCATCAGCCGCAGGCAAGATTTTAGCAAAAGCCGAAGCCGAAGCGCAGTCGCTCAAGGACGAATACGTATCCGCCGAGCATATACTACTTGCCATAGCCGCAAGCGACAGCGAGTCAGGACGGATTCTGGTCAGGGCAGGCGTTACTAAAGACGCGGTGTTGACCGCCTTGAAAGCCGTGCGCGGTAACGTCCGCGTAACAGACCAAAGCCCGGAAGACAAGTATCAGGTGCTTGACAAATATTGCCGGGATTTGACCGCTTTGGCGCGGCAGGAAAAACTCGACCCGGTCATCGGTAGAGACGAGGAAATCCGTAGAGTGATGCAAGTTCTGTCGCGGCGCACTAAAAATAACCCGGTACTCATAGGCGATCCAGGCGTGGGTAAAACGGCCATCGCTGAGGGGCTTGCACGGCGCATAGTCGCGGGTGATGTGCCAGAGGGTCTCAAGGGCAAAAAATTGCTCGCTTTGGACCTGGGCGCATTGGTCGCGGGCGCGAAATTTCGCGGTGAATTCGAAGAGCGGCTCAAAGCGGTCGTCAGCGAGGTGCAGGCGTCTGATGGTAAAATCATCCTGTTTATTGACGAACTGCACACTCTCGTGGGCGCAGGCGCTGCCGAAGGCGCGACAGACGCCTCCAATTTATTGAAACCCGCGCTTGCCCGCGGCGAATTGCGGTGCATAGGCGCGACAACCCTTGACGAATACCGCAAATATATCGAAAAAGACGCGGCTTTGGAGCGCCGATTTCAGCAAATTTACACGCCGGAACCGTCTGTCGAGGATACGGTCGCCATTCTGCGTGGTTTGAAGGAGCGTTACGAGGTTCACCACGGCGTCCGTATTAAGGACGAGGCGCTTGTCGCGGCAGTGAATCTATCCAACCGTTATATTACGAGCCGTTTTCTGCCGGATAAAGCGATAGACTTGGTTGACGAGGCGGCTAGTCGGCTGAAGATGGAGTTGGATAGCCGCCCCACAGAACTCGACAAACTGGAACGCCGCCTCTTGCAACTTTCTATAGAACAACAGGCGCTTTCTCGTGAGACAGATGATGGTTCCCGTGAGCGCCTCGCTAAACTGGAAAAGGAGTTACGCGAAACAACCGCGGAACGAGACGCGATGCGGACGCGATGGGAACGTGAAAAGAGTGTGGTTCAGCAGGTACGCGACCTAAAACAGCGTATCGAAGGACTGAAAATCGAAGAGGCTCAACAGGAACGCAATGGCAATCTAAACCGCGCCGCGGAAATCAAATACGGGAGGATTCCAGAGGCGCAGAAAAAGCTCGCGGATCTGACCGCCGCTATGGAGGCGCATAAGGAAGATACTGCGCTTCTGCGCGAAGAGGTGAGCGAGGAAGATATCGCCGAAGTGGTCGCTTCATGGACGGGGATTCCAGTGTCCAAGATGCTTTCAGCGGAAATGCAGAAATATCTTGACTTGGAAAAGGTGCTTGAACAGAGGGTTGTGGGGCAGGAGGCGGCTGTGAGTGCTGTTGCTGACGCTATCCGTCGTAACAAAGCCGGTCTTTCTGACGCGAGCCGTCCTTTGGGTTCGTTTTTGTTCCTAGGTCCCACGGGCGTGGGCAAGACCGAGCTCGCCAAAACGTTGGCTGATTTTCTTTTCAATGACGAAAAGGCGCTCACCCGCATCGATATGAGTGAATATGGCGAAAGACATTCGGTAAGCCGACTCATCGGTGCGCCGCCGGGCTACGTGGGCTACGAACAAGGTGGTCAGCTAACCGAAGCAGTGCGTCGCAGACCTTACAGCGTCATTCTTTTTGACGAAATTGAAAAGGCGCATAGCGAAGTTTTTAATGTTTTTCTGCAAATTTTGGACGAAGGCAGGCTTACGGATGGGCAAGGACGGGTGGTTGACTTCAAAAACGTTATCATCGTCATGACGAGCAACCTCGGTTCTGACATCATCTTTGAGGCAAAGAACCCGGACACGTTGAAAGATAGTCTGATGGAACTGTTGAAACAGAGTTTCCGCCCGGAATTTCTCAACCGCATTGACGAAACGGTAACATTTAATCGGCTGGGCTTGAAGGAAATCCGCAAAATCGTTGATATTCAGCTTAAACATCTGGAAAATCGACTCGCAGAGCGCAAAATCACGCTGTTTCTCACCAAAAACGCCAAGGATTTGCTGGCTGACCGAGGCTTTGACCCACTTTTTGGGGCGCGTCCGCTCAAGCGGACTATTCAGACAGAACTGGAGAATCCGCTTGCTAAGGCTATCATTTCTGGTAAAATCAGGGAAGGCGACAAGGTGCAGGCTGACGTTGCATTGAATAAGTCGGGGCTGGTGTTCCGACTAGAAAAATAGCTAAATGCGAGGCGTCGTAAAAAAACGTTAAGGGGTTAAGGATGGAAAATTAGTTGTTTATGAGCAAACAAGACTTGATTATTTTAAGATTCCCTTTATCATAATAATATGCGAGAAATTGTAGGAGAAATGAGAAAATATCTGGTATGTGTGACTGGCGCAAGCGGCGCTGTGTATGGAATACGGGTCTTGCGGGCGCTTGCCGAAAGCGGGTGCGAGGTTCATGCGATTATCTCACGCTGGGGGGAAAGAGTTATGGTTGAGGAAACGAGCAGACCATTTGCGGCGTGGGTAGACACCCTGGGCATTGCGCGGGAACGAGTCTACGACGCTGAGGACCTGTCTGCACCACCTGCGAGCGGTTCTTTTCCGCTCGACGGCGCGGTAATTGTCCCTTGTTCCATGAACAGCATCGGTGCGATGGCTTCAGGCATCTGCGGAAACCTCATCCACCGCGCCGGACTGGTGTGCCTGAAGGAAAATCATCCCCTCGTTCTAGTCCCTCGCGAATGTCCTTTTTCACTCATAGACCTAAAAAATATGACGACTCTCGCATTGGCAGGCGCGGTAATATTGTCCGCATCACCCGCGTTCTACCATAAACCGAAAACCGTAGATGATTTGATAGACTTTATTGCAGGAAAAATCCTCGACCGTCTGGGAATAGAACACGGCTTGTTCAAGCGATGGGAGTAAAAAGGAACAGGGAACAGATTCGTTGTTTGAAAGGATTGAGTTACTATTTCAGAAAGAATCTTTATTTCCCCATGTTACTTATTTTTTAAGAGGGAGATATGGCAGACCGTAAAACCATAGTGTTGGTTGACGACAATATAACGAATCTCAAGATAGGCAAGAACGCGCTGATGGAACAGTACGACGTGTTTACCGCCCCTTCAGCAAAGAAGATGTTTGAGCTTCTCGAACGCAACAAGCCCGAACTCATTCTTCTTGATATTGATATGCCGGATATGGATGGATTCGAAGCCATCAAAATCCTGAAAGAAAATGTCTCGACCCAGCGAATCCCCGTTGTTTTTCTAACCGGAAAAAGCGATGCGGAAAGCGAGATGGAAGGCTTGACTCTCGGCGCCATTGACTATATATCAAAGCCGTTTTCCCCGCCCATACTGCGTAAGCGGGTCGAGGTTCACCTGCTCATACAGTCCCAGCAGGATATCTTGAAGGAACAGCAAGAGAAGCTACGGAAATTCAACGCAGATTTGCAGAAACTGGTAGATGAACGGACGAAACAGGTTTTGGACTTACAAGACACCATTCTTAAAACTATGGCAAACTTGGTTGAAAGCCGCGATTACATCACCGGTGGTCACATAGAGCGCGTTCAATTTTATCTGAGAATTATGGTTATAGGACTATTGGACAGTGGGCTTTATGTGAACATGACAGACGGCTGGAACGTAGACTTACTTGCTCGTTCCTCGCAACTACACGACATCGGTAAGATTGCGATACAAGACAAGATTCTCCAAAAATCGACGACTCTCACGAGCGAAGAATTCGCCGAAATGAAACGGCACCCCGCTCTGGGAGTCAAAATCATCGAAAAGATAGAGCGTGAAGCTTCCTCCTGCGACTTTTTGGATTACGCAAAAGTCTTTGCCGGAACACACCATGAAAGGTGGGACGGCAAGGGGTACCCCAAGGGACTTAAAGGTGAGGATATCCCCTTACTCGGACGGCTTCTCGCCATCGCAGATGTCTATGACGCGCTCACGTCGCGGCGTTCCTACAAGGTGGCGAGTAGTCATGAAGACGCGACGCAAATTATCTTAAGCGAGAAGGGAACCCACTTTGACCCGGTCCTCGTTGACATATTTTACCAACAGACTGATAAATTTCGTGAAGTAAGGCAGACGTTCAAAGAAAGCAACTGGCTCACCGCGGAATAGGCTTAGGGCACACCGATTCGGGTGAGCGGCCAGTAGCGGAAAAGGGCGCGTCCTTTGATGCGGCTTATGGGGACA
Organism: Treponema sp.; assembly: GCA_031258305.1. Lineage (GTDB taxonomy): Bacteria > Spirochaetota > Spirochaetia > Treponematales > Breznakiellaceae > JAIRKH01. The sequence continues at coordinate 8,322 of JAIRNA010000077.1, read as the reverse complement.
GGTCCCCAGTTGCGAGAGTCGTTGGTATTGCTTCTGTCGTCAGAAAGAAGGAAACACTCATTTTCCCCCACCACGAGGGTGTCCATGTTGGCATGAAAGGGCAGAGATTCGTCCCACAACGCAGACACTTGAGGAATGGTTACGTCGTAATATTTTTCGGATATTTCAAATTCCGTGCCTTGATAAGGACTGTCTTTAGGCTTCACTCGCATGACGAAATTTGTCATAGATACTTCATCGCCCGGCAACGCGATAACCCGCTTTATGTAGAGTCCGCTTCCCCGTTTGCTTATGCTTACCTGCTGCAAGGTAAAGAATCTGATAAATCCATCAAGAACGACCTCAAAAAGATCGCGCTGGTTCCCTGCTTCTATATCAAGAAGCACAATACTTCCCCGCTGTAGTTCCGCCGAGTAGAGCAGGTATGAGGAAAAAATAAATCTGTCTCCCGCATGTATGCCGGGTTGCATACTGTCGCTTCCCATATTCCGCATCGAGAAAATAAAAGAGGTAAAAGAAACGTAAAGGACGAAAAAGACTAGGAGGTAAATGAAGACTGCGAAAACCCGTCGGCTCTGTTCTTTTTTCTCTGCATAAGAGTATTTCAGTCTTTTGTCCATAGGTTACTTGATGCCTCCGATGCGTTTTAAGGGCCAGTAGATGAATGCGCCCTGCCCCAGCACCTTGTCTTTGTTGATACTTCCGAAATATCTACCATCACGAGAGTTGTCGCGGTTATCGCCGAGCGGTAGGATGTGGTTTTCCGGCACATACCATCCCAAGTCGTAGCGAGCCAGAGCGGCGCGGTACCGCTCATTACCGGGTTGTGCGCCGCGCAGGACCTGTAGACGCGCACGGTCGTAAGCAAAGTAATCGGCGTACCGGATGTTTTGAGCGGCGCTCGCCTCGTCGAGCAGTTCTTGCGGCGGCTGGAGACCCATGTCCGAGTAGCCCATCATTTTACCTGCCGCGAGTAAAGTCGGGTAATCGGTTTGAGACATCAAACGGCTCAAGCGGTGGGTTTTACTGGTCTGTCGGTTGTAATCCGTCTCCGCTGTCCACGTGTCGGTTCCGGGAAATTGTATGAAGAAATCCCCATTTTCCATCTTGAACCTATCGCCGCCCATGCCTGCGGCTCTCTTTATGAGGAGATGCGCCTTCGGCTCTCCGTTCTCGTCGCGGTCTATGTCAACGAGAGACAGAGTGAGCATATAGATGACGCGCTGGGCGATGTCAAACACTGGTCCCCGCGAAAGGTAGGAAGGGTTTTCAAAGATGATAACGTCATTGCGCTTTGGCTTTATGGGACTCGGCAGTTTCCACAGCCCGGGTAACAGTTCCGGTCCAAAAATCAGCTTATTGACGAAGATTCTATCGCGTATGAGCAGGGTATCTATCATAGAGCCTGACGGTATCTGGTAGGCTTGAAACAGATACTGGTTTATGAGAAGCACCATACAGGCGGCCCAAATAAAGGACTCCACCCAGTCAAGCACTGGATTCTTGAGCTTCTGTTTCTCCCTTCTGATTCTCTTGAGCGCTCTACGGCGGGACAAAAATTTTTCCGTTTGAATCCGCGCATTGTCAAGGAAATCGTTTTTTTCTTTTCCTATTGTTTTCATTTATCGTGAGTATAACACAAAATAAAGTTGTTTTCAAGATACCATCTGCGGCACGATATACGGTGTTTCGATTAAAAAGGCTTGACACGATAGGATGCTACCAGCGAACATCATATGTCAAGGGTGTTTCCATTGCGAGCAGGTCCAAAAGCGGTACATCGAATTCTGCACGCTTGCCAGAAAAGCGTCCGCCTTGAACGCTCTTCACGTCTTTCGGGAAATTAACGGTAATATGGATATTCGCCTCCTTTATATTGGATACGAGGTTTGCCGCCAGTTTTTTATCCTTGAAATTCCCGAAGAAGTTTTGCAGTTCATCCAGGTATTCGGCTTTAGTTTGGATGTACTGATAATCTTCCAAAGCTGCAGGCGACATAAGACATGAGAGGTAATCGACGAGGTCCGGAGACAAAAGAGAGACGATGCGTGGTGCAGATATTCTGTCTATGACGACCAAAAGACGTCCGTTTTGCGGGTCAAATGTAAGGAATTGATTCCGCTGTCCAGCTACCGAGAGAAAATCGTTTACGCGAAAAAGGCTTATGGTTCCTTCTATTGACGAAGAAGTGATGTTGCGGAAGTGGGCGGTTTTGACGCCTTTGGACGCACCGATTGATGCGTTTATACTTTTTGCGTCAATGATGTTCTGAGACGCGCCTCCGTCTGTTTTGAACAAAGAATGAATGATCGCGGTCATACTGGGCAGTAGTCCACTCTGAATAGTTATGTCAGCGGAGCCGTCTTCTCGAACAACACCAGCGATTTGAGCAGAGCATGCTGTCAACAGCGCGAAAACCGCTATGAAAGGGAAAACAGGCAAAAATTGTTTCATATATGCTAAACGTTTGGACCTAAATTAGGTTACGTCTTCAAGAGACTTTTATCGACCCGGCAGTTTTACTCGATTGAATAGTTTGTTCAATTTTTGCAGAGGAGATTCATACAAAATTATGCGGATAAGGATGTCGTAATTTTTTTTCGGCTTGATTCTGATTGTTCTGCCAATGCAGTCAGGCAGGGTTTCCGATGTGATTTCTGGGAAAAACTGCTTTTTCAAAGGGATGAAAGAGCAATGTTCGCCGTCAAAATAGATTTTTGCAAGGGAGGGAGGCAGAGGGGTGAGAAATATGAGAAAATCAGAGTTTCCACCGCCTATGGTAAGCGAAAATCCCGCCTTGATCGAGTGAAAATTTCTGCGTCCAATGTTGGTATTCTGGTTTTCCACAGAAAGCGATAGAAGACACGGACCATCGACGCTGTTATCAGACAAGGAGGCAAAGGCGCGGTTCACCGACATTCTGATGCGCCGACATTTGAGTACCGTAGCGGCCCCACATAAGAGAAGCGCAATGGACAAAGCCCTGATGAGTACCACGGTAAGAGTCCCTAAAGGTTCACTAAAACCAATCCGCCTATTTCTATAATCGGGTTTCGGTTTAATGGTACGCGGGGGAGCAGAATCATCCGGCGTAATTATCTTCGGCGACGCGAATTTTGGCTGTTTTTCTTCTGATTCTATTTCTTCCGGTGGTTGCGTCTCGACAGATACGTTCGTCGAAGCTACGTGTTCAGTTTGCTCTTCAGAAGACAGACTGTCTGATGGAAGTGCAACCGTCTCTCGCGGCGTTATTGGCGTTTGCGGCGCGGGCGATTCTTTTCGAGGGGGGAGCGGCGGCACGGGAGGCGAGGACGGATGAGGCGGCTGGGACATTCCCATTTTCACCACTTCTACAGCAAGGGAAGTTTTCGGTATGGACGCGGATGTCACCATCGTTATCTTTTTCTGGCGGTTGCCGATTTCGGCGATATGTTTTTCGGCAAAGGCGAGCGCTCCGACAAGGTCCGCGTCCGTGTCAATACGGGCGAGGGCGTTCATTGTCCGCTTAATTTTTTCTAGGTCATCGTTGCCCATGACCCGCGCCGATATCTCAAGCCGAGGCATCCGCTCCGCGTCAGCAAAAGAGATGAGGTAAAAACTGTCGCCAAACTTTATATCTCGTTCAAGAAAATCACCGACAATGAACGCCCGAACCTCATCATCAAATCCTGTCATATCCACAATCAGCACAACATCCCGCGGCCCCCGGACCTGTCCAAAAGCAAAAGAGAATGTATATAAAAAAAATAGCAGAAAGCATACTGATTTTCTCACTTTTATTTGGAAATAGGGAGCAGGTCTTTAGGAATAGGGAAGCGGAAGGGAATAGGAATTAAGATCAGAGGATGTTTTCCATTCCCTGATTCCAAATTAACCGCTCTTCATTCCCTACTCCTCATGAATCCGAAACTATACTGCGGCAGGTTCAATCCGTTTAACCGTATAAGAAACCTTATCGGCGCCTACCGCGAAGACAAACTGTTCACCAGGCGCCTTATTGAGCGCCGCGCTACCGAACGGCGAAAGATACGAGATAATTCTGTTTTCCGGGTTCGATTCCCACGGTCCAAGGATGATGTATTCTTCGGTTTTTCCGTTGTGTTCGAGTTCCACTCTGGTGCCGAAAGACACGCGGTTCACGTTGACCGCGCGTGGGTCGAAGAGCTGCGCTCTTTCAATTTCGTCCTTGAGCTTTGCAATCGTAGCGTTGAGTATCTCCTGTTTTTCCTTTGCCGCCTTGTATTCGGCATTTTCACGCAAGTCGCCCAGAGACAAGGCGTATTCTATCTCTTTTGAATTTGCTGGCACCTCCACATCCATAATGTGGACGAGTTGTCTCTGTTTCTCCTCGTATTTAGCGGCCGTTACAAGGAGAGAACGCCCCGCAGTTTTCTCTTCTTTTATGCCTATATTGATAAACTTGAAGTCTGGACGCTTATCCAGAATACGGCTACGGAGTTTGAGTTTGTCAACCGGGTCAATGGACTTCACATCATTGACCAGCGTATAGATTCTTGTGATAGTATCTTGCGTCGCATCGTCGATGAAGGAGTTGAGAATTCCGTCCTTGAACAGCATCCCATAGACCTGCTTTAAAATTTTGCGGTTTTCGGCTGTGTCGCTATGGTTTTCAATCTCGCGGTGGCTCACGTCGAGAATGTGTATGAGGGTAATGAGTTGCTTTTCGAAGGAGATATCCGCTTTTTTGAACCATGTCGTTTCCGCTCTATTTTTGAAAAGCCACAGCACTGCCGCGCGATATTCACGGTAATTGTCAAAACATTGAATGGTCATGGAGACCAATTTATCCTCATATCCCTCCTGTTCAAGAGCCGTTATGACGGAAGGCATAAGCGCGTGAGGGAAGAGTTTTGCATAGATGTCGGGCCATTCGGCAATGAAAAGCCTAACGTTATAGAGGAAATCTTCTTTTAGTCCCGTGTCTTTGAGGTTGGAAAACACTTCAGGCATATTAGAGATGGCTTCAAAAATGTCTACAAAATTAACGGAGACACGAGAGGCAAGCGGAGGGAATTTCCCCGCCAAATCTTTAACTATCAGATAGGAGGCAACGACCTGTTCATTGACCTGACCGGAGAGTTTCAGAAAACCTGTAAAATAAGAAAATATCTCGGTCCAGTATTCGCCGTCAAACTCGACGTTCTTTTGTGTAACGAATTCCCTTATTGTTTTCACGCGATCAAAGAAATTCTTTTCGGCTTTGAATTCGTTGTAGAGTTTTTCCTCGATAGCGAGTGGGTGTTCACGCACAGTCCAGATGTCAACATCGTCAAGACTCACGCCGAAACACGGCGAGGTTTTGAGGATAGTTTTCGCCTTGGCGCTCCAGCCCGGCCATTCGCCGGACGAAAGCACCGAGGGCGATAATTCCGCCTTTATTTTCTTTAAATCGCACGCGTTATCGAAACTTTTGATAACCGTTTTCAACATCCATTCGATGTCGTCTTTCGCTTTTGCGGCTAATTTCTCCCTTTTCCACGTAGCTTTCAGCACCCAAATATGATCTCTTGACAGAATTTGCAGAGCGCTCACCGCCATTTTCAGGGACATAGCGTGGTTGCGTTTTTTGGCGAAGTCAACGGTGATTTCATCATCTTTTATGCCTGAGATACGTCCAACGCCCCACGTCTTGTGGTACACAAAATTACCTTTATCAAAGGCGATGTGCTTTTCGAAATCCTTGATAGCGTCGTGAACATTGCGATAGTTCTGATTCAGGTTTGAGATACGAATATATTCGTCAAGATGGCTGTGGGTGATGTATTTTTTTCTGTAGCAATCGATGATTTCCTTTCGCGCCGGATAGTCCTTTTCGTCGTACTCCAGAATAATTTTCAGGATACTTATTGCGGTATTGACATCGTCCCGTTTTTTACACGCCGCGTAGATATCCTGCAAGAGGATGATAGCTTTCTCTTCACTGATATTTTTCGCCGTTTTCTTCTGCACATGGAGGAAGAAGTCGAAGTCCTCGGGACAATATTCGAGGAGCTTTTGCCAAATCTCGCGCACGTTGGTGAATAGTTGCCTGTTGATGTACCGGTGCAGCGCTTTCTTATAATAATCTACGCACGAGTCGATGTCGCCTTCGGCTTCGAAATGCTCTGCGAGCGCCTTTGCGATGTCGGCTTCCGTGTAGTCAGCTTTAACGAGCCGCTCCCATACAGCATAGATCTTTTGTTCCTCGTCGTTGTTTCGATAGCAGTCTGCCAAGGTGCGGAGTGCGAACTTGGACTCGCCGAAATCCAAAATGCGCTCGCAGAGGTATCGCACGATGTTCCACTTGTGATTGTCAGTGAAAATGGTTACCAGATTGATGAGAGCGGCGTCGTCTATGATTTGCCGCGAAAGGGAGACCATACCGGAAAGATACAAGGCGATGATACTAGTCTTTGTGTGCCCCAGATGATCATCGCACATACTCTTCAGCTCGTCGCTCGTCTTTTTCTCTTGGGCTTCTTTCAGAATCAAATCTAAATCTTTAAAATGATTGGTGGAATAGTTATTTAGCATTGCCCTCGTCCACTTTTCCTCAGTCAACATCTTCTGAACATTCTTCAATAATTCTTCTGACATCTATTTCTCCTTTTTTAGTTAGGTGAATAATGAATAATAGACATTATAAGACGCTGTTGCAAAGACCGTTCATTACCCAGTCCCCTCTTAAGGGGCGGGGTGAAAACGCTTTTTACCAACAAGGCTCAGAAAATCTGCGCTAGACTTTCTAGCTACGGTCATTATTCTCAATTCTCTATCACTCTCTAGTTCCTGAACTGTTCGTATATGGCGGGATCAATCACTCTAATTTTAAGCATAGTTTCTTCAATCAAGAGCGCCGCTTCCCGTCTAGGATCTTCCTTCACATTCTCGTAATGGTCGATGAGCCAAAAATACCTATTTAGAAGCCTTGGTTTTGAGAAAAGGAGACTTTCGGGGCGGTTTTTGACCTCGTTTTCCAATGCGAAGATGGAATCCTTTAATTTTCTCAGTTCAATCGGTTTCAGTTCTCTTTTAACTGAAAACACGCCATAAAGATTACCATAAACTGGAATCCATTCGGCAATCTCTTGTTCGCTATAGCCCAAAGAGGCTACCTTGTCCCGCAAACGGATAATCAGCTCTGATTCCAAAGAGCGGAGGTCGATAGCTTGAGGCGCGAGGAAGAAGGCTTCTCTGAACAAAACTTTTGCGTACCGCGTTTCTTCCAACAGTGCGTTCACATCAGCGAGTTCCGAAAGGGTTGCGCCGTCGTCTTTTTTGAGTCTCGCGGCATGTTCCAGATATTTTATAGCAAGTTCGTAGTTGCCGCATCCCTTGTAACAACGACCTGCTTGGAGGAATAGCAATGCATTATCAGAATTATCATCGCTTTCCGTGAGTACTTCCTTAAAGAACTTGAGAGCCACTGCAAACACGTAACGCCGAAGCGCGTAAACACATTTTTCATAGCCTGGACCAATGCGGTCCATGAATATATAGAAAGGCTTCCAAAGGGAAAGGATAAAATTTCCCTTTTCGTAGACTTCCGAAAGTTCCGACAGTTGTTTCATGCGTTCCTGCCACCAATTGATACATTTGAGTGCATACACTACTTCTGGATGTTCATAGTCGATTTTGAGAGCTTCTTCCAGCGCTTCCATCGCTGACATTGCATCAGAGGCTTTTAAACTGTCATAGGCTTCTTGAATAAGCCGTTCTACCGAGCTATTCATCTTTTTACCATTTCTGTTGAGAAGCAGTGTAGAATTATTTTACCCTATTTTTGATATTTTTTGCAAGTGGGAAAAACAAACTTTGATAGAAAAGCGTTTGCTTTTTGCCGATATATTTTAGTATCATTTTCATTCCTTCATTTCTTCATAGAGTCTGTATATCCACTGGTTCAAAAAATTAAACCCTGACTACCTACTTGACTAACTAAGCGGTTAAAGATAAAAAAACAATTTTTAGTACAACGTACCCGCCGACTTGTGGTTAATGGTTTTGTAAAAAAGCGACCGTTCACCAGGGATAAGGAATGGACCGGTTGACTAAGTTAGAAATAGCATTTATGATGGAAAAGTTATGTTGAAATGCTACGGAAAGAACTGGAAGCGTTAAAGCGCATGGTTAGGAGTTTTTATGTATATCGCGAGTTTAGTCATTTACACAATCTCTCTTGGAATATTATTGGCTGACTTGATTATTGCGATTTTCAGACGCACGGTAAGGCATGTGCGGTTTTTTACTCTGCTTATGCTTGCTTCTTGTATCTATGCTTTAGGATTTCTGTTACAACACCTGTCGTTAGATCGCGCTGAG
>JAIRNA010000120.1 GCA_031258305.1 Treponema sp. | reverse complement strand
TTATTGGGGCTATTTTTTTGTGGCTCCGTTTGTTATTGTATTTCTGGTATTTACCCTTTACCCCACCATTTACACCTTTACATTAGCGTTTACAGACCTACAGGGATTACGAAGCGATTTCAAGTTTATCGGTTTAAAGCAGTTCGCTACTTTGGTAAAAGACCATTATTTTTGGGGCGCGATAGGCAATACCTTTATCATGTGGGGATGGAATTTTGTTCCGCAGTTAGGCCTAGCCCTCATACTTTCCGTATGGCTTTCGGATGTCCGTCTTAACCTCAAGTGTAAACCCCTTTTTAGGGCCATTATTTTCATGCCGAATCTTCTTATGACGGCTTCCGTTGCTCTGCTTTTCCGCAGTCTTTTCGGGTTTCCGGCGGGACCCTTAAGCAGGCTGTTCTACATGAACGGCGCGGGCATGGTTCAGATAGTCCAGCAAGGAGGACAAGAGGTCGTGCAGATGTTCAACTTCTTCCGTAGCGTGCCGTTTTCGCGGGGAATAGTAGCGTTTATACAATGGTGGATGTGGTATGGACAGACCGTCATCCTGATGATGGCAGGCATCACGAGTATTTCACCGTCTCTCTACGAGTCCGCGCTTGTGGACGGCGCAAACAGCCGCCAGACGACGTGGCATATCACCCTGCCTCTGCTCCGTCCTATGATGCTCTACACGCTGGTTACGTCCATGATTGGAGGTATGCAAATGCTGGATATGCCGTTGTTGCTGACGGATGGACGCGGCGCGCCTGATTATAAAATCAGAACGACTGCCCTTTACCTTTACAATCAGGCGTTTACAGGCAGAAACAACTACGCTTACGCGGCCGCAATATCTATCGGTATGTTCATCCTTACGATTATACTTGCGCTGTTCATATTCTTCTTTATGCAAGATCGTAGCGAATTGAAAAAGAAGGGGGCCCGTTAATGAAATCAAGTTACATTCAGCTTAAAATAGAAAGGACTCTCATATACATAGTGATGATCATTCTTGCCCTGGTGGCTATTATTCCGGTCTATATGCTCCTCATCAACGCTACTCGTTCCACAGAGCAGATAAATCTGGGAGTTGGCTGGCTTCCGAGCCGTTATACCATGAGCAACTGGAAAATTTTGACCGGTAGAGGCTTTCAAATCTGGCAGGGTTTCTACAACAGTACCTTCATCTCGGTATGTACTACTGTGCTCAATATCTACTTTTCGGCGATGACGGCTTACGGTCTCTTCGCGTACCGATTTAAGGGCAGAAATGTCATTTGGGGGATTATTCTCATCATCATGATGCTCCCGGGTACGCTTTCCTTCATCGGGTTTTACCAGTTTATGGCGCGTATCAAACTGCTTGACAACTACATTCCGTTGATTCTGCCCGCCATCGCGGGCGCGGGAACCGTGCTGTTTATACGGCAGTATATGAGTTCTGTGCTTTCTATGGAGCTTGTCGACGCCGCGCGTATCGACGGCGCGGGTGAATTCCACATATTCAACGCCATCATCCTGCCGGTTGCTTCGCCGGCTCTCGCTGCTCAGTCCATATTCACCTTCATCGGCTCATGGAACAACTTCTTCACTCCGTTTATCCTTATCTCTAACATGAAAAAGTACACGCTCCCTATGCTGGTGCAGACCCTTCGCGGCGACATCTACCGCACCGAATTTGGGAGTATCTACCTAGGCATAGCCATCTCCCTCATACCGATTCTGATTTTCTACTCGTTCATGTCCAGATTCATCATTTCTGGCGTCACTATGGGCGGACTAAAGGAATGATTTTAAAGTTGTAAATTACACATAAGGGCGATGCACTACGCATCGCCCCGCTGGGATGTAATACCCCGCCGCAGAACGGCGGGGATTTTTATTTTTGGACAATGTTACCGTCGTGCGCTTTAACCGCGCCGTTTCTCCGCGGCTAAAGCTTTTTCCATTACCGCCTGCCCTAATTTCCAGTTATCGCCAGCGCCTATGGTGAGGAAAAGGTCCCCCGGATGGAGGATTTCTTCAAGCAAGGGAACCGCATCCAACGGCTTCTCGACATAGTAAACCACCGGATGCAGGGCTTTCACCCGTTCAAACAGAGTCTTTCCTGTTACGCCGCCTGTGTAGCGCTCGCGGGCCGAAGCGTAAATTTTGTGTAGAATCACAACATCCGCAGACGCAAAACTCTCTGCGAATTGCTCCAAGAGCGCGGCAGTACGAGTGTACGTATGGGACATAAAGCTCGCTACAAGGCGGCGATTCGGATAAAACGCCCTGAGACCTTCGAGAGTTGTCTTTATAGCCGTAGGGTGATGCCCGTAATCATCCATAAAAAGCACGCCGTCTACCTCGCCGATAATTTCCGTCCGTCGTTTGCTTCCATGAAAGTCCTCCAAAGCGGCCCGTGCGCGTGCAAGCCGTCCCGCATCCCATACCTTTCCGTTGACGGCGGCGCTCTCAGCCTTTGCTATGGAGGAAACCAGCGCAAGCGCGGCGGTTGCGTCGAGAACGCTGTGTTTACCCGCAATTCGGAGTGAAAATGGTTCGGCAAACCCTTCCAACGAAAAAATCTGCCTCTCATTCTCAATTTTATGCGCCTTTATGTGAAAATCTCCCTGAGCAGAGAAGCCATAAGGCGTGAATTTTATCTTTTTCCCGCTCTTTCTCACTATCTCGGCAACTTCACTCGCGCCGTCGTCATCAGCGCAGTAGATTAGTTCTCCGGGGGACGCGGTCTCTCGATACGGGGTTGTTTCTGACAATTTCCCCACATATTCAACAAAGGCGTCCCGAATGTCCATATAAGTGGGGAAAAAGTCTTGATGATCGCTCTCAACGCTGGTCAGAACAATACGGTTTGGGTGAAATGATAGGAAATGTTTGCGATATTCACAGGTTTCGGCCACAAAATAGGCAGGGTTGTTGACGACAGACAAGGTGGAGCGCCCCCCGAAGTCGGAAACGGCGCTCCCGACGAGGATTTGGGCGGGCAGCCCTGCGCCGCGAAGCAAAACGCCGCTCATAGCAGCGGTGGTGGTCTTACCGTGAACCCCGGCTATGCCAGACGAGTCGAATAGTTTCGAGTATTCACCGAGAGCGTCTGTGTATTTCAAAATCGGTACTCCGAGGCGTTTCGCCTCCATGAGTTCCGGGTTCACATCCGGGGAATATGCGGCTGAATAGACGACCGCATTCAAATTCGGCGTTATACGCCTTGCGTCAAAGTTCTCAAGATACGGTACACCGATTTCTTTGAGGATGGCGTCTGTATAGAAGGTATCCCCGATATCCGAGCCGGTTACTGAAACGCCCGCAGAGCGCAAAATCTCCGCAAACGCAGATACGCCTGTGCCTTTTATACCGACACAGTGGACTTTTGCGCCTGCATGGAAAATTTTAATAAAATCCATCACTTGAATACCTCCACACACCGTTCTAAAATTCCCTGTATATGTGCAATAAGTACGCCATAGTTGATAATCGGAACGTTTTGCTCAAGGCTACGCCTCTGCCGATAACGCATTTCGCGTCGATTGAGCATACAACCCCCACAATGGATGACAAGCCGATAACGGGACAGGTCAACGGGAAAATCTCCACCAGAAGTAAACTCAAAATTGACTTCTTTGTTCGCGTAATTTTTGACCCACCGGGGGATTTTCACTGTGCCAATGTCGTCGCACTGGCGGTGGTGAGTACATCCTTCGGCAAGGAGAACAACGTCTCCGTCTTCGAGGCTGTCGAGCGTCTTGACCGCTTCGATCGAGGCGCTGAGAAATCCGTTCAACCGGGCGAAAAGGATAGAAAACGAAGTAAGCGGAACGTCTCGCGGCGTATCGGCAGACACTTTGGCGAAAACCTGGCTGTCTGTGATAACGAGCCGAGGTTTTTTGCCTAAATGCGCCAGCGTGTCCCGTAATTCATACTCTTTGACGACAATGGCGGCCGCCTCAGCCTCCAGAATATCACGAATGGTCTGCTGTTGCGGCAGAATCAGCCTCCCTTTAGGCGCGGCTTTGTCAATAGGCGTCACCAGTACTGCAAAGTCTCCGGGATGAAGCAAGTCCCCCACAATGTGGAGTTTGGTCTCTTGAGTAACGGCGAGAGCGGCGATTTTCTCTTTGAGCGCGTCAACGCCCTCTTTTGTCCTCGCGCTTACCAGAATCTCGTTTTCATTTACCATAATAGCGGCGGCAGTACCGATAAGGTCCGTTTTATTAAACGCCACGATGAACGGCGTCTGTCTTTCACGGAAAATGGCGATAAGTTCCTCGTCAGCCGCGGTCCTTCCTTCTACCGCATCCACGACCAGTACCGCGACATCGGTCTTATTGAGAACCTGTTTTGTCTTGAGAATCCTCTGTTCTCCCAGACTACCCTGGTCATCAATGCCCGGCGTGTCAATCACGACCACGGGTCCCATAGGGAGAAGTTCCATTGCTTTGAGCACCGGATCCGTGGTCGTACCTTTCACCTCTGACACGATAGAGAGGTTTTGTCCGGTTACCGCATTGACGAGGCTCGATTTTCCGGCGTTGCGCCTGCCGAAAAATCCGATATGCGTCCGCGTTGAAGTCGGCGTTTCATTCATAAGGTCAGTATAACAAAAGAGAGCGTTTGCGTATAGAGGAGGCGTTTTGTTTGAATATGATACTCATTATCAGCTAAACCATTGAAACTATTCGTGAGAATGGATATAATGCTTTGTTTTTAATTGAAAAGGAAAGAGGAAAGAGAATGATAATCGCTATTAAGCAAGGTAGTCCTACGGAAGAAGTCAGACTATTTGCGAAGTCTCTTGAAGAGAAAGGTGTGCAGGTGCATTTTTCGGAGGGTGTATCTCAAACGGTGCTAGGACTCGTCGGCGACACTGCGGGAATCGATGCAGAATCGCTCAGTGCGAACCATTTGGTCGAGAAAGTTGTCAGGGTGCAGGAACCTTACAAGCGGGCAAACCGTAAGTTCCATCCTGACGATTCCTATGTCCGTGTTTCCACGCCCATTGGTGGAGAGTTGCGCATAGGAGACGGTTTTTTCTCGGTCATTGCGGGACCATGCTCGGTTGAAAACAGGGAGCAGATTTTAGGCATAGCCGAATCGGTGAAGGAATCTGGCGCAGGCTTCCTCCGCGGCGGCGCATTCAAACCCCGTACCAGCCCGTATAGCTTTCAAGGGCTTGGGGTAAACGGCTTGGAATTACTCTTGGAGGCGAAAAAACAGACGGGATTACCCATTGTTACTGAAATTATGGATTTGAACCAACTGGATCTGTTCGGAGACATTGACATCATCCAAGTCGGTGCGCGCAATATGCAGAATTTTACCCTTTTGAAGGAGCTAGGGCGGTGCGGAAAGCCAATTCTACTGAAACGAGGGCTTTCGGCAACTATCAACGAATTGCTTATGTCGGCCGAATATGTCATGGCAGGCGGCAATGAGAACATCATTCTGTGCGAGCGCGGCATCCGTACTTTCGAAACCTACACTCGCAACACATTAGACATAAGCGCAATTCCAGCCCTACGGCGGCAATCCCACCTACCGGTCATCGTTGACCCAAGCCATGCGGCAGGGCTTTCGTGGATGGTGGAAACCCTCTCAAAAGCGGCCGTGGCCGCAGGCGCAGACGGTCTCATAATGGAGGTGCACAATAACCCGGAGAAAGCCTTAAGCGATGGAGAGCAATCCCTCAACCCGTCAGCCTTCACGAATCTAATGCAGACGCTGAAAAAATACATTGAACTGGAAGGAAAGAAATTAAGAATCGAGGAATAGGTTTTATAAAAACGAACTTAAATTCCAACGCAAGGAACGAACATGACTATCAAGACAATAGGCATAGCGGGGCTGGGACTTATGGGCGGGGCTGTGGCAATGGCTCTCCGCCGTGCATATCCGGACGTCCGCCTGCTTGCCTGCGACATTGATGAAAGCGCGCTCGCCGCGGCACGCGCGGATGCGGTGATTGACGAAGGCTTTGCTGACGCGAAATCTATGATCCCCCCATGTGAAGTAGTGTTTCTCTGCCTCAACCCATCTATTATTCTCCGATTTATGGAAGAAAATATGCATGTTTTCGCGCCAGAAACCTTGATTACAGACCTTGCAGGCGTAAAAACAACTGTTGTTTCCTTCATTGAAGCGAATTTACGGGCTGATGTTGACTATGTACCGGGTCACCCGATGACGGGAAGCGAGAAAGGCGGGTATTTTGAGGCGAAAAAATGTGATTTCACCGGAAAAAACTACATTTTGACGCCGCTCAAGCGGAACAAGCCGGAGAATCTGGCGCTCATTCGGGAAATCGTCCGTAAAATGGGCTTTTCCCGCATTACGGAAACCACACCTGCGGAGCACGACTCTGCCGTCGCGTTTACGAGTCAACTCTGCCATGTCATAGCGGCCGCGCTCATTGATTGTGAACCGGACGGCGCCATCATACGGTTTGGCGGCGGGAGTTTTGAAGATCTCACCCGTATTGCCCTGTTCAATGCGGCACAGTGGACCGAGCTTTTTGCAGAAAACAGAGAAGCGCTTCTCAAGCGTATAGCCCAGTTTGAGACAAGCCTTGACAAACTAAAAGCCCTGATTGGAAGCGGAGACCGCAATGGTCTCCAGAGCTGTCTCCAGACGGTGCGAGAACGCAAAGAGTCCAGTTCCAAAGCAGGTTTTTGCTAATTTTTAACGTTGTTCATGGATAGAGGAAACGCTTGATTTTGGCGGTAGGTGTTTTTTCAAAAGGCTCGCGCCGAATCTCTATACGGTTGATGCGGGAGAAAGAAGCAAGCCGTTTGTTGACTGCGTTTTTCAATTCCTCGATATTGTCGCTTAACGCGGCGATAGCGGTCTGCGCCTTCTCGTTCAGCCGTACCAGGGCCACGATTTCCCCTCGACTACCTGAACACACGAGCGCATCTTCCACAAGGTCAGACGTATAGAGTAGGCTTTCTATCTCTTCAGGGTAAATATTTTCGCCGGAAGGTCCCAGAATCAGAGCTTTCAGTCTGCCGCGTACGAACAGATGGTTTTTCTTATCCAAAAAGCCCAAGTCGCCCGTCTTAAACCATCCATCTTCCGTGAACGCCTCCCGCGTCTTCGCCTCATCCTTGTAATAGCCAAGCATCACATTGGGACCCCGCACGTGGATTTCACCGATTACGTCTGCGCCAGTACCCGCGATACGGACTTCAACGCCTGTGAGAACCGAACCGGCCGAGCGCATGGGAAACCGATAGGGCGCGGTACCGGACACCAAAGGCGAGGTTTCCGTGAGACCGTAGCCTGGGGAATAGGGGAATTGGGCTTTACGGAGAAAAATTTCGACATCTTCTGATAGAGGCGCCCCGCCTACGCCGAAGAAACGCAGAGCGCCTCCGAATATGCCGAGAAGACGGCGCCCCGCTATTTTGATTGCCATGGATCGCGTCAAGGGGCATCGAGAGAGCAGGCTTTTCTGTAAACGAGGCGCTATTTGAGAGCGGTAGATTTTTTCAATGAAAAGCGGCACCGCGATCATTATTGTGGGGCGGAGCGCCTGAATCGCAGGGAGTAGGGCTGATGGGGACGGCGGACGGTCAAGGTAAACGATAGATGCGCCGCTCATAACGGCCGCCAGCAGACCCAGCACACATTCGTACGTATGGGCAAGCGGTATGACGGAAATGAGTCTGTCGCGAGGATAGACCTTCATAAGGGAACGGGAGGCGTGTGCGGTCCACACTATATTTTTGTGGGAAAGCATAACCGCCTTACTGGTACTCAGAGTGCCAGAAGTGTAGATAATTGACGCAAGGTCGTTTTCGGAGACATCTTCGACGGATGCCCGCGCCGCGGTTTGCACGAGAGGGAGGGTTTTGGTAACGCCGTACAAAGTTACGCGGATTTGTTCTCCGTTTCCTTCGCCGTCTTCGGCTGCGATGCTGTCCAGATGAATCAGAGGAACGGACGTTGACGTTATTTCCTCCATCTTTTTTATGAGCATGGACGTTTTCGGGAAAAGTTTAGTACTTACGCAGACAGCGGAGACTTCCGTATGTACACCGATATTCGCTATTTGTACTTCTGAGAAATCGGATAGAACCGGCACACTCACCGCGGCGGTGTGCGCTATGCCGAAATAGGCTATAACCCATTCGGGACTATTTTCTGAAAGAATCATCACTCTATCCCCGCGTCGTACGCCGAGTGAAGAGAGCAATGCCGCAAATTGTACGGACATACGGAAAAATTCCGCATAAGTGAATCGATTATACGTATAATCGTCCCGATAGACCTCAAATGCGACTCGTTTTTTGAATTTATCCGCTGCTTTATCGCAGAGTTCCGTTAATGTTAATGTTCCTAAATCAGCTATCATATTTTTTAGACAAAGAACCGATTAGAAGGTTGCGAATTCTTTATCTTTAACTTGCGACTCCGTCTTTCTTGTGATATACTCCTCTAAATATTCTTTATAAAGGAAACGTATATGACGTATCAAATTGTAGGAGCGCCGTTTCCGGTCGTTATCTGTGAATTGGAAGCAGGCGAGTCTATGGCGTGTCAAACGGGCGCTATGGCGTGGATGACACAAAACGTTAGAATGAAGACTAACACCGGCGGCTTGGGGGGAATTTTCTCCCGCGTGGCCACAGGCGAGTCCTTATTCCAAAATCGATATACGGCTGAAGGCGGAACTGGTACCATTGCATTTCGAGCGGAAGCTCCGGGTGAGATTATCGCTCTTGAGATACATCCAAGTAAAAGCATTATCGCGCAGAAAGGGGCGTTCATAGCCGCAGAAACGGGGGTAAACATCGAAATCGCTATGCAAAAATCTCTGGGAGCAGGGTTTTTTGGTGGAGAAGGCTTTATTTTGCAACGCTTCACGGGAAACGGTGTCGTATTTCTCGGTATTGACGGTACGGTTGTTGACTACTACCTAGAGGCAGGTGAAACGATGGTTATGGATACCGGCACCTTTGCGGCTGCTGAAAGCACGGTGTCGGTGGATGTCGAGATGATTCATGGACTGGGCAATGTACTTGCCGGGGGAGAAGGTATGTTCAATACAAAAGCGGTAGGTCCGGGCAAAATCTGGCTCCAGACGATGCCGCTTTCATCATTTGCCCAATCGATTCTCAAAATGCTGCCAAAACGGTAATTCGGCATACACGGGCTTTCAGACGGAGTCTTGCCATT
The DNA here is from genome assembly GCA_031258305.1 of Treponema sp. GTDB lineage: Bacteria > Spirochaetota > Spirochaetia > Treponematales > Breznakiellaceae > JAIRKH01. The sequence continues at coordinate 379 of JAIRNA010000120.1, read as the reverse complement.
ACCAAATACCAAGATTGAGAATGGCGGTATGTTTTTACCTAGCTACAGGAGGATTCGGCTGAAAAATGAAAGCGTCGGCTTGACAAACCCCCTTCCCTTTACCATACTTATCCGTATGCCGATCTATGAGCGGTGTCGCTCGTCGAGTGGAAGATCTTTAAGCGAAGGCGGTTGTTTTCAGGATAGGCGCCTTGCTGAATTGTCCGAAAATAGTCCTCTTATAAGGAAATTGTTATGAAAAGCGCTTATAGGAGCTGATAAGGAGGAAATAATGGAAAGTATATCTTTTGAAGATATAAAACAGATACTGCGTGAGGTTGCCGAGATGCAGAAGGAGACCGACCTCAAGTTTAAGGAGACTGACCTCAAGTTTAAGGAG
>JAIRNA010000158.1 GCA_031258305.1 Treponema sp. | reverse complement strand
AATATTGACTATACGGCCGAAACGTGCTAAACTAGTAGCTATGCCAAGCAAATTTACTCCCCCTAATGGAGAAAGCCGTATTGAAGAACATCTGGTCCCAGCCATTGACTATGTGATTTTTAGAAAATGTACTCCCGCATGGCGGATATATCAACACAAACTGAATTCTTGCGATATAACGTATGTAATAGAAGGTAAAGCGCAGTATATTATTAATGGAAATAGTTATAATCTGCAAGCCGGGGACCTGCTCTGCCTACCGGAAGGCTGCGTTAGATCAGGTATCACGTATCCCGGCCATCTTATGTGTTGCTTTTCAGTAAATTTCCGACTGAACAACTATCAGGGTAAAATGACGAACCTCCCCTTCCCCATTGTCTCGCATGTGGGTTGTCAAAACGATATTATCAGTTTGTTTCATACCTTGGCCAATACATGGATAGAAAAACAGCCGGGGTTTATTATTAAGGCGCAAGGGCTGTTTCTGCTGATTCTCTCCCGTTTTTTTGAACTCATCGTATATGATTCCGACTCTGAAGAAAGGGATTACCGTATTAAAAAGGCGATTCGTTACATAACGAGTCATTATTCCGAACGTCTCTCAGTAAGGAACATAGCGGATATGGTAGGACTGAACGCCGTGTACTTCGGAGCGTTGTTCAAGCAATCAACAGGACTTTCTATGAACCGTTACGTGATACAAACCAGAATCAAAAACGCAGAAAATCTCCTCATAAGCGGTGAATATAAGGTGGAGGAGGTTGCTCTATACTGCGGTTTCTCCGATGTCGCTCATTTTTATAAGTACTTCAAGGAGCTTATGGGCTTTCCACCTTCCCGCTACATTCCCAAACGCGACAAGGATGTTGAGAAAATGGTAGAAAAAGGAGATATTTATGGGGAAGAAGGGCGGTAGGAATAACGCTGTTTTTTTCATTATCGCACTGTTTCCCATAGCGGGGACCGGAGCCGTCTTCATAGCGCCTTACTGCGCGGCTCTGGGAAAAGGACTCGCGGAAGGGGGCGGCATACCGCCATCCCTCATTCCAACTGCATTATGGACAACCAAGCAGGCGTTTTTCAGCGCGCTTGCGGCGCTCGCGTTGGGACTGCCGGGCGCATGGTTCGTCGGAACACGCGCTTCGAAGCCTGCCCGCGTGTTACGGGCTTTATCGGCAATCCCGTTTGCTATGCCGTCAATCCTCGTGGTGTTGGGCTTCGTACTTTTCTTCGGCAACAACGGAGTCGTCAACCGTTTCTTCAGTACCTTCGCCAAGGTAAGAGACCCCCCCGTCCGCATCCTCTACCAAACGCCAGCCATCGTATTGGCGCACGCTTTTTACAACTTTCCCCTCGTCATACGGCTCGTGGGCGACACGCTCGAAAAGACACGACGGTCCTTATCCGCGCCGGCCGCCGTTCTCGGTGCAAACCCCCTGACCACAGCCGTCACCGTCTTTTTTCCCGCGGTCCTGCCGTCCATTATAACGGTAAGTCTACTCGTGTTCCTCTACAGTTTTACCAGTTTCGCGGTCGTGCTTGTACTAGGCGGGGGACCAAAAGCCAGCACTCTGGCCGTGGAAATCTACCGGTATGCCCGTGTATCGCTTTCGTTCCGCGACGCCGGCGTCTTTGCGGTAGTGGAAACCGTCATAGCCCTGCTGGTATTCGGACTCTACCTGTTCTTTTCACAAAGAACACGGACATTCGCGCCGGATCCCGTGGATCGCCCTGTTTATACGCCTAAAAAGCCTGTTTTCGGGAAAATTTTGTTTGTTATTTACCTTGGAGCTGTATTCTTTCTGACAATAGGCCCGCTGTTGTCGGTTTTTATGGAATCGTTTCTGGTACGGAGTTCCCGCGCCAGTTCCGCTGTAATAAGCCTGCGGTGGTGGCTCGGCATAGGTGAAAACATCCTACCCGCGCTCTGCCGCTCCGCGCTTTTGGCGGTTTTGTCCGCGTCCCTGTCCTGTATTTTGGCGGTTTCCGCAGCGTTCAGCATCAACGCCGTCAAAGATCTAACAGAAAATGAAAGTGGAACTTCACGTTGCAAAAGAGGCTTTCGGCGTTTCTTTGCGGTTCTGATAAAAATTTGCGCGATAAGCCCTCTTTTATCATCCGGTATTGTGTTGGGACTGGGTTTTCTCATCGTTTACCGCGGTCTATTTTCCACGTTTCCTCGTAGTAGCGGTGTTTGGGCGGCCGCGGCGATTCACGCGGTAACAGCTTTGCCTTTCACGTTCAACGCTGTTATGGAAGGCTTCAACGGCGTCCCAAGCAGCGTCCTATCCGCAGCGGAAGTCCTCGGCGCGCATCCTTTGAAACGACTCTTCACGGTGGACATTCCGGTGAGCGCGGTTCACGTCCGTTCCACGTGGGGATTTGCCGCCGCATTGAGTCTCGGCGAGCTCAACGCAGTTATAATACTCGGTTTGAAAAACTTCGAGACCCTGCCCCTGTTGATGTACCGCGCCGCAGGCGCATACCGTTACGGCATAGCTTGCGCGGCAGGCGTTATTCTGATTCTGTGTTGCGCGGGCGCTTTTTTATTGACCGGGGAAAAGAGTACCGAAAATTATGGCTAGAGAGGATTTCGTATGAAAGAAACTGTTGTTTCCCCATGCGGACCAACTCACGGATCAGGAAACGCGACCCGCTGACTTCCTGTCTGGGGAGAAAAATCACATTGGGCTAGACCATAGCTTTTACGAGTCGTTGCTTGCGATTTTCCATAGGGCCGTGGATGGTTTCTACGATGCGGCCGTCTCGAAGGACGAAAATTGTATCGCAGAGTGGAATGATATTGTCGATATCTGCGGAAAAAACAAGAACCGCTCCTCCATGCGCGGCCACCGAGCGCAGTCTTTGAACAAGATAGGCGCAGGATTGGGCGTCTAATCCCCAGAACGGCTCGGATAATACGAATAGTCCCGCGTCTTCGGCTAATTCTCTCTGCAAAACAAGCCGCTGAAGCTGGCCTCCAGAAAAAGACAGCGCCGTTTCGTTGAAAGAACGCTTTTCCCAATCATCCCCCCATTCTGTTTTCATTTTATTCATAATAGCGGCCGCCCAATCGTTCAAGAATTTCTTGTCTAAAAAGAAACGATTCTTCCGATGCGCGTGTATGACGAGATTGTCCCATAATGTCAGATTCGGCGCGAGGCACACGCCAACGCGGTCGGCCGCCAAATACGCGCCGCCCGCGTCCCGAAACGTCAAGGGATTCCCATTCACCTCAACGCCGTTAAGACAAATAATTCCGGAATCCCGCTTCAAAAAACCAGTAAGGGCTAATTCCAGTGTTTCGGTTCCGCTGTCTCTGACTCCAGCCACACCCACGATGGAACCACGGGCAACGCCCATCGTAACATCCCGCAGAAAAGGCAGACCGACGGCGTCAGTCACCGCGAGATTCTGAATGGAAAGAATATTTTCCCCCTCCCCTACTCCCAGCTCCCAATCCTTACCTTTCAACCCTTTTCCAAATATCAATTCGTTTAATGTTTCTCCGTTTGATTCCGTTGCGCTGAGACTTGCGATGGTCTTACCCTTGCGGAGAACAGTAACGCGGTCTGCGATGGAGAGAGCTTCGTCCAATTTATGGGAAATGAGCGCGATGCCCGCCCCTCCCTGCTTGAGCCGCATAAAAAGGGAGAACAGCCTTTTGGTTTCGTCCAGGGAAAGCACGGCGGTAACTTCGTCGAAGATGAAGACAGAACAGCCATGCAGAAGAAGACAGACAACAGCGACCGTCTGCCGCTGACTCACCGTCAGCGAGGAAGAGTCTTTATCCAAAGGCAGAGAAAAGCCCCATTTTTCGCAGACAGATTCTACCCGAGCACGGGACTTCTTAGGGGCAAGGAAAAAGCCGCCTTCCGCGCCTATCGCGCAGGCTGTCCATACTGGGAACCCGTCCGCGATTAAGGGGTGCTGTTTCACCATACCAATACCCGCGTCGAGCGCGTCCGCGTAGCCATAAAAGCGCCGTTCCTTGCCGTCAACCGCTATGTTTCCAGCGTCAGCCCGCAAAAAGCCAGCGAGCACATGCATAAGCGTAGACTTGCCCGCGCCGTTTTCACCCAAAACCGCGTGAATTTCACCTTGATGGAGCGCCAGACTCGCCCCATCAAGGGCTTTAACACCGTTGAGAAACGTTTTTTCTATTCCGTTTAAGGTTATCACTTTTAAAGACAAACCTCACAATTCATCTATGGAAATTATCAAGAGATAGCTGTGTCCAGGGCAATTTCTATCATATGGACAAAGGTATTTTGCCGCTCTTCGGCGGTGGTGGTTTCACCGGTGATGATATGGTCGGAAATTGTGAGCAAAGCCAGAGCCTCCCGCCTATATTTCGCCGCGAGAGTATAGAGTTCCGCGGACTCCATTTCTATTGCCAGACAACCGAATTTAGCCCAGATTTTCCAGGCGTCTGGGTCTTCGGTGTAGAACATATCTGAGGAAACCACGGCTCCGACTTTGGGGGCAAAATCTTTTCGAGTCGCTAGATCATAAGCTGTTTTGAGCAGGGAAAAAGAAGCCGCAGGCGCGAAATTTTTGCCTCCAAAACGGATATTGTTTGCACCGCTGTCCGTTGACGCGGCAATAGCAAGGACCACGTCCCTAAGCTTCACTTCAGGTTGAATCGCACCTGCCGTCCCTATACGGATTGCCCGTTTAACCCCGTATTCGAGGAAAAGCTCGTTCACATAGATGGAAATAGACGGAACGCCTATACCGGTTCCCTGAACGGACACAGGTTTACCCTTGTAGAGTCCTGTATAACCTAATATATTCCTCACGCTCGTATACAGACGCGCATCTTCAAAAAACGTCTCAGCTATGAATTTCGCCCGTAAAGGGTCCCCAGGCAAAAGAATCGCCTCTGCAATCTCTCCGCTTTTTGCCGCAATATGTGTTGACATAAAACCTCCGAAAATTTTCTATTTTTTTATATTAACAGAATATCTTGAAAAAATCTAGGTTTCATTTGAAAATATTATCTATGAAATACACCTCTTGACAAGAATCGCACGGCAATTCATAATGAAAAAATCAATTCTCATAGTAACGCCGTATTGTGTGTGTGAACTATGAAGACAGTGTTTGGCAAAATAAATGTGGCGAAACGCATAATACGTTGAATTCGAACAAGATGAATTTGGTGGGACCGCCCTTTGAAGCTTGTCCGCAGGAAAGACTCATCGCTAGAGGACCAGACGCGCTTTCGGACCGGGAACTCCTCGCCGTCCTGCTCAACACGGGCATAAAAAGCAAACGTGTTTGGACTCTTGCCGGGGACCTACTTAAATACCTGGACAAGCGGAAAGGTATACCTGACGTTGAGGAATTGTCGAAGATACTCGGACTCGGCAAAGGCAAGTCCTGTTCCATCGTGGCAATGCTTGAATTAGGGAGAAGACAGTGGGGCATTGCGGGAACATGCATACGCCAGCCTGAAGATGTTTTCAACCTCATCAAACATTACGCTGACCGCAAACAGGAATGTTTCATCTGCCTTTCCCTCAACGGCGCGCATAAGATTCTCGCTGTGCGTATCGTTACTATAGGACTGGTGAACAAGGCCCTGGTGCATCCCAGGGAAGTGTTTGCGGACCCGATTCTGGATAGGGCAAGCGCGGTGATAGTGGCGCATAACCATCCTTCGGGACAGCTCGCACCATCATCGGAAGACGATGAAATAACCGAACGGTTGCGCGCTGCGGCGGAGATTTTAGGGCTGAATTTCCTTGACCATATCATCTTTTCGGAAACAGCCTATTTCAGTTACCAAAAAAACAGGAGGTTTACATGAATTTTTTGAAAAAAATTCTTTTTTTTGCCTTTTTTTCTTTTTCAAGCGCCGCTTTTGCAGATGAATATGAAAGAATAAAAATGGGGACCGATTTGTCCCTCACGGTGTCATCCAGACCTGAAGCAAAGGTCGCGTTAAGTCAAAGCTTCGTCTTCCCGTTTTTGCAGGGGCAAAGTCCGCTTGTCGCGGATAATAATGTTACGGCTGTTTTAAGAACGGAACTCTCTCCCATTTCAGTCAACGAGGTCGCTGAAATCACATGGACACCCATCGCCTTCTTTCAATTAGTAACCGGTGGGCGAATCGGTTCCGGTTGGAATATCAACCTTTTCAGCGAGGATATCTACGGCATAGGCATAGTGCGGAAGAGCGGTGGGAGCGTTGTAGTGGATGGAAATGGTTTTGACGGGCTTTTGTGGAGTGTAAAGACAGGCGCGGCCGTGCAATTTGATTTTGCCGCGATTTTCCCCGGAGACTGGAACCATGTTGTGTTTCGTACGTATCACGAGATCAACTACGCAGGCTATTCGGCTGCGAGAAGTAGCGAACCATGGTATTTCGAGAATGACGATGGCGAAAATATGAACGGATGGAATTACTACGGCAACTACCTGCTTGGATACCAGATGCCTCTATTTCTCAATATGGTAGGGCTCTTGGCGGAAACGAGTAATTACCTTTACACAACTGAAAACCGCGAGATATGGGGGGATGAATTGCCGCGATGGAACTTTTCCATCTTGTTCAATTTCACGGTAACGGAACGAGTCAGCATAGCGGCGCTTGCCCAACTCTGGACGCGGCGGACTTTCACGCAAGAAACGGAAAACAATGCCTTCTACCAAGACCGCGTCGTGGAGTCAGAACCCATTCACCTCGAATTCTACCGTGTTGCCGCTATAGTAACCTTTAAGTTGAGGTAATATGCGAAAAGCGGCTTTTGCCGGTTCTTTTGATCCGCCGACACTAGGACATATCGACATCATTGAAAGAGCCGCGGCTCTTTTTGATGAACTTTTTGTGGTTGCGGCTGAAAACAGCCAGAAAAAATCCCTCTTTCCCCTCGAAGAACGAGTTAAGATGCTCGAAAGATTGACAGAATCTTTCAAAAATGTGTACATTTTTGGCTGGGATTCCCTCATAACCGATTTTATGAAGGCACAAAACGCCCTAATTCTGGTCAGAGGGGTAAGGACGCAAGCCGATTTTGCCTATGAAACGGAAATTGCCGCGATCTACAAGACCATTGACCCACGCATAGAGACCGTTTTTCTCTCATCTACCCCGAAATTCCTCGCTGTTCGCTCGTCAACCGTGAAGGAGCTTGCAGCGTTTCATGTGGACGTTTCTTCAATGGTTCCGCCTTTGGTTGTAAAAGCGCTCTCTAAAAAATCAACGAGCTTTAAATAATCGTCCGTCAAATTAGCCTATACTTGTTTCATTCTAAATACGGACAAGGTGTAATTTACATTCCTAATTTTTTATCAAAATATGCAAATATTCTTCTGTTTCATTCGCAAGATAATTTCTATTTCCATCTTTATCGGATTTGAAACGCTGGTACTCTTTGGAAACAAAGTCATAATATCCGTATTTCTCCATAATTGTTTTGATTTCTTCTATGGACATTAGCCCTTCGTTGTTATAACTTAAAAATAAATATTTAAATTGTGCATTTTTGATTAAATATTCAAATTCATTTCTAATTGTAGAACGCGAGCAATATTTAGATTTATTT
>JAIRNA010000142.1 GCA_031258305.1 Treponema sp. | reverse complement strand
TTGACCCATAACAGAAGGCGGTAACATGTTCGTCCGCGAACTGAAAGACCCGCTCATCCGCTTAAACGGCGCGTGGAAGAAAACGCCCGAAAAACTCGAAGACTTCAAACAAACAGTAATGAGATTTTCTTCAGCCGGTATTATCAGTATTGCAGATTTGTTACTTTATTATCCACGCGAGTGGGTGGACAGAACCCGTACCGTGCCGCTCAAGGATTTTGATAAAAAAGACGAAAAAGGCAGAAAAATAGCCGTTTGCACCATAGCAAAGGTCATCGCCCACGAATGGGTTGGCTTCGGCGTGAAAAGAGGGGTCAAAGTTCACATTGATGATGGAACAGCTCGCGCCGTGCTGACATTCTGGAAATATCAGGAAACGTACGAAAAAAAACTGACCGTTGGCGAAAAATTTTGGATATCTTGTAAATTTTCCTATAATGCTCGATACGGCGAGATTCAATCCTCTTCAAAAATCGTCTACAAACGCATCGCAGACGAAAGTACCTTCAAGAAACTGTTTCCCATTTATCCGCTAACCAAAGAAATCACGCAAAGAGAGATAGAATCGCTCATAAGACTGGCTTTACGGCACTATATCACGGCCATTGAAGATGAAATTCCTCTGTTTCTCCGTGAGAAATACGGTTTCTTGCCGAAACACGCGGCTCTGACCGTAATTCACGCTCCGTCAGAGCCGGAAGAATTGGAAAAGGCAAAAAACACCCTGATTTATGAAGAGCTTTTCTATCTGGAGACCATGATTGGGAAAAAAGCTATGACGCGCAAAGCGAGACAGCGGGAAGGCGAGGCAAAATCTGGCTTACAAGGGCGTCTGCTTGAGCGGCTACCGTTTTCTCTGACTGAGGGTCAAGTGCAGGCGGTAAGAGAAATCAACAGCGACATGGACGGTCCCTTCCCTATGGCGCGACTCTTGCAAGGCGACGTCGGTTCTGGCAAGACGCTTGTCGCTTTTCTCGCCTGCCTCCATGCCATTGAAAACAATGGACAAGCCGCGATCCTGGCGCCTACGGAACTATTGGCGCGCCAGCACGCGGAGAATGCGGCAAAACTCCTCGAACCGCTCGGCGTGTGGGTCGCCTTTCTCACCGGTAACGTAAAAGCCGCGGGTCGCACCCAATTACTTAAAAACCTCGCCTCCGGTGAGATTGACTTGGTCATCGGTACGCATGCCCTTTTTTCAAAAGACGTTGTTTACCGCGATTTGCGCCTCGTGGTGATTGATGAACAGCATCGGTTTGGTGTTTTACAGAGGCAGGCTATCATAGACAAGGGCGGCAGTCCGGACCTCTTGATGATGAGCGCCACCCCAATCCCTCGCACTCTGGCAATCACGGTGTTTGGGGACCTGGATGTGTCAATCATTCAGGATATGCCGCCCGGACGCAAGCCCATTGAGACGCATCTGGCGCGTGAATCCAACGAAACAAAGGTTTACGATTTTGTCAGGCGGCGGCTCATGGAGGGAGCGCAGGCGTATTTCGTGTATCCATTGATTGAAGAAGGAGAACAAGATTTAAAAAACGCGGCATCAATGGCGGAACGACTTGTCCGCGAAGTGTTCCCCGAATACAAAACAGCGCTCATCCATTCACGCTTGGATGAAGAGGAGAAACGACAGACGATGGAGGCGTTCCGCAGGGGCGACACGCACATCCTCGCGGCGACCAGTGTCGTGGAAGTAGGCGTTGATGTGCCTAACGCCACCTGTATGGTCATTGAACACGCGGAACGATTCGGGCTTTCCGCCCTGCATCAACTACGTGGGCGTGTTGGTCGCGGTTCAGCCCAATCTTACTGCTTCCTCGTGTACTCGGATGAATACACCGAAGACGCCAAAAACCGCCTCATGGTGATGCTTGAGAATAGTGATGGTTTCCTCATAGCGGAAGAGGATTTGAAACTCCGTGGACCAGGACAGATAGCTGGTTTCGAACAATCAGGCTATGTGAAACTGGGAATGGCGGACATAGTTCGGGATTCCGCTGTGTTGGAACAAGCCCGGACCGACGCGTTCGCTATGCTTGAGAAAGACCCCGGACTCCTTTTGCCTGAAGACCTCGTGGTGTCAGCAGTGTTGGAACGCTGTCCGCCATGGCAAGACATTGTTTTCTAAATCTTTCGGAATAAGTCCCGCAGTCTCTGTAATCGGATTTTCCGCCTGCGCCACGGAACCGCTATCCTATTGATTTATACAAAAATCTTTGTTTATTCACGTAATTCACGGACTCCTCTGAGCGTGAGCGCATAATCTTCAGTTTCCGGTTTCCCCGCCTTGTCAACACGGGAATCATAGACAGCGTAAATCGCATCGGTACGGAGTGTTCCGATAAAATCCGCGCTGAAGTTGGCGCTTTCAGAAACACTAAAAGCGATTTCAAAGAAAAAGGGATTAGGCGGATTCTCGCCGAGGATAAGCTCGATTTTATCACCGTCAAGCCGAAAAGGGACTGAACAAGAATAGAGGAAATTCTTGAAAAAATCCGCGGACTCTGATTCCAAAGTAATATCAAACCGACAAGGCTTGCCTTCCGCCTGAATGGAAATCCCATAAATGCGGCGTTCCAAGAAATCGCTTTTTTTCACATCGAGAATCAGACCGTTTTCCGATACACGGCGAACCGGTTCCACTTGTATCGGGATAATCTTAAGATAGTAAAAGAGAAATTGCACAGTGATAAACAAAAAGACGAGCAAAAATGCGGTACGAATCAGAAAACTGATTTTCGGCTTACTGAAAAGATTGAAAAGAGTAAACTTTTGGCGTTTTACTCTTATGGTCAATAAAAAAGTCCCCCGTTTTAGGATAAACCAAATAGGCAGGGTACAGCTCGTTATGGCAAGATTAACGCTGATGTCTGCGCTCATCAGCATTTGGGTAAGCTCTCCACTACCATTTCCCCAAAAGGCGGCAAAGAGACTTACCGACTGGAGCGAGAGTAAAATCGCAAACAAGTAGCATACCGCCGCGATCTTGGAAACTGCACCGATGAAAATACACACGAGACAAACTGCAAAAATGGGTACAAGGTCGATGTCAATGAAAAGTACCACGAGAAGATTCACGACTCCCAGTAAAACTGTAGAGTTGCTGAAAAAATGTTGTTTACCCGGTATTTTTAACCCATCAAACAGCTCTGCGATGAGACTGTAGGTTAAAAGACTAACGACGATTTTAAATGCGACTGTCAATACGTTAAAAATATTCGCGACTCTTGCGATAAAAAGGATAAACGCACCGACCCCTTCTAACACTGCGAAAAAGAGCGCCGCAAAGAGAAGCAAGACCCAAAAATAAATGAAAAAAATTCTAAATTGAACGATAAACAGACGGCGTTTTATTATTGAAAACATTAAAAACACGATGAGGAGAACTGCTACACCCGTAAGCGCCATTACAACAAGCGTCGTTTCAGAAATAAAACACTCTTGTCCCGCCGCATTGGTCATCATAGCGAAATGAGTATCGTCTCTTTCCGAATCTGCCCATTCTATTGTTTCAACATAATCAACAAGCAAATCCGCTATGTTCTCCGCCGTCAACAGATCAGACTTACCGTCTGTAACGTCAGCTTTTTCTTTTCTCGAAACAAAAACAGCGTTAATCTCCTGTTTTCCTGCAAGCTCGACAGTTTCCTGCCCTTCCACTAATCCCAAACGGAAAAAGGCGTTGTTTGACACAGCGAAGATGTAGGGAATATTGTGCTGTTTGCATAGTTCTGGCAGAGGCTTAACCGCGATAAGCGGCGTTCCTCGCCCCTTTGCACCATGGGTGAAAAGCAATTTTTGCGGAGGACCGTCAAAATCGAGGTAAAGAAGAACACTTTCAGGCGGTAAAACGGCGCAAAGGTCTTTAAGCCCTGCCCGGGTGTTTTTACGCATATCCACAGGCAAGGTAGAATCTTCATCCGCCAAAAATGCAACTCTAACGTTTATCGGACGCTTGTGCAAGGTAATTTTTTCTCTTTTTTTTATTTTTTCTATAAAGGCAATACCGATCTCTTGGGTGAAAGGACGGTTCAACAAAGGCGCGGCCACAGCGACCGTGCCTATAGCCTCGGTTTCAGACGGTAAAAAGATGTGAATCGATGTACCGAAACTGCCGTATTGCGAAAAAAGTTCCCTCTCCTCAAAAGAAATACCGGCTCTACCCAGCTCAACGGCGACTTGCATCGCATCGCCTTCTTGAGCGGAAAGACCAAGCGAAAGAATGAAAAGCAAAAGGAAAGGGAAGAATTTTTCCATTCTCTGCCTAGTCTTCTCCATACACGGTCAGGTCCGGTAATTCATCAAGAGTGATGACGTAGGGATGGTTGTAAACCTTCTGTTTATGAGCAGAGGTGTTGTGGTACTCACCGCTCCAATAATTGTTTTCGCTTGTGCCTTCTGGTCCCCCATCGTTCCACGTCATAAACCATGACCATTTCACATGATACGCGGAGAGTTGGTCAGGATCTGGGATTTCGCCATTTTCCGTAAGGGCAACCATACAGTTTCTGTCAGGAACCATATCGCGGGTCTTGTAAAACAGGTCCGACTGCGAGCTGTAGTCTTGGGGCGCCGGGTAAATATCCGTTCCAACTATGTCAACAGTTGATGACCGGGGAAACCATTCCGCTTTCTGCCCGTTCCATACCCAGAGAAGATTGTTCAAGTCTTTTACATTCGTTAAATAATCGTATATGAATTCCCATAGCGCGATGTACGGCTTTGGACCGCTTGCGCCCCACCAAAACCATCCGCCCGAAGCCTCGTGGAGGGGCCGCCACAAGACTGGAATGTCCTTGTCTTCCAATTTCTGCAATTCCGCGGCGACCAAATCAAGGTCCGCTAAAATGGTTTGCCAAGCAGTGGACTCCTTGTCTAGCTTGCCGTTTTTCCAAGGGATACGGAATCTTGTGTTGTTGGTGTAAAAATCTCCCATACCACCTGGGCGCCAGTGCCAGCAGAATGTGATAATGCCATGTACCGCGTGTCCATCTCTTGTTGATAGTGGTGGATATTCCCACCATTGGATAGCCTCTTCGGTTTGTTTAGCCCCACCACCCTCCCATATGTTGAGAAAATCAAAGCCCTTGAGCGCGGGGTATTTACCTGTGTCTTGAAAGACACGGGCAACCATATCCATAGAAGGCGCATCACTCCAAGAAGTGTCCATTTGTCCGGCGATGATGTGTTCGCCGTAATTATCTACGAGATACTTATACAGACGCAGTTTGTTCGAGGAGCCGCTAACTGTCTTTGTATCTCCTACCCAATCTTTTTCACCGCACCCAGCTAAAAGCACTATGAAAATCCATCCACATAAGAATAATTTGGGAAATCTTAAAAGAATCATTGTTTCTCCTTTTTCTTTTTTAATAAGCCGTTTGATGGTATTCTACTCACAAATAAAAGAAATGGCAATGGGGATGATATAAGACGATTGAACTAACATTTACCGAGATGCTAACAACCACTATTGCCGAGAATGTAAAAAGCGGATATAATGAAATTTCAGATGACACATTTCCAAAATGCGCCCATAGACGGCAGTTTTTGGGAAGCTACGAAGTGAATTACATAAAAAAGCTTTAGACTGCTTTTAAGGAGTAAAATAAATATGTTAGCGCGGCTGAAAACGGTTGTTATCTTCATTATTGTGGGATTATCTCTGATATTACTTTTTCCAATAGGCATCTTATGCCTTTTGTTTAGCTTTGTACGGCTTAAAAAAAACATATCGATTATCATTTACCGAATCGCCCAAGGGTGGGCGCTATTCCTTGTCAAACTCTCAAGCTGTGAAATTACGGTACACGGCAGAGAAAATATCCCCAAGGAGGGACCCGTGTGTTTTGTGAGCAACCATGGGAGCATATTTGACATAGTACTTTTGCTTGCGTACGCGGGACGGCCCGTGGGTTTTATCGGTAAAAAAGAATTACTCTGGATACCCTTTCTCAACATTTGGATTTTCCTTCTGGGCGGGCTTTTTATAGATAGAAAGAACCCCCGCAAAGCGGTACAGACGATTAACAAGGGCATAAAGCATATACGGGAAGGTCATGCTATGTTGATATTTCCGGAAGGCAGTCGGAGTCGTGGTAAAGGATTACTCCCTTTCCACATTGGTTCTTTCAAACTAGCGACCAAGGCAGAGTCTATTATCGTTCCCGTATCCATTGCCGGTAGTTATGAAGTATTTGAAAAGAACTACGTCGTTCATTCTGGACCAGTGTCCGTCTCTTTTTCGCCGTCCATAGAAACCGTCCGGCTTTCCGCTGAACAGCGTAAGCAGAATCTTGCGGACCGTGTTTACGCGGTCATTGCCGAATCGTTAGCACGCGTCTCTCCTCAGAGGAAATTTTGAAAATCGGAGTGGAATTAAGACTCCTTGAAATTCTTATATTTTTTCTCTTGGTCATTCCTATCATAAAGGTATTTATACACCTACGAAGCCCTTTAAACGGAGTGGTTTGGCTGCCGCCCATCGCCCTTGGTACCAATATAGCCTTTTTCCCCGCCTATGGGTTCCGCCTCGAATGTATGCCGCTTCTCCTTTGCAATATCGCGCTTAACATCGTCAACCTTCGAGGCATTTTTAACAAGAGCTCTGGATTCTACAAGCAAAATATTTTTCATATGGTCCTTGCCGTACTTGTCTTGTCGACAGCCATGCTTGCTGTATATTTTTCACCCATTCAAGATAAGACGCCCATTAATTCTACGACAAAAATATTTTTTGACAAAGAGAGACAGAGAGAATTCGCGGTCCGCCTTTATCCCGAAAATGCTTCCATAACTGACAGCAAAGGCGTTGTCGTTGTCGCGCCGCCCTTTGAATCCGTTGATGCCATCGACAGAATTTGTATGGCGCTCGCAAGACAAGGTTTTCTGATTATTGCCCTTTCGCCGCCCTCCCCTTCCCTATGGGAAAAAACGGCGTTTATTCAAGCGCGAATCTGGGGAACTTCCTCAGAAAAGGCAAACAAATTAGGGAGAAGATTTGAAGATGAAAAGAAAAAAGATCTACTGTTCCTACTCTCCCGTCTTGAAATTCTCATTTCTGGACAAGATGTTCCTGTATTTCTCTTGGGCTATGACGCGGGCGGTTCAGCCGTATATTTCCTCGCAAATGAGGAAGAATCCATCAAGAATTATCATATCCGTGGTGCCGTTGCGGTAGAGAGTCGTCTCTGGTCCCTGTATTACTGGGAAGAATCGCCAGCTGAAATTCCGAAAGATTTCTTCAAGCGGCTTATGTTTAATATCCGAACATGGCTGGCGAGTCTCAAATCCAAAAAGGTAAACCGTATCGAGACGGCATCCACGCCGAAAACGCCGTTCTTGTTTTTGACCTCGGATCGTATAGTCAACACAGAATTTCGGGACAAGCAATACGCGGCCATGCTCAAGATTCTCCAGTTGACGGACGTTGCCGACACGATTCTTTTGGCAAGGGAAGGCGCGGGTCCTTTTGATTACATGGATTACCCTGAAACACAGCCGCTTTTTTCAGCGCTGAATTCTGGCGAAGCGCGCACGATTAATGGACGGGAATGGAGGAAAGCAAGCATCGCCACTACCGCGTCCGTCATAACAGAATTTATAGAAAGTACGCTTGCCGGTCGAGAGTTTTATGTAGATGGGTATTATCAGGAATGAGGACACCGCCATTTGAAAAAGTTTTGACAAACTGGGGTACCAAGCGCAAACTATCATTATACTTATGTTACGGATAAAACTCTGCATCGTTTGCGCCGATACCTTTTATGTTAAAAACTCCATTTCACATCAGCATAGAAAACATTGGTAATTTTACTTTTCTTGGTATGCCCGCTCACCCCGTAGTAATCCTTGTTGTATTGTTCAAAGTTCACCGCATCGCCAATCTCAAGGCTGGTTTTGCCGTCAATGTTGAATGTAACCGAGGGGCGGATGGTAATAACCGAGTCGTCCGCGTTGTTGGTTGCGGCGTAGCCTTTGCGGTGGTATTTCCCCTCTTCATCATCGTCAGAGCCTTCTATTTTGCCGCCCATGAAGTACACAAAGTCAATCCGCGGGACGATGGCGCCAAAGGCGTAACTCACCCACGGGTTAAGGCGGATACCAAGGTCAGACTCCTCCTTTGTAAGGATGTATTCGCCCGCGTTCAACCCAAACGACAAGCCGTCAATCTTGTATCCTATGGTCTCATAAATGGTGACTTTGCCTTTGGGATCAAATTCTTGAAGGTTATCCAACTCCGCCTCCGCAATGGCGGTCAAGTTCTTTAGCGCAAGGAGGCGGAGCGAGATGATCGACTTCATGCTTTCATCACGGTTGGAGGTTCCGCCAGCGTCATTTTCAGGACGGAAGGTCGCGGTGAACTTGAACGCATCAGGCAACGTGTAGCCAAGATTGAACGTGTATTTAGCGTCCCATACGCTGACGGTATTCTTGTTTATGCCGGATGCAAGGATATTGTTATCCCCGCTCCCCAAAGACGATATCGCGTAAACGCCGAACCCTACGTCAAG
>JAIRNA010000147.1 GCA_031258305.1 Treponema sp. | reverse complement strand
CCGTTCTTTACTATACTTTCACTGGTGAATATGTTGTTTTTGATCCTGCCTATTTTCATAGCGGCTCTACCCGTATTCGCGGCTTTTTCCCTGCGGGGAAAACTCGGCATATCGGCAAGCCTTTTCCTCTCGTGCCTTCTCACAGGCGCGGTCTCTATCGCACCCGCCGCGGTCGCCCAGTATTTCATTCCACCTTCTCTCAATCAGAATCTCAAGGGATTCTTCTTCAACGTGTTCTGCCGCATCGCCTTAACGGAGGAGATTAGCCGCTTTTTTCTGCTTTTGCTTTTCTTTTTGTTTTTTAAGTTTTTTAAAGAATTAAAAAGAGAAAGAAGAGCGCCTCATTTTGCGGCAATAGGACTTGTCACCGGACTCGGGTTTGCTTTGGCGGAAAGCGTAGCTTACAGCACTGACAATGTTCAGACAACGCTGTTACGAGATATCACGACCGCGCCTATACATGCTGCTTGCGGCGCACGTATAGGCGCCGCCATCTTCTTTATGAGAGAATCTCCAGAGCTGTCGGTATGGCGCTTCCTATCCGCCGTCGTCATACACGGCACCTACAACATCTTAGCGGTCAGCCCAGGAAACACGCGCTTTCTTTCAATACTACTGGTGTTTTTGGCATTGTTCTCCGCCGTGAAAGAGTCAACGAATTACCCGAATGAACATGTATTATAAATTAGCCGCTCCACCGTGCGGTAACCTTAAAATGCGGCGTTCGACTTACGCATTACTCTTTATACAAGGCTTCTTCCCCTTGTTTTTGGATGGACATCATCGTTTTGCGGACGGATTCGAGGATGATTGATTCGATGGCTTCGGTAATGGTTGAGGATTCCGCTTTAGCGGCTTTAAGTTCTTCCCGTTTTGCCCGCGCCTGAGACTGGGATTCGTCCAACATGGCTGCCGTTTCCTTACAGAATATTTGGGCGAAACCGCGGGCTTTCGGCATACCGCTCAGTTCCTCAACGGTGTAGCTGCTTTCAAACATATCGTAAGCCTTTTCCGCGGCCGAACTCTCTTTGACCGAAGCAGGCGTGTTGCCGTTGCCCGGAATGGCGTGAACGACGGCCGCAATGTCAGAACTATGTTCCAAGAGAAAAGACATAAAAGCCCAGGCCTCGTCTTTTAAGGCGCTTTGCGCGCCTATGCCCGCGAATGTGGTCATCAGTCCGAAAATGGACTTGCCTGAAAAATTGTCTGGCACGGGAATCGTACTGATACCGAAACTAGAGTCGTACATCTTTCGGCGGACCGTTTCTATGTCTTCGATGGAACCTATCATCATCGCCGCTTTGTTCTCCGTGAACTCTTTAATTTTCTGCTGTTTCGTCTTCAGGAAACTGCCCGGCACGATGAGTCCCTCTTGATTGAGTTTCGCAAAAAATTGCAGGGTTGCCGAAATCGCCGGATTCTCCTCCGGGTACCCCAAATTCAGCTTGCCATCCTTCATCATCAACGCTCCCGCGGCCCAAAACCACGGGTAAAGGTCCGGGTAATCGCCGCTCGTGATCAAGGATAGGGTCAGCCCGTAGCGATTTCCGTAATTATCGGTCAATGATTTTGCGTATTTTTGGAAATCCGTCCAATTCTTAGGCGGACGATCGAAACCTATTGCATTCAATATGTCTATATTGTAGAAAAGCATATGAATATTGGATGTGAGCGGTACCGCCCATTCTTTTTTTTGAGACTCATCTCTCATGTCGTCCATCAAGAGGAAATCGTCAAGCGAGGCGAGCCGCCCATTTTGAATAGCTTCATAGAGTATATGTGAATCGAGAATAAAAACATCAGACGCGAGAAAATCCTTTTTCTTTTTATCCTCGTCTTCGGTGGGTGGTGTAGCGAGCATAGCTTCCATATAGCTCGCTGGATAGTCACGCAGAACTACGCTGATTTTCCCTTCATCATTCCCACTATTCCTCGCCTCAAAGTCATCGGCGAGCTTTCGCAGCATAGTTTTCGACTCTTCATTTTGCCAGAAGTGACTGAACACGAGTTGTTTACCGACGACCCCGGCTACCGCATCCTGAACGGTTTTCTTGCTTGTCTTGATGAAGACGACAGCCGCCGCAGTGACGACAAGCAATACGATGAGTAGTTTGTCTAGTGCTTTTAACTGTATTTCCATGGCTTTTTCTCTTTTAATCACAGTAGATGTGAAAGGCGCTTGTTTGGCGGTTAATTTAAAAGTCTCTAAAACGCCGCGACTCCGGGCGTACGTGGGTACGGTATAACGTCGCGGATGTTCGTCATGCCGGTAACGTAGAGAATCAGCCGCTCAAAACCCATACCGAAGCCCGAATGAGGAACGGACCCGAAACGCCGCAGGTCAAGGTACCACGAGTAGTCTGCCACATGCATGCCGAGTTCCGCCATACGGCTTTCGAGCCGTTCAAGGTTTTCTTCGCGTTGACTCCCGCCGATGATTTCTCCTAATCGGGGAACAAGCACGTCCATAGCCCGTACCGTTTTACCGTCATCGTTCATTTTCATATAGAAGGCTTTGATTTCCTCAGGATAATCTGTAACAATGACCGGCCCTCCGGCAACCGCTTCGGTGAGGAACTTTTCGTGTTCGCTCTGCAAATCGCATCCCCAAAATGGCTTAAATGTGAATTTTCCGCTCTGCTTCTCCAATTCTTTGACGGCCTCCGTGTAGGTGATGTGGGAAAAACGCGATTCCACAACCTTTCGTAAAGTATCTACAACGCCTTTTTGGATGTGTGCATCAAAGAACGCGAGGTCTTCGGCGCATTTTTCCAGCGCGGTTGTGAAGAGAAACTTGAGAAAATCTTCGGCAAGCCGCATATTGTCTTCCAAGTCCGCAAAGGAAGCCTCCGGCTCAATCATCCAGAATTCGGCGAGATGCCGCGCCGTGTTGGAATTTTCGGCGCGAAATGTCGGACCAAAGGTGTAGACTCGAGAAAGGGCGGTCGCATACGTTTCCGCCTCCAGTTGCCCGGATACGGTGAGGAAGGTTTTTTTACCGAAGAAATCAGCCGAATAGTCAGGAGGCAAATTACCAGGTTTGTCTATGTCCAACGCAGTAACTTGAAACATAGCGCCCGCGCCTTCCGCATCGTTTGCGGTGATGATAGGTGTATGGATGTAATGAAAGTCTCTGTTTTGGAAGAATTCATGCACCGCAAAGGCGAGCCGTGAACGTGTGCGGGCTACCGCACCGAATGTGTTTGTTCTGGCGCGTAAATGGGCAATCTCACGCAAGAACTCCAGTGAGTGACGCTTCTTCTGCAAGGGATAATCGTCCGCGCCTCCGATGAGCAAGATGGTTTCTGCGACAATCTCGGTTTTTTGCCCTGCTGCCGGGGAGGGCGTGAGTTTGCCTTTTATTTCAACAGAACAACCGGTACCGAGCGCCGCCAACGTATTGAAAACGCCCTTTTTCGCCATTTTTGCGTCATTACAGTCGAATGTACATTGTATAGACGCGAAACACGACCCATCATTCACCTCGACAAACACAAGATTCTTGAGTTCTCGTTTTGTTCTGACCCAGCCGCGGACCGCCGCATCCTGTCCTTCCGCGTCAAAGCATAATAGTTCTCTGATTAACATTTTTTTATTATAATAAATTTTATTCGTGTAGACAAGTGTTTAGCCTTGTCTTGCAAAATGGAGCAAAATGATTTATTATTATCCGTCATGCAAAAGAAAATTAACGTTGCTATTCTCTTTGGCGGGAAATCTGCGGAACACGAAGTGTCGGTTCAATCCGCAAGAAACGTCTTCTACGCCCTTGATAGAGACAAGTACCATCCCGTTCTTATAGGCATCGGTAAGAACGGCGTATGGCACCTGACGTCTGCGGAAACGCTGAATGCCCAAGCCGCCGAAGGCGGCGCTTTTCAGCCGCTATGCACACAGAGTGCGCCGATTGCCGCGCTCATCCCGGAAAGTGGAGGCGTCTTATCGGTCAACGGACGAGAATCGCCGTTTAAAATTGACGTGGTTTTCCCTATTCTCCATGGACCCTTCGGCGAAGACGGTACGGTTCAAGGCTTGTTGAAACTGGCGGATGTGCCTTTTGTGGGAACAGGCGTGCTTGCTTCCGCAGTGAGTATGGACAAAGACGTGATGAAGCGCCTCCTCCGGGACGCGAGTCTGCCCATCGGTAAATTCATCGCTCTCAAATTCCACGAAAGCCTCTCGTTCGCCGAAGCCGTAGACAAACTCGGTTTGCCTCTCTTTGTAAAACCGACAAACATGGGGTCTTCGGTCGGAATCACCAAGGTTCACAACGAGGAGGAATTCGAGCAGGCTCTCAGACAAGCCTTTGAATACGATACGAAGATTGTTCTGGAGGAATTCATACCAGGACGGGAAATTGAATGTTCCGTGTTGGGGAACGAAGAACCGTGCGCTTCTCTACCCGGAGAAGTAGTCTCAAGCCGTGAATTTTACTCTTATGAGGCGAAGTACCTGGACCAAACCGGAGCGCGTCTCGATATTCCAGCCAAACTGTCGCCGGAAATGGTCAGAATCATCCAAGATTTGGCTGTCAAGACGTTCAAAATTCTGTGCTGTGAAGGACTTAGTAGAGTTGATTTTTTCCTGAAGCCGGATGGAACACCTGTTGTCAACGAAATCAACACCATGCCCGGCTTTACCAGAATCAGTATGTATCCTAAACTCTGGGAGGCGAGCGGACTTTCCTATTCCGACCTCATAGATAGACTCATCGGTTTAGCTGTGAGCCGTTTTGAAAAAGAAAAACAGTTAAAAACAAGTTTTTTCTAATAATGGCTCTGTTTCAAGCTTAGGTTTTGGGATAGACGCTATCGTGTGAGAGCATTGACTTTTTCGTGTTTTTATGGTATCATTTTTTCGTAACTAAAAAAGAGAAAACTTGTTTAGGTAATAGGAGAATACATGTCGCAGGCAGAGTTCCGCAGACTCTACGATACGGTATTTCCCATCTTGTATAGAGTTGCATTTCGTATAGCCAATAACGAGGAGGCGGCGGAAGACCTCTGTCAAGATGCTTTTTTCCGTTTGTTCGAAAAAAATATGAACTTTCCTTCCCCGGATGACGCCAAGTATTGGCTTATACGGGTAGTTAAAAACGCGGCGTTGAACTATGTGAAACGCAAGGACAAGGAAAAAAAGGCATATCAGAAAGCCTTCCGTGAAGAGACACGGGCTATGGAAACCGGAGAAACAGAGGTTATAAAAAAAGAGTCCAAAGCGGATGTTCAGGAAGCTCTTAAAAAACTGCCTGAGAATTTACGCATAGTTTTAATTTTGAAAGAATATGCTGAAATGAACTACAAAGAAATCGGGCGTATGCTCGGTATAAGTGAGGGAAATGTAAAGGTACGGGTGTTTCGGGCGCGTGAGCGCCTGAGTAGCTTATTACAAGAGACGGTGGAACCGCCGCAAGGAGTTCAAAATGTGTCCTGAACAACAACTTCTTTCTGTGTACTTTGATGGAGAGCTTCCTTCTCCATGGAAAGAAAAGATGGAATCTCACGTTGTTTCATGTGCAAAATGCGCTTCTCGGCTTGCAGAATTTCGTACTTGCTCGGAAAGACTTAAAAAGAAAGCCGTGAAGCCCTCGCATGAAGAAGAGGTGAAGGAGCGGGTCTTCCAAAACCTCGTCCCCTATTTCGAGAGGCGTAGGACTGCGGTTTGGAGCAGATCAATTTCTCTGCCACTGCCCGCGGTAGCCGCCGCGGCCGCGGTTTTTATCCTCGCCTTTATTTTCGCGTTAGTCCGTCCTTTCTCGTCGGTTCAGATGCCTCAATCCGCGTCTATGGCTTTGATGGAAAGTAGTGTGGAGATGGATGTGCAGAACATTGTCCCTGCATCGGAAATAAACGGGATTATGCAGTATCTAGGTCAGCAAAACGGGTCGGAGTATATGATAATACGGCTTCCCGAAACTAAGAATTTCACCAGCTCCGGCGAACCTCTGATTATTAAGGCGGCAGATTATCCAAGGAGAGTCGGCGCACGATGATTCATTGGAAAACATTTTCTGTACTGGGTGGATTCTTGCTCTTTACTGCGGGAACCGCACTTTCACAAGACATTGAACCCTTACTGCCCGGGCTTAAAGACAAGGCAGTCGTGCTTGACATAACAGCGCGAATTTTGGAAAACGACAGCGAGGAAGTGTGGAATTCAAAAAGTTCAAAGGTTACCATTCCGGGAAAGGCGGTGGGCATAAAATTTATCGGCTCAAATATTGTGGTCTCTGTGCAGTTCACCCCCTACCTCCGCCGTGATGGGCATAACGTACTTGTCGCCCAAGGGCAAATCTGGATCGACATTCCCCGCCAGGGTATGCGTTACCAAACTACTATGCAGACTATCCCTATCACCTTTGGCGAAGAAGTCTATTTCTTGCCCCTTGGTTCCTCCAATTCCGAAGGGTCGGTTATTGAGATTCTCCTCAGACTCCACCCTTACAAAGAAGAAGCAGAGCAGGAAGATGCCGTAAAAGCCGAAGAATCGACCTCTGATGCGGAAGTTCCGAAAAATAATGAAAATTGACTCTTGTAATATGCTGAAAACTTTTCTTGCTTTTTCAACTTTACTGTTCATCTTTCTACTGTTCACCTGTAAGGAAAATCCGCCTATTATTACTGATATTGACCCGAAAATCGGTGGCGTAGGCGAGATTGTCAGCATCTCCGGTGAAAACTTCGGTAGCGAACAGGGCATGTCTTATATTACCATAGCGGGACAGGAGCCAACATTATCATCGTATCTCCAATGGTCAAACACTCTTATTCGAGTCCGTATTCCCGAATTTGGGGATGCCGGTCTCGTCTACGTATATAGAAATGGGAGGAAAAGTAACCCGGTTCTATTCTCAAACCGCGACAACATACCTCAATCGACTCAAGCGACTCGTCGAACTGGTCCTGTCATAGATGAAATAAGACCAAAGTCTGCGCCCATAGGCTCACTCATAAGCATACGGGGAAGTGGATTCGGAACAAACGCCGAAAATGGCGGGGTTTTCTTCACGTGGTCCGCGGAAGACTCTGCTCAAATTACGATGAAGGCGATGGAAAGCAGGTTCGGAGATGAAAAATGGGCGAATGAAGAAATTAGGGTCCATGTTCCGGATGGAGCGATAAGTGGCAATCTTGAGATTCACACACCGCAGGGAAATTCTCTTCCTATTTACTTTTCTGTAACCGATAAACCGGGTTTCAAGACATTCAAGGACAAACGTAGTTACCTAGTTTCGTATTCGGTCAACATCAAGGTACAAGACGCTTTCGCACCGAACACGCTCTACGTTTGGGTTCCGGAACCGTCCCGGTCCGCGTCCCAGCCGAATATTCAGCTTTTGTCCCGCAACAGCGATCCCATAGCCGAAAACTATCGAGGAACGAGTCTTTTTCAACTGAAAGACGTTGTTTCTGGTGCAAATATCGGCATAAATCTGTCTTATGTTGTGGATGTTTACAGCGTGGAAACGAACATACGTCTGAGGGACGTGTCCCAGCGAAACTCTATGACGGACACGCTTATTCAAGAGACCTCGCTATTGCCAGTCGACAAAGTTCAAAGGCTTGTTGAAACCATTGTGGGGCGAGAGCGGAATCCCTACCTCAAGGCAAATAAGATTTACGATTGGATCCTCGATACCATCGCCATTCAAACAGAACCACTTTACAACGATGTCGAGAATGTTCTCGAACAAAAAAAAGCCGACTCCTATTCAGCATCCCTGCTTTTTTGCACGCTTCTCCGTGGTGCTGGTATTCCGTCGCTACCTATTGCCGGCGTTCTTGTCGACCGTTTCCGTGAGACGATACTGCATTACTGGGCAGAATTCTGGATAGAAGGCTTTGGATGGGTTCCTGTTGACGTGAGTCTCGGTGCGGGTCTCGCACCGGAAAATTTTAACCTTCCGCAAGATGTGCGGGCGTGGTATTTCGGTAACATCGATAGTCAGCGTATTGCCTTTTCCTATGGACAAAACTCACTTTCACCAATGGATCCGTACGGCAGACGGGTGATTCGTAACCCGGATTACGCTCTACAGGACTTCTGGGAGGAAGCCGTGGGCGCTATACAATCCTACTCATCCCTGTGGAGCGACATCGCCATTACCGGTGTCTATGCTCAATAGTGCACCATCAAGCGGATCATACATTGGCGTTATTGCGCCAAAGACGCCTTTGCGGTCTCCAATAGCTCTTCAGTGCTTACGGCTGGGTCAAAAAATACAACCGACATATTTCTTAAGTAAACCAAACCCGTCTTGGGAGGCAAGTCTGAAAAAGCGCCTGCTGCCGCACGGTAACATGCAAGCTGAAACCGGTGGTTTTCTGGGCGAATCTCCCTATCGGTCTTGAAGTCTAGGATGACGCAACGCCCTTTGTGTTCGTAAATCAAGTCTATTTGGCCCTTAATCAGAATCGTCTTGCCGTTCTCGTCAGCTAAAGGAAGGATAAACGCATGTTCCGAATAACGCCGTCGTGCAAGAAATGCTTCTGTGCCCAGATGGCTCGAAAAAAAAGCCGACGTAAGGGCAAGGGCTTCATCGGCAAGAGCTTGCCTCTCTTCACGAGATGCATCCGGGAAGAGGGAGCGCGCAGCCCTGAAAGCTGTACCTTCAAACACCTCGCCTATAAACCGTTTCCCTATCAAATGGTGGCATAATGTACCGAAATCCTTGGATCGCTCCTCCTTTTTTCCCAAGAAATCATTGTTCTTAAAGTCAGAAAGCCGTTCACCCCAGATTGCACCGTCTCGGGGCGTACCAATCCTCCAGTTTCCCCCGCCCACCGTCTCAATCGCGGTTGGTTCAACGGAGAGGGTGGATGCCTCCTTAAGAGGAGGAGACTCTTTTGCATAAAAGTCCTCAGGCCTAAGCGGTGCAGAATCTTCTTTTGTTTTCTTCATTTCTCTCTTCTTTCCTTCCTTTTCTATGCTTTCTATGAGTCGCTCCGTCTTCTCTTTCAGAATTCGCATCCGTTCAGTATAGCTAGGGGAAAAATCCGACTCCGAATCGTCTGAAGAAGGGGAGGGAAGGGGAGGGAAAAAGGGGAAAACCATATGCTGTTCACTCTTTCGTGGCGCAAGCCCTATGGCAAGTAAATCAAGGAAACTTTTCTTTTGCGGTTCGTACTGGGCGTTATTGCGGGGAAGAGCGGCAAGTTCAGAAAGGCGCTCTATCGTATCAAGTCCCGCAAGCTCCTGTTCTTCCTTTTTACTTACCTTGCGTGTACCGAAGATAAAGAGGTATTTTTCGGCACGGGTTGCGGCAACATAGAACTGACGCTTTATTTCCGCTTCCTCCTGCTGTTTAATGGTCTCCTGAAGCATAGAATAAAAGTAATTGACGGACGGTTCTTTGCGCCTTTCTACGTCCATTTTCAGATTAACGATGGGACCCCACTGAGATGATAAATAATAAGGCTTGTCGTTGCGCTCTCCTTTGCCTATGCCGCCCGCGTCTGCAAGCACGACAACCGGGAATTCAAGCCCTTTACTCTTATGTACCGTCAAAAAAAGGACTTCGTTGTCAACTTTGGGCGCTTCGCCGGTCTGTATTTTCTCCGCGCTCCCGATGAGCGGTGCAAGCTCGTCCAAGAAAGCGCTTGCGTTCAATTGTCGTCGATCCGCGTTCAGAGCAAGGGAGTACAGATAATCAAAATGCCCCAGCGCGGGACGGGATTCCCTGCGATACAAGAGCCAGGTCCGATAACCAGTTTCAAACCACAGATACGATAGTATCGAGGCAAGAGATTCAAGATCTATGCGTCGACACAATTCCGCGAAAACCGTCTTTCCATGTTCATAACGAGCTTTTTCCGCGAGAGAAAGGGAGAGCGCAGGCGTATCCGGGAAGGGTTTTTTCTCAATGGAAGAATCTGCTCCCATCTCCAAAAGGAGGGTAAAGACAGCCTCGTCATCGAGGTTGACGAAAGGAGAGCGAAGTACGGTCGCATAGGCATTTTTGTCTAGGGGAAAAAGGGCTAGGCGGAGGAAGGCGTAGAAATCGTTCGCAAGACCGTCAGCATACACGCCCCGCGGATCGGATGCGGTGAATGGAATTCCCGCCTGCCGAAAGACACGCTCATATTCGTTCTGTCGAGTCGTTGTCTTGAACAGAACCGCAACGTCCCCCAATCTAAATTCACCAGACAAAACCCCGTCCACAATACGTTCCGCGCAGGCAAAGGCTTCACTCGTCTCATCCGAAATGTCTTCGCTTTCGCCTTTCTCTCTCAGAAATATTTCGACTGGCACATACCCTGTCGAGGATTTCGTTTTTGCATGCTCTTTTGAAGGGTCGCTTCGAATGGGGGAGAATTCGGCTTCATAGTCTTCGGTTGCGATTCCGAAAACACTCGGAAAAATCGCATTGAAAAAATCAACAAGCTCAGGCGTGGAACGGTAATTCGTGTTGAGTGAAACATCGTAGAATTGTTCTCGCAGTTCCTGGGGCAGACCCTCCTTTAACTCTTGGGAAAGTTTGCGGAAAACCGCCACGTCAGCTCCTCTGAACCGATAAATGGATTGTTTCTCATCACCTACAAAAAATAGCTTGTCTGGCGCAAGGTTCACCGACTCGGGTACCGCGTTGACGGTCTGTACATCGTCCCGTTCCGCCAAGAGGTAGAGGAGGTTCTTCTGTTGTTCGTTGTTATCTTGGAATTCGTCAATCATTATGGATTTGATATTTTTTTTGTAAAAAGAGCGCAATTTTGTATCCGACTTCAAAACATCTATGGCCATTTCAAGTGCGTCGCGGAAAGAAACTAATCCCGTCTGCCGCTTGCGGGAAAGGTACTCGGCTTCATATTCATCCAAGAGCTGTCCTATCGCAAGAATATCCTCACGAAACAAGAGCGTTTTCGCCAAAACCACCAATTCTTTTGCATTCTTCCGTGCGGCATCGGTCAATACTTTAAGTTCCTTGAGGGTTTCATCTTTTACAGTGGACTTTATGCTGGGAAATGCCGTCTGTGAGGCGAAAAATTCCGCCTTCTCAATGAGCGTCCGGACCTTTGTCTTCGGGTCGACTCCTTCAGACAGGGTTTCATCGGGCGTGGTTTGAGTCTCAAGAACCAAGGGCAGGGTAAAGGATTTTCGCGCCGCATTCTTTGCCTTTTTAGGCGTGTCTGACTTACATTTGGAATCATCAATCGAAAGAACCGCGTCACAATAATTATTTATGGTCTCACAGCGTCTTTGCGTTTCCTTTTGGATAAAATCAACCTGCTTTTGCGCAGAAACCGCATACGCACCCGCCTTGACCAGACTGAAGCTCTCCATGGCTATGTCCGCAAAGAGTTTGTTTATGACGATTTCAAAACTCCGCGCGGAAACGAGTCGGGAAAGCGCTCGGTAAAGCGCCTTTTCGCGGCGTCCGTTCATTACAAGTTCGACCGCAGTTTCCTTAGCTATGCGGCTCATTTCCGCATCGTCTACACGGAAATCCCCAGAGAGTCCGTATCGGTTCGATGCGCCGCGCACGAGTCCAGCGCAAAATGCGTCCATCGTTGAAATACGCGCCTTGTCAAATTGCGCTAGAGCCTCCCCAGCCAAAGGGTGGCTTGATTCGGTAAGGCGTTTGAAAATACGCTCGCGCATTTCTGACGCGGCTTTTCGAGTAAAGGTAAGGGTAAGGACTTCATGAACCTTATACCCACGTTCCGTAACGAGCCTCACATATCGTTCCGCAAGCACCCGCGTTTTCCCCGAACCAGCTCCGGCGGAAACAACGGCGTTTATGTCAGCTAAATAAGCTTTCTGTTGGTCTGAGTCTAAATTCATACTAATAGTATAGCAGATTTAAAAGCATTCTGAAAGCCGCTCGTTAGAACAGCAAGTTGGGCATAAAAGGTTCCGTGCGCGGAGAGACAAGGGTTCCGATTTGGTAATTTGGAGGCTTCAGTCTTGAATGACTGTTTTTATCCGCCATCTTCCGCTCCGCCAGCGGGAGGTGAAGAATACGGCTCGGACGCACCAGTCGCTTACCATCGCTATCCATGCGCCTATGGGTCCCATATGGAACGCATACGCGAAAAGGTAGGCGAAACTTACCCGCACTATCCACATAGACGCAACCGCGACGACCATACAGTACCGAACGTCCCCTGCGGCGCGGAGCGCATTGGGCAGGGTAAAACTAGACGGCCATGAGAGAGGCGATATAATACAATGGATGATCAGGAAATGTTTGGCTATGAGCGCGGCTTCCGGACTCAAATCGAACAGCCCGATAACTGGTTCCATAGTCAGAAGGATAATTGCACTAAAACCAGCCACAGTTGCATAGGTCAGCTTCATCAGTTTACCAGTGAGGTATCTCGCGGATTCAAAGTCCTTGGCGCCCGCGCATTGTCCGGCAATGGTGAGAATAGCTATACCAAAGCCGTTGCCCGGCATGAAGGTGAAGGAATTGATGGCGCCGCTTACCGCGTTTGCCGCAATGGACGCGGTGCCAAAAGTGGTGAATATGCGGGAGACGAGGATCTTGCCTACTTGAAACATAGAGCTTTCAAGCCCGCTG
Source organism: Treponema sp. (assembly GCA_031258305.1). Taxonomy (GTDB): domain Bacteria; phylum Spirochaetota; class Spirochaetia; order Treponematales; family Breznakiellaceae; genus JAIRKH01. Next base: position 13,597 of record JAIRNA010000147.1, on the reverse strand, counting down.
GGCACGCCTACACGCAAGATGCTCTTGATGATGGGTCCGTTGAGCCGTACCTTGAATATACCGGCAAGGGAGATGGGGCTTTTCTTATCCGTAATAAGCATTACTAACAGAACGAGAGCCGCGGCCGTGCGGCTCGCCAGCGTTGCTATGCCCGCGCCCATAACCCCCAGCTTAAGGCCGAATATAAAGAGGAAGTTTCCTCCTCCATTCATCAGGTTCGCCATCAGAGCTATGAGCATAGGCGTGCGGCTGTTCCCGGTACTACGAAAGAGCGACGCGGCGGCATTGTAGAGGGCAAGAGACGGATAACTCAAGGCGCTCAACAAAAAGTATATTTCAGCCGCGTGCATGACTTCAGTGGAGATTTGTCCGTATATGAGGCTCAAAAGTGGATGTCGCAACGGGAGGGTGAAGAGCATAATGAGCAGGGATACGACCGAGCTCGCATATATGAGCTGTTTCGCGGACAGGCGCGCCCGTTTTTCATCGCGGCGCCCGATGAACTGACTCACCACCACCGAGCCGCCTGTGGCCAATGCGCTGAAAGTGATGATGAGAAGCATATTAATCGCGTCCACTATGGACACACCAGATACGGCGGACTCTCCCACCGATGTTACCATCACCGTATCCATTATTCCTATCGTAACGGCCAGGACTTGTTCCGTGATAAGCGGCCACAAAAGCCTCCACAAGGCACGATTATTCCATTTTTCTTTTAACGAGCTTTCCAAGAATCTCAAAAACGCCTTCTTTGCCTAATTTTGAAAGTATACTATTTTCCCACCTTTTACACAAGAGACGCTTGCTATGGATTCTGTAAGCCACACGCCCCATTCCATCATCACTTGACACATTCCGCGAGACAGATTATACTTGCGCATAATACAAGCTTTTTAAGGAGTACTCAATGCAAGTACTTGCTGTCAATGGGAGTCCGCGCAAGAATGGAAACACGGCGGCTCTGTTAAAAACGGTTCTTGAGGTATGTACGAACGCGGGGTTTGAAACCGAGCTGTATCAAGTCGGCGGTAGAGAGATTCACGGGTGTAAGGGGTGTAAATCGTGCTGGAAAAACAAGGGGCGATGCGTTCAGAGCGACTGGATTAACGAACTGTATCCCCAGATGAAAATCGCGGACGCGATTATTCTGGGTTCGCCTACCTATTTCTTCGACTTGACGCCGGAGATAAAGGCCGTTATGGACAGAACGGGCTATATCTCACGGGCTGACGGCTTCACCTTCAATCGCAAGGTTGCGGCTGGAGTGAGCGCAGTACGCCGCGCCGGCGGGGTTGCTACACTCGACTCTATGCAACATTTCTTCCTGATTAATGGCATGATTGTCCCCGGTTCCAGCTACCTGAACGTAAGCCTCGCCTGCGAACCCGGGGACGTGGAGAGGGACGCGGAAGGTTTGCAGACGATGAAGACCCTGGGGGAAAATATCGTCTGGTTAGTTAAGAAAATACACGGTTAGTTCAAGATTTCGACTCATCCAAAACCTTCCGCCGTAACCTGTCTTTATTCTCTTTTTCCTCTATTTTTTTGAGGACGATACCCGCCAGTATTTTGTATTGAGCGGGATAGGTTTCAGCTTCTATGTTCTCGTAACGAGCAAGCAGTTGGTTCATCTCTTCTTTTGCTTGCCCATATTTCTTCTGTTTGTAATGAATGAAGGCTATTTCATATTCGGCAGCGCAAATGCTGTCAATGCGGAAGGGATACATATCAATGACAGTTCGGTAATACTCCAGCGCGTTGTCGTACCTATCGTTATCCGATTCTTCCTGCGCGAGTTGAATCAACTTTTCCGCTGTCGCGTACGGAGGAACGACAACCGGTTTTGAAGCGCAGGAACTAAAAAACAAAAAGGAGAAATAAAAAATAAAAAATATTTTCATACTTTCAATATACCATAAAAGAATGATTTTGTATAGGGTACTCGCAATTTGGTCTCGTTGAATATTTATTATTCTAGAAAATAGAAGCTTGAAAAAAAAAGAATGAAAGGATATACTAAAAACATGAAAGGCAAGATAAAAATATCACCTCTAACGTGCAGTTCTCATTTCGTGGATGATACCTGGGGGGGGGGGGTGAAAATATTCTTAAAGTATCCGTTCCTATCAAACTAAAGCTTGTTTCTATTATTTCTATGATGTTCATCGTGTCAATGGGACTTCTCACGCTTTTAATGTCTTATCTTGTAACGAACGATGTGAGGACTACCGCGGAAAAAAATAATGAAAGTATCAATATGAAAACGAGTGCGACCGTGAGCGCGATACTCGAAGCGGTTCGTTCTGACATCATTATTTTTCTCAATAATGTGGAACTACTTGCCGATAAAAATGGCGGTGAGCAGAATATGACGATTCAAGTCATAGAGACGTATTTCTTTCGTCGAAAAAAAGAACTCGCGGCGATTGTTCTTGTCAAAAATGGAGAAGAAAGTTCGACATTTACCAATCAGTCGTTTTTTGATGAGAATGAAATCGACATATCAGACATAACAGGCTTTATGACAGCTCATCAGGACGAAATATCACGTTCCATAAACGGACAGATATTGATGAGAAACACGGGGCAGGCTTTCTTGGCTCCGGTTTTGGCGATGTTTTTCCCCTTGGAGAAAGGGAAAAGTACGGCAATAGCCTTTCTTTCGGTTGAGAGTCTCACGGAAAATTTCAGTTCAGGAGCGAATTCCTCATTTATGATCAATGAAGAGGGAAATTTCCTCATTCATTCAGACCAAAACCTCGTCAAAGACAACAAAGACTTGAAGAACATTGCCTTTGTAAAGGCGGTTTTGGATAGCGACCATGAAGTCGACATGCCCTATGTTGATGAAAACGGCATTGAATATTTCGCCACGTTTCAAAATGTTTTCATTGAGAGAACGCCGATAAACGCTACGATTATTACCTTGATACAGCGCGAAGTGGTTCTTGAAGGTATACAGATGACCACCATGCGCAACATCTACCTATCTCTTGCCGCCTTGTTTTTGGCAATACTTTTCGTCTATCATTTCTCCAATACTATAAGCAGTCCCCTACAGCGGCTTTCTGACGCGGCTTTAAAGATTGAAAGCGGGCGCTACGACCTGAATCTGACCGTGAAAACCCACGATGAGACCGGTGTTTTAACGGAAAGCTTCATTGCAATGGGCTATGCGCTGGAAAATTTCGAGCGATTTACCAACAAGGCGATAGTGAGCATGGCGCGGAAAGGCAAGCTTTCTTTGGGCGGCGCTTATAAAAATGCAACCATTTGCTTCGCCTTTATCCGCGACTTTTCTGAAATGCTGGAAGGCTATGATGCACAGGAAGTGGTCGAATTCGTCAACGATTACTTGAAGCTTATGGTTCCCTGTGTTACCAGAACCAATGGGGAGATAGACAAATTCTTGACTCAAGGCGGCGTCATTATGATGGCACTCTGGGGAACTCTTGAATCTGAAGGTGTTGAGAAAGACGCGCTCAACTGCATAAAATCGGTTTTGATGATGCGCGCCTGTCTTCGTTCCCTGAATGAAAAACGGTTCAAGCAGGGTAAACCGCTCGTCAAAATGGGAAGCGGCATTAACACAGGTGAGCTTGTTTCTGGGCAGATGGGAAGCAATGAGCGTATGGAATACACGGTGATTGGAGATACGGTGAATCTTGCGGCGCGTGTGGAGGGACCAAACGATGCATTTGACACTGACATCCTCATAACCGAGGACACATGGAACAAGATGAGCGAGCATCTTGTTACTGAGGAGATGCCCGGCTTTGAAGTGAAAGGCAAAGAAAAGCCGATACGTGTCTTTGCTGTAGTGAATATGAAGGACGATGAAGAAAGCGCATGGCTTATTCAGACCCTGCAAACTATGCCTGATATCGACATGAACCTTGCCAAACGGTGCGTTGGTCCCGATGGTCCGAAGACTTTGTCTGAAGTGAGGGAACGATGGGTGAATTGAAGCTTGTTCCCATAGATATAGAAGAATACGGCGTAATAGAGAAAAAGCCTTCTGAAAACATAGAAGCCTACGGGTCCATAGAAAAACGGCGGCATCTAGCTGAAGAAAAAAAAGTATCGGAGGATGGATCTTTTACGCTCGAAATGCAATCCATATCCGATGAAGGGGACCAAAGAGAGATGGCGACTGATAAGCAGCAGTCATTATCGGGCTTGCCGCGACAATCCGCCGGTATTCTAACGGCGTCTCCTGTGGAGTTGGGAGACGCGGTTCCTGAAAAGGCGGCTGGTGCGGCGACGCGACCCGATGAAGGGGACCAAAGAAAAGTCGTTGAACAGGTGCCAAGCGCCGTCCCGTCAATTATTTCTCAACCGCCGCCTCTTGTAGAACCTCAGGTGAGCGCCGTAAAAGTAAAATTCTCTATCGGGGCAAAACTTATGAGTATTATCTCGGTTTTGCTAGTGGTTTCTCTGGGCGGTATAACCGTTGCTGGGACGCTGATAATAAGCGAGAACGTACGGCTCACTGCCGAAGATTCAAACTATAGCATAAACAAGCGGACAGCGCTTTCGGCGCAGAACATGTTTGAAACTGTGTATTACGATACACTCCTGCTGTTAGATATGCTCACTGTATTGAACAACAGTGATTTCCTAACTGAGAAGGGAGATGCGGCCGTTGATTTTTTCTTTAACAACAATCGAAGCATCGGCGCCATATACGTAAACGACTCCATCAGCAAAAATACAGAAGGGAAACAGCTCTTCGTGAACCACTCTTTTATGGTGGCGAATCGGCTGACTTCGGTTCAGATGATCGGATACATTGATACTCAAGTGGATGCGGTAGAACTTGCACGAGACGGCGAATTCCTCATTCTCAATGTAACGCCTTTTTTTAATGTGGAGATGCTCGAAATACTATTCCCTTGGAGAAACGGGGAGATTGAAAGCGTTGTCGGTGTATTTTTCTCTATCGAGAGACTCAAGGAGATATTTTCCGACAGTGTGAATCGTTCCTTCATCATCAACGGGACCGGCGATATTCTGGTTGACTCTAATGCGGATTTAATCAGGGTGGGTGTGAATATCCGTAATGAGCCTTTTATCAAGCAGATTCTGGAAGGAAGTTCCCAAAATATCCAATCAACCTACAAGGGAGAGGACGGCAGCATAAATTTTGCTGCATATCAGCGTATGTCCATAGGAAACGCGATTGTCGTAACGCTCATTTCATCAAAAGAAGTATTTAAGGGGGTCGTATCCACGACATGGCGTAACGCCCTGCTTTCCATGGGCGTTATTTTCCTGTCAATCTTGTTTATCCTGTTGTTTGCACGGCGCTTGAGTAAGCCGTTGAAGGAATTGACAAGAGCGGCTGGGCTGATAGAGATGGGTTTCTATAATATAGATATACCATCCAAGCGTAAAGACGAAATCGGCGTCCTCAACGCCAGCTTCAATACCATGAGTCGCGGTCTCTTGAGTTTCGAGAAATTCACGAACAAAACTCTGGCGAATCTGGCGAGAACCGGTAAGCTCGTAACCGGTGGCACTGACCGTAAGGCGACCATATTCTTCTCTGATATTCGGGGGTTTACGGCAATTTCTGAAAAACTGAAGCCGGATGAAATCGTCGAGTTCTTGAATGATTATTTGGACCGGATGGTTGCCTGCGTGAATGCAACCGGCGGGGTCGTGGATAAATTCATTGGGGACGCGGTGATGGCGCATTGGGGCGCGGTGGAATCTTCGGGAACCCCTCATCGGGACGCACTGAACTGCGTGAAAGCCGCATTGATGATGCGGGCGTGCCTCCGATCGTTCAACGCGGGGAGAGGGGAAGACAAGAAACCTATCATCAAAATCGGTTGTGGCATAAACTCCGGTAGTCTTGTCGCCGGGCAAATCGGTTCTGACGAACGGCTCGAATATACGGTGATTGGAGATACGGTAACTTTCGCTGACCGTACAGAAACGTTCAACAAGCCTTTCGGCACTGAAATTCTCATTAGCGAAAGCACCTGGAAGCTCTGTGGACAGTTTCTTATCACTGAAGAGATGCCGTCTGTCATAGAGAAGGGACGCAAAATACGTATATTTGCGGTGGTCAATATGGAGGACCCTGACGAAGTGGATGACATGCTCCAGCGCCTAGACGCTATGCCGAAGAATATACGGCGAATCACCCGTCAATGTATAGGAGCGAGCGGTCCCCAGACTTTATCCGATGTGCGTTCACTGTTAGGCATTGCTACCCCAGACTTAAGTAAGGTCAACACGGAAGCGGAAGAGATAAAGTACAAGATTAGCGAGAAGCGGTAAAATTACCGTTCAATTCTTAAATCCTCCAAGCGCCTCGGAGATGTTGTAGCAGTCGTCTCCGACCTTTTCTATACGTCGCACCAGGTCTATGAAGAGCAACTCTGTCTTGATATCTTCGCCTGCTTCTATGCGTTTACGCCCCATCTTCTTGAGCTTCTCTTGAGTCTTGTTGATTTTATCTTCCCATTCTCTTGTTTGTTGGAGCTGTTCCTCAGTGATGTTGGTCCAGTCTTTTTGAATGATTCCGAGGAATTCTTCGACCATGAAAGCATAGGCGGTAAGCGCCTCGGTTTCCTTGCGCTTGAAAATCAAATTCTTTTTCACGCTCCGTTCCAGAAGCAGGCTCGCGCCGTAGCAGTCGTCCGTCATATCTTCGAGGCTGGCCGTTATCCGCAGAAGCGCAGCGACACGGGTCTCCGAGTGTTGGCTCAACTGCTGTCGGGTACATTCTATCAAGAAATGAGTAATCTCTTCGCGCATTTCGTCAGCGTAACGCTCCTTGTCTGACAGTTCCGCGGTCAAGTCCTGTACGAGTTTTCCCGTATCAACATCCTTTGCGTCAACGTGGAATGCTTTCAGGGCCTCACTGATTTTTGCGTACATAGAAGAGGTAAGACTCGCCATATCGCGGATTTCCTTTTCGGCATGGATGATGCTCAGTTCTGGAGTGTTTTGGAAGGTGCCTGACTTATATTCTAGTCGGTAATGACCGAGCGTTTTCGGTTCTTTATCGGTGTCCTTGATGAACCAGGAAACAAGCCGTGCAAATTGTTTTACAAAAGGGAGGAATAGGGCGGCGTTGATGATATTGAATACGGTATGGAACATTGCGAGGTGTGCGGTGATAAGGGCGCCTTGGGATGGGGTTAGAATGATACCCCCCTGCCAGTTTATCTGCCCGGGCGTTACCCAGTCCACGACAAGGAGCAACCAGCGGAAGACGGAGAATGCCCACACCGTGCCGATGACGTTGAACAGCACATGAACCAATGCGGCTCGGCGCGCCGCGGTTTTCGTGCCGATGGCCGCAATGGCCGCGTCTATGGTGGTACCGATGTTCGCGCCGAGTATCATTGCGGCCGAGAATTGCGGGCTTATCAAGCCTTGAAACGCCATGGTGAGCATGATTGCCGCGGATGCGCTTGACGAGTGTATGAACAGGGTGATGCCCATACCGATGCCCACGCCGAGCAAGATGGAGATAGAGCCTAAATCCGAAACCGTTTTGATTACTGTAAGCTGGTCAATGGTGAAATTCGGCATGGATTTGGTGAGAAAGTCGAGTCCGAGAAAGAGTAATCCGAAACCCAAAACCACTTCGCCTAAAGCCTTGCGCTTCCATTTGACAACCGTCATGATGAAGCCTATGCCTATTGACGGAATTGCGAGTGCGGATACTTGCAGTGAGAATCCGATGAGGGAGACTATCCATGCCGTTACCGTTGTGCCGATGTTTGCGCCCATGATGACGCCTATGGATTGGGTGAGCGTGAGAAGCCCCGCATTTACAAAAGACACTACCATAACGGTTGTTGCTGAAGACGACTGTATGATTGCCGTAACCGCGAAACCAGTCAGTATACCGGTGATTCGGTTGCCTGTCATAAACGAAAGAATTTTTTGCATCCGTTCACCTGCGGCTTGCTGAATGCCGTCGCCCATCACCTTCATTCCGTAGAGAAAAAGTCCAAGGCTTCCCGCAATACCAAATAGCAGTTTTACATATTCCATACTTTATTCTACCTTCAAGAATCTTCGCGTAACCGCGATGAGGATTCTGAACCAGCCCGGCTCCATCTTCTTCCGCACGAGTTGTAGGTTTTGGATGATGGGAAGATGTTGTGGGCAATGACGCTCGCATACGCCGCATTGGACGCATTGGCTGGGGCTTGCCCGTTGCGGCGACGTGGGCGTCGTGCTGGTGACAAACTGTTTCATACCTTGTACAAAGCCCATCACAAAGGACGTATTGTAAGCCGCAAAACACCCCGGAATGTTGACACCCTTGGGGCAGGGCATACAGTAATTGCACCCGGTGCAGTGAATCTTGTAAGAAGCGTTCAATACGGCACGCGCGTCCGCAAAAACTGCCAGTTCCGCCTCGTCCAGACAGCCGGGCGTAGCGGTCTCTGCAACCGTGATATTATCGTCAAGTTGGGCTTGGGTGTTCATACCGGACAAGGCTATCGTGGCTTCTTCGTGATTCCATACCCATTTGAGCGCCCATCCTGCGGGCGATAGTGACGGATTCGCTTTTTTGAAAATCTTGACCGCTTCCTCCGGGAGACCGGTTGCCAGTTTACCGCCCAGCAATGGCTCCATGATGATGACTGGTATGCCCTTTGCGGCCGCGGCTTTCAATCCGATTTTACCCGCCTGAAAGTTTTCATCCGAATAGTTGTACTGAATCTGGCAGAATTCCCAGGGAAAAGCATCCAGAATTTGCAAAAATTCTGGTTGTGAGCCGTGAAACGAAAAGCCTATTTGTCGAATCTTGTCGCTTCGCTTCTTTTCGGATATCCACGCTTCGATGCCCCACGCGCAGAGTTTGTCCCACTGCGCCTTGTTGGTGAGCATATGCATCAAGTAATAGTCAATGTAGTCCGTACGGAGTCGTTCCAGTTCCTTGGTAAAGAATTTATCAAAATCTGCGGCCGACTTGATGACAATCAGCGGCAGTTTCGAGGCGATAAAGGCCTTGTCTCTGACGCTGTTTTTTTCCAGAATTGCGCCCAGGGCTTCCTCACTTCCCGGGTAAATATAAGCGGTATCAAAGTAGTTAACGCCCCGCGTCAGTGCGTCCATAATAAGGGACTCGGTCTTTTTCATATCAATACGGCCCGCGTTGCGCGGAAACCGCATACACCCGAATCCCAACGCCGACAGCCTATTACCGGATATTTTATCTAATCGGTATTGCATATTTCTCCTTTGGTCCATATAGCGGACAAGGCCGCCAGATTTAAAGTCCTCATTCCCCAAACAGCTTTTCAAACGCCTTCTTTGCTTGAATTGCGGTATCGAAAGCTTTTTTCTCGCCTTTTGTGGGGGAGCGGAATTTCTGGTTCAAAAAGAACCAGTCGCAAAAGTTTGCCCGTTCCTTATCCGTTACCGGTTCGGCTTTCGATTCGGCGCAGTCAGCGCGGTATCCGGGGATGAAGGACCGGCAGTGTCTACACACGCGCAGGTCCTTCCCGCACGTCTCGCACCGCAAAGAGCGTCCTATGGTTTCGTCTTCAATGGACGAACCGCAAAACCAGCACATTTTCCCTCCTTAAACACTGCGTGCGCTGTTTTACCTTTCTGAAAGCGCGGTGTACGCTTTATGCTTATGTACGCACTTATAGGCGGGGCGAATGATTCTACCGCCTGACACGATTTCTTCTAAGCGGTGTGCGCACCAGCCCACGACGCGGCTCACCGCGAAGAGCGGAGTATAGAGTTCAGGTGGAATGTCCAACATCTTATAGACGAAACCCGAATAGAAGTCCACATTGGTACAGATATCTTTGTCTGATTTTTTGACGCGCTTAAAAACGGCGGGCATACGTGTTTCGATGCGCCGATAGAGGTTAAATTCGTCTGTGAATCCCTTGTGCGACGCGAGGATTGTGGCTTTGTCGCGGAGCAGGATGGCGCGAGGGTCGCTCTTCGTGTAGACGGCATGTCCCTGTCCGTAGACTAGTCCTGCTTTATCGAAAGCCTGTGCCCGCAAAATCTTCTCGATGTAAGCCTCCACTTCGGTCTCGTCTTCCCAGTTTTTGACATTCTGTTTGATGTTTTCCATCATACTTATGACTTTAACGTTAGCGCCGCCGTGCTTGTAGCCCTTGAGAGAACCAATGCCTGCGGCTATGGCTGAATAGGTATCCGTATCTGTAGAGGAAACCGTATGCACCGCAAATGTAGAATTGTTACCGCCGCCATGTTCAGCGTGCAACACCAAGAGAAGGTCTAATATTTCGGCTTCGAGACGGGTAAATTTCTGGTCGCGGCGGATGAGCGAGAGAAAGTTTTCTGCAGTGGACAGCTCTGCAATGGGACGGTGTATCACGAGGCTCTGATTGTCGAAGTAGTACTTCTGTGCAAAGTAAGAGTAAGCGACTATTGTCGGAAGACAAGCAATCAATTCTATACACTGTCTGAGAACGTTTTCGGGCGAGTGATCTTCAGGATTGTCGTCATAAGAGTAAAGCGCCAGAACGGAACGGGCGAGATGGTTCATTATGTTACGGGAAGGCGAACTCATAATATTGTCTTTACGGAAATATCGAGGCAGTTTACGGTTCTCCCCCAGAAACGCGGTGAAACCTTCGAGGCGTTCCTTCGTGGGGAGTTCTCCAAACAGAAGGAGATAGGCAGTTTCTTCAAAGGCAAACCGTTTTTCTTTGGCCGCGGCCGCGATGATTTCCTCAATATCAATGCCGCGATAGAAGAGTTTACCATCTATGGCTATCTTTTCTTCTTCGTTGATTATATACCCGTGAACTTCGCCCACACGGGTAAGCCCTACCAGTACGCCGCTTCCATCCGCGTTACGTAATCCTCGCTTCACATTGTACTTGTCGTAAAGATCCACGCAGATTTGGTCATTCGTGATTATTTCCGTAATGTAATCCTTGACATTTGTCGCCAATATTAACCCCCTCATTTTACGAGAATGGAACTATATTCCGCTCTCCACCATTCTTAAAAGTTGTATGAACATAGTGTATAAAAAAATAGCCTTTTTATCAAGCTAAATATCAGCCAAATGACAGATTTGGTGTCAGACACGTGCGTTGACTGTCAGTCAACGCACGTGTCAAGCGACGTCAGGAGGCTCGTCTAACAATTCAGACAGCCCGTGTAGTCGGTGATATAAACTCCCAAACACCCACTCCACAGCTCGTTCTACAAGCCCCGCCTTCACTGGATTCTCCGCTATGTATTCCCGCACCCGCAAAAAGTCCTCTACCCCTCGGATTATCCGCGAATAGAACCGTTCCCCCCAGACATGTCCAGTCCGATTATGCGCTTTGTTCCACGCCTTGGCGAAATTACACTTGAGCCATTGCATTATCACCGACAGAGTAGCCTCTTTGCCGGGCTTTATCAAGAAATGGATATGATTCCCCATAATGCAGAAATCCCACAAGCGGAAGTGGAACCTCCGCTTCGCCTTTCCGACGAAAGACAGAAACAACCGCTTGAACTGTGGTTCAAGCAGGCTCATGTCGTTATGGTCTATTTTTGACGTAACATGGTAGGTTGCTCCGTCGCGGAGTATGCGTAAACTTCTCATACATGTAATAAGAGTTTGCCACGAGAATTACTTCTGCTTTTTAGATTATTTTATAAAAAAGTGTCTGAGACACCACAACAAGGCAAAAGAAACCGCCATCCGCAAAGTACTCTATCGACAGTCCATACATACTGACGCCCTCTTTTTAGCGTGTCTGACACCAGCCAAAAGCCAAATGACACCAGCCAGTTTGCGAATAAACACTGGAGGCAATTGCCTCCAGTGTTTCCATGTGTCTGACACCATAGTTTACGAAAGGAGGCAACGAATCGTTGCCTCCTTTGATTAAATAAAGCGCACGGAGTGCCTATGTTAATTATTTTAGAACTTAGGAGATTTCTTAATGGTAAAGGAAGTTATCGTCAGATCGGTGGTAGGCGTTTCCTCCTCTCTCACTTGAAACCCAACAAATCCGTTCAGAGCGCCTACGGCGACTTCATCGGTAACAATGGCTTCCAAATGGAAATCCGTGGCGGTAATTCCTTCCCCGTCGTATCCGCTAGAGTTCCATCCCCAGCTGTCCCAATTTCCCTGAGCAAGGAATTGTAAATAACCGGTCAAATCGCCCACAACACCTGTAATATCTATGATGATACCATCTCCGACTGCAAAAGCATCGTTAGCATTCAAGCCTGAAAGGGAAATTACATACTGACTAGCTTGACCTTCCCTCTGGGTAAGTGTTAAACTGGTTCCTTCATGCGTATACACTGTGGGCCATACCGTATCAATGTCTGCGGCTTTCACTAACGCGACCGTGAGGTTCTTTATAGTAGCGGTAACTTCATTCTGCCAGTAGAATTTCATTTGAGTTATAGATCCAGCAGTAACTACATCCCATGTCGTAGAGAAAACATATTCACCCACCGCGCCGCTTTGTCCACCGAAACTGGGCCATTCTAAGTCATGTTGCGCTTGTATCCACCCCGGGTCTGCCCCGAAATCAAATTCCGCATAGACAACCAGCCTGTCGCCCGCCTCAAAGCCTGAATCAGGAGCGGCCGTGAAAGGGAACATCTGCGTATTGTAATTACCATAGTCGAGTGTTGCCTCTATATCAACCGGCGTCGGGTCTGCTGTAATCAAATACACAGCGCCTTCAACGCCGCCTTCAATAACCGGGGGCGGTTCGATGGCTTCCGCATCCGGCGTTAAGGTGAATGTCTTGAGGTAAAGGGTGATTTTCTCGGTGAGGTAGGGGGCGACGGCTTGCACAACAAGAACGTTATTCGCGGCAATAGAACTTCCGCTGTCTACTGTTGTAACAAAGGATGTTACGGATGGCGCGGATCCTTCATCGGCATCTTCGGTTTGAGCATCAATGCCGTCAGCTTGGGTAAATACCACACCTTTTGCCACATTGCGATAATCAATCTGATTGCTCAGTGTAGTATAGGCGCTATTCCATTCGGACAGATACACACGTACAGTCGCGGCATGGTCGGCTTTCCCATCCACTTCAAGAGTCCATGTATGGCCGGTCAGGATTTTACCTGTGTCAGCGCCCAAGTTTGTCACAGGAACGATAAGCTGATAGTTATAAATACCATCGGCGTCTTTTCCACCATAGGGATTGTAGACTAACTCTATCGCCTCGGCATAAGTCATATCCGTTTCAACATAGGCATCTTCGAAAATGGGATAAATCGTAGTGTTTGAAGAAATTTTTGTATCCCCACCTATAGCGGTTCCCGAGCCGTCTTCCTTGGTGTTCCATTCTTTGAATTGTTTCCCGTCGGGAATGGCAATTACAGGAGCTACATCACGGCTACCCCAACTGGAAGGTTCGACACCAGCGAAAGGCAGTTTGAGTCCAAGCACCGCATCTTTATCCAAGACGACAGGATCAACACTCGCCGCGGCCCCTCCAAAGCTCACCTTCACGGCTTTAGGCATATCATCGTCATCGTCTCCACCGCAACTCACGAGCGCCATGCTGAAAGACAGCATGATCGTCAACAATAACAAAAATGTTTTTTTCATAAACATTCCTCCATGAAGCTTCGGGTATAAACTTTT
>JAIRNA010000123.1 GCA_031258305.1 Treponema sp. | reverse complement strand
TTACCGCGGCTTGCGGCATCCAGAGATGAAAAAGATTCTTACGTCCTTGTTGTTTCATAGGAATATAGTGACTCAAGAAACAACGATTGTCAAGCGGTCTTTTGTAAAAAACTAAATTTCAAACCGCGTTCCCAAGAAATTCCTTGCGCCATTCAAAAAAGACTGCCAGTCGAGAGCTTTTTTCGTTTCTAACTGTAGTTTCGTTATGGCAAGAACGCCCTTGCCGGTCTGAACGAGAATGCCGTTCTGCTTGTCCGCGCAGAGGATGCCGCCCGGCGTTCCCACCGCGCCTGTTTCCATCCAATGGGCTTCCAAAATGAAAAGCCTCGCCCCCGTATGCCGCGTCCACGCCAGAGGCCAGGGATTAAACGCGCGGACGCAGGCGTCAATGGCTTGCGCGCTCATCGTCCAATCAATGAAGCCGTCTTCTTTCGTAAGGGTACGGCAAAAAGTAGCGTCCGCGCTGTTTTGAGGCGTACCCGTTATGGATCCTGTCGCAATGCCTGCAAGCGCCTTTTCGAGCAGGTCTGCGGCTTTTTGCGCTATGCTTTCATTTAAACCCACGGTGGTTTCCCGACCAATGAGCGGCAATTTCTCTTGGAGGAGAATATCGCCGCTGTCCATTTCAAGGTCCAAGCGCTGGATGCTGATGCCAGTCTCCGCTTCCATGTTGAGAATCGCCGCTTGGATGGGGCTAGGTCCCCGATATTTGGGGAGAAGGCTTGGATGGATGTTGATACCGCCGAGCGGGAAAAGGGCTAAAAATTTCGGACCGAATATGCGCCCATAGGCGAAAGACACGAGAATGTCCGGGCATAAAGCGCGAACAGCTTCACGGGCTGATGCGTCAAGCTTTTCCAATTTGAGAACAGGTACGCCTAATTGAACAGCAACTTTTCCCACGTCGGTTACATCGAATTTGCCGCCTCTACCCTTGGGCATGTCCGGATTTGTCAGAACACCCGCAATTTCACAAACGTTTTTCGAAAGGCTAAAGACTCTTTCAAGAGCGGGAACCGCAATAGCCGGGCTTCCCGCAAACAAGACGCGCATTACCGCTCCTTTTTATAAACCAAAAACATACTAATCTTAAATTTTATCTGGGTTTCAAAGACCATTTCTTTTCGTATTTGGCAATGACCTTGTTCCGTTTCTGTTCGGAGAGTCTATCAATAAAGAGAACGCCTTCCAAATGGTCGTATTCATGCAAGATGACCCGTGCGAGAATACCGCTTGTCTCCAGGGTAAAAGGGCGTCCTGTTTCATTCCATGCCTGTAATTTGACCTTTTCCGGTCTGATAACATCCGCCCATACGCCCGGAATCGATAGACACCCTTCTTCATATTTGGATGTCTTTTCAGAGGTCTCCAGAATCGACGGATTAATGAACACACGCGGTTCGTCCCCTTCTACGTGAACCACAAAAATTTTCTCCATAACGCCGACCTGCGGTCCAGCCAGCCCAACACCTTTACCTTTATGCATGAGGTTAATGAGTTCTCCCGCGATTTTCGCGGTTTCCGCTGTTATATTCCTGATGGAAATGGCTTTCTGTTTGAGCGTCTCATTTCCCAGTAATAGAATTTCCATATCTCTATAATACAAAAATAAACATATAATTTCAATACGAGTAAACCGCACGTAAAACCTGCCCGACCGATAAATTGACAAAACTATGTATTTTGAGTATAATAAAAAATATGGACTATAGAAAACTTTTATTGAAAATCGCGGAGAATTGGTCCGCGAAGATGCTTTCCATCGCGTTTGCCATAGTACTTTTCGTGCTTCACCGAACAAGTACCATGGCGGAGCGTTTCTTTTCCGTGCCGCTGAAAGTGGAGACCGACGGGAGCTATACGCCATCAAGCTCCTACGAACATAATATCCGCGTAAGTATGCGCGGAGAAACGAATAGTATCTACCCGATTCTGGAAAACGACATCGAAGCGTTTGTCGATATAAAAGACAAGGGAAAAGGCTTTTATCGGCTCCCTGTGCAAATTCGCAAGAAAGGTACAGCTATAGGGGTGGACCCGCTCGAAATAACAGTTGATCCCTTGGAGATAGCCTTGTCCATAGATTATAAGGTGAGTAAATATGTGCCGCTCACGGCAAACATCAGAGGTGCTCCTAAAGAAGGCTTCAAGATGGTGTCCTCGACACTCACGCCAAACCAGGTGGTAATTGACGGTCCGTCAGGTGTCATCGCAAATATTGTGGAGCTTTTTACCGAAGACATTGACATTGACGGCAGAGACGAAGATTTCTCCGTTGTGGTGAATATCTTGAACAACGAGCCGCTTGCCATAGTTCGAGGAAACGGATCCGCCGAATATAAAGGCTTTGTTCAGCCAATCACGTCGCAAAAGGTTTTAGACCGCCTGCCCATTGCCGTGAAAGGCTTGGATGAAAAACAGACTACAGAATTGAGCGTCAGAGACGGAAGTATTACCCTTTTGGGGAAACAGCAGTCGCTTGAGGAGTACGCGGCATATCTTTCAGTGGAGAATTCCGCTCTCTTGAGCGTAAATTGTTCAGACATCCATAATGCGGGTGTCTACGAATTGCCGGTTACGGCTACGGTCCCGTCCGAATTCAGCATCGTGGCGCTGACTCCACAAACCGTCTCGGTGCGTGTCTTTGTTAAAGAAGAAGAGTAAGTTTTGGATGCGATTCAGGAAGTATGGTTGAGCCATAAGAGCGTTGTTGTAATATTAGACTCGTGCACAACCAATAGGGTTGTTGAACAAGTCCAATATTAAGGATTGTAAGATGCTGGGAATAGGGGTTGACATTGTTCGGGTGGGACGATTTGAGCGCTGGCTTGAAAAACCAGTGCTTTTGGAACGTTTTTTTCATGCAGAGGAGCTGGCGATTGCTCTGTCACGGGGCGCAGGAAGAGCGCCGTCTCTCGCGGCGCGTTTTGCCGCGAAAGAGGCTTTCGGTAAGGCGCTCGGATCAGGGCTTGTTGGTTTGTCTCTAAAAGATATTTGCGTGAAGAATGACGAACACGGCAAGCCTGAACTGGCGCTGTCAGGCACGGCAAAGGCGGTGTTTGAGGCAAGCGGCGCGCAGCGAGTGCATCTGTCGCTTTCCCACGAAAAAGACTATGTCATCGCCATTACGGCTATAGAATGATGGAGGTGTATTACGATGAAACCATTGACGAAACGGAAAGTTACCGTGCGTATAGCGTTGGTTGCTTTATTTGCGGCGCTGATAGCGGCCGGAACATTCATCACCATTCCTTTTGGACCTGTGCCTTTTGTTTTGCAAAATATGTTTGCAATGCTGGCAGGTTTGCTGATGGGTCCATTTTTAGGAGGCGGAGCGGTTCTGCTCTACCTTACGGCGGGCGCGATAGGCGCGCCTGTGTTCGCGGGGGCGGCGGGCGGCTTTGTCCATTTTCTTTCGCCGTCCGGCGGGTATCTCTACGGCTACTTCTTGTCCGCGGTTGCGGCAGGATTCATCGCCGGGACACCCTATTCGGAAACCCAAACCCCGCTGTGGCGCGTCATTATCGCTGGTGTATTAGGGATGCTCGTGGTTTACGTCCCAGGCGTCATTCAGCTCAAAATTGTCCTGTCATGCGCATGGTGGCCTGAGGCTTTCAGTTACGGCTTCTTCCCCTTTCTCATCGGGGACGCCATAAAATGCACGGCCGCAATCGCTATTGCACCCCGACTGAGACGGCTCATCGCTCATCATCTGTAGACACCGATGGCTTACTAAACCGCAGACCATCACGGATGTTTTTTAGCAATTCGGCATGGGGTACTATGGCTAAAAAGGAATTCATTTATGACAAACGAAGAAATTTTAGGGTTTATTGACCATACCTTACTCAAAGCGTCTGCTGCATGGTCGGAAATAGAAAAAGTTTGCGGCGAGGCTCTCACCTACAAAACAGCGTCTGCGTGTATTCCACCGTGTTATGTTAGACGAGCTGCAACGGCGTTTCCTTCGCTGAATGTGTGCACCGTTGTCGGATTTCCTTTAGGGTACAGCGTTTCAAGTGCCAAGGAAAGGGAAACGGAAGAAGCTTTAGCGGACGGAGCTTCGGAAATTGATATGGTTATCAATATAGGGGCAGTAAAAAACAACGATTTTGCCGCAGTTGAACGGGAAATCACCGCTTTGAAGCGTATCTGCGGAGAGAGAATCCTCAAGGTGATTGTGGAAACCTGCTATCTCATGCGAGAAGAAAAGCAACGCCTCTGTGTAGCCGTTACGGATGCGGGTGCGGACTACATCAAGACATCGACAGGCTTTGGGAGCGCAGGCGCGATGCTTGACGACATCGCCTTGTTCAAAAAATACATAGGAGGGGATGTAAAAATCAAGGCGGCTGGCGGCATACGAACAAAAGAGGCTTTCATAGCTTTCCTCTCCGCAGGCTGTTCTCGCATAGGTTCAAGCTCCGCGATGGACATTCTGATTTCCCACTCTTAACTGGACGTGGTTTAATTCATAAAAGCTATGGTTGTTTTCTTTTGAACCGTTTCTTGGCGCTTTTATAAATAAGCCTGAAAAATAAAGAAACAACCGTTAAGATGATGTTTTAGTGCAAAAATTTTATATCGATTTATTTCATTCATATCAAAAACAGTATTAAAGCGTTGCAGACTCATTTCTTTTTCAATTTCATTATGCAACG
>JAIRNA010000121.1 GCA_031258305.1 Treponema sp. | reverse complement strand
GTTTAAGATGAGCGGGGGAGAAATCAGCGGCAACAGCGACAGCGGGGTATTCGTCTATTATGGGATATTTGAGATGAGCGGTGGGACTATCAGCGGCAACACTGCCACCTACAATGGTGGCGGGGTGTACGTGAGTAGCGGGAGGTTTGAGATGAGCGGGGGAGAAATTAGCGGCAACACCGCCTCCTCCTGGGGCGGCGGGGTGTATGTGGAGGGGACGTTTATCAAGCAGTCGGGCGGGACCATCTACGGGTCAACCGCAAGCGATTCGTTAAAAAACACCGCGGGGGGCGACAGTTACGGACACGCGGTCTTTGTGAGCAGTTTATCAACCAAGAAGCGCAACACCACCGCCGGTGTCGGCGTTACGCTGAACAGTGGCTCCACGGGCGGCTGGGAATGAGAACCGCGCAGCGGTTCTTTAGTCTCGGAGTTTTGCGCATTGTGCAAAACTCCATGCCCTGCGGCATTTGCGGCGTCTGGCTAAACGGCTACGCCGTTTAGCTTGGGAGTTCCGCCGTAGGCGGAACTCCATGAATAAGTCCGATGGTGTCCGGCACTCGTTGGGATACGCGGATTTGCGGGTGTCCGACGCCATCAATCGTGGCATTTTGTGCTATCATGCACCACAATATACCGTTCCGAAGGTCGGCTGACAGGCGGCAGGTCTTCACGGAACGACGGCAGAAGGCGTGCGCAACGTGCGCCCCCTGTTCATCATTATTTTTTTTAAGGAGTTACTATGGCATTAGACTTTACCGTAAAAGACATAATCCACAAGGTTATGGCAAAGTTCATCCACGCTTTCTTGCCCGGCGCAAAAAAGCCTTACAACCTCAAAGCCGTGTTCCAGCCGGAACTGGACATCCACGGCATCGCCAGCAAAGCAGAGGTCTACAACATCGAAGCCGACCCCCGCGTCATCGAAGAAGGTTTTACCGCGGCCTGCGAACTCATCTACTACCTGTCCGCGGACGGCTACAAGATCAAGACCCCGGTCTTTAACTTGAGCATACGCCTGCCCGGGGAATACGAGGGCGCGGAAACTCGGCTGCCCGACGGGGTCCACCCGGAAGCCCGGCTCCAGGTCAGCGCGTCTTTACGGAAATACATTCGTGAGCGGGTACAGGTGGAGTTTGACGGGATAGACCAGCGGGACGGGATCATCGCGGAGGCGGTGGACGAACACACGGGGCAGCTCGATGAGGTAATGACCATCGGCAACCTACTCACGATTCGGGGCTACGGTCTGAAGGTGGAGGCGGATGCGGACCACGCCGGACAGGAGGGGCTGTTCTTCGATGACGGCGCGACCGCGCCGGTGAAGGCGGAGATACTGGCGGTGAACGAGCCGCGCACGCTCAAGGCCATAGTCCCGGCATCCCTTGTTGTCGGCACGGACTACGCGCTCAAGGTGGTTACGCAGAGTTCGACGAAAGGCTCAAGCGGGCTTCTCAAGAACCTGAGGGAGGTACGGTCCGAGTTCAAGCTGACAGCCCATTCCGCATAGGCTTATCGCAGGGTGCTGCGCAGGCTTACCGCAGGTGGCTGCGCAGGCTTATCGCAGGGTGCTGCGAAGCCTTACCGCAGGGTGCTGCGCAGGCTTACGGTGTCAGACACCATTGGTGATATGGGGCTTTACGGCGAAAATCAACTTTCACAGTCCGGCAAATTCATCAGAAGCATCTTGCGGAATGAAACGAAGATAAAGTAACGGTAGTTGAGACGGTTTCAAAACTGAAATTTTGAAACCGTCTTTCGAAAAAGCGGTCTGAAGTCCGTTTTTTCCACATAGAAACGTCATTATAAAAAAATAAAAAAAACGGTTGACAACTCTTCAAGAATGTCTTTATAATATCTACAGAATCTACAAGTTTAACGTTAAACTTGTAGATTAAAAGACTCTCTAAAAATCACTGACGCTGTTTTAGGCATCAGGCTTTTTAGAGTAACCAGAGGAGGTATGTATGAAAAAGCCTATTGTGTTTATAGTAGCAATGGTATGCTTAACGGGTGCGGCGTTTGCCAGTGGGAACAATGATAAGCCTATGGGTAAGGTAACAGTCAAGCTGGGGATCTATCCTGAAGACACCCTTACCGGCGAAATCGCCCAGCATCAGAAGTGGATATCCGAGTTCAACGCGAAGTACCCGAACGTCCTGATACAGCCGGCTCAATACCGGTACGCCACTGACACCTTCGTGCCTATGGCTGAGGCGGGACAGACGCCCACTATCTTCGAGACATGGTACACGGAGCCGCAGAAACTCATCAACGGAAGATTCGTCAAGGATATCACTGCGGAAGTCAAAGCCCTGGGCTGGGACAAGACTATGAACCCGTCCATTCTGGAACTTTTGTCCCAAAACGGCAAAATCTACGGTATCCCGCGGGACGCCTATGCGCTCGGTCTTATGCTGAATGTGGAGCTTTTCCGTTCAGCCGGACTCGTTGACGGAAACGGCGTTCCAAAATATCCCAGGACCTGGGACGAACTCGCAATCACTGCTCAGACAATCAAGCAGAAAACCGGCAGCGCTGGCTTTTGTCTCCTTGCGCGGGACAATGCAGGCGGATGGCACTTCACCAATATAGCTTGGGGTTTTGGGGCGCGGTTCACGGTTCAGAGAAACGGCAAATGGATAGCCCAAGTCAATACACCTGAAGTGGTTGCCGCAATGAATTACGTGAAAGATCTCAAGTGGAGATATGATGCGCTGACAGCCGATCCAACGAGTGAGGATTGGGCGAGTGGTTTCCAAGCCATAGGCACAGGTAAAGCCGCGATGTACCTAGCGGCTCAAGACGCGGTCAATCAGCCGACTATGGCTAATGGGCTTCCGGTCAGAGACTTATCACTCGTACCGGTGCCGGCGGGACCAAGAGGTCAATTCTCCCTTATGGGCGGTACGCCCTATATGTTCGCCGCAAACGCGACGTCGGCCGAAGTCCAAGCCGCACTTCGGTACCTTGAAATTATGGGTAAAGTACCAGTGGTAACGACGGAATCTATCGCAGGGCTAGAGGCTGACGCACAGATGCGGAAGAATGAAGGAGTACCTGTCATCCCGACCTTTCCCGCATGGACAGATCCAGCTTTCCTCAAAGCGCAACAGAGCGCTATAGACAAGTATCGTAACGTCGATATGAGACTCTACAACGACTATTACTCGATGGTTGCCAAGCCGTCCAACCTCAAAACCGAAGAATACGATGCCCAAGACCTTTATGCGGAATTGACCAAGGTCCTGCAAGCAGTCGTCACTGACAGAAACGCGAATGTCAAGGCGCTGTTGGACGCAGCTCAGGCGAATTTTCAGAGAATCTTGGATAATTTGTAAACATGAGAAATAATACAAAGCCATTGCGACAAGAATTGCGAAAGAACCTCTCCGGCTGGATCATTATGGCGCCATCTGTGGCGCTTTTCGGTTTTTTCGTATGGGAACCACTGATTGAGAGTATAAGAATCTCCCTCTTCAAGGCAATGGGGATGCGGCTTGTTCAGTTTACGGGTCTTAAAAACTATGCGGACGTATTTCAACATCCTGACTTTCTTCCGTCATTGAGGAACACCTTCGCATATACACTATGGTCGCTGGTGATTGGGTTTCTGGTTCCCATAGCTCTTGGCATACTCGTTAATGAAATACGACGAGGCAAGTCCTTCTTCAAAATGAGTATCTACATACCAAACGTTATTCCGGGTGTGGCGATGGTTCTTATGTGGAAATACATTTTCAATCCGGGAGACACGGGTATTCTCAACATTCTTCTCAGCAATATTGGTATAGACGCTCAACCGTGGCTCACAAACCCGCGATGGACCATTCCACTCATCGTGCTGACCCTCACATGGAAAGGCGCGGGAGCGACAACCTTGCTCTACATCGCCGGACTACAAGGCATTGACCCGGAACTTTACGAGGCGGCCATCATCGAAGGCGCGGGCATATGGAAACGCATACGCCACATTACCATTCCATGTATCTACAACCTCGCCCGTACCCTTCTGATTCTTCAAATAATTGCCGTGTTTCAAATACTCTACGAACCTCTCGTCATGACAAACGGGGGGCCGAACAACGCATCCATCTCGATCATGCAGTTAGTGTTCAAATTCGCCTTCGAGCAGTTCAATTACCCGCGGGCTTCGGCGGTATCTGTGATTATCAGTCTGATTCTCATCGCGCTTACGATGCTGTATTTCAAGCTAAATAAACCGAATGAAGGACAAAATTAAAGAAATTGAACTATGCAAAACAAGGATAAGAGAATGAAAGGAAAGACATGGAAGAGACCGAATAACGGCATCATCAGAGAATTTGACTTTAAGACGCGAGGCGTGCGGATTGTATACGGTCTTGTCATCATTGACGCAATATTTGCCGCACTTCTTTGTATTGCGCCTCTTGTGTGGGTCGCCCTGCAAGGTTTCAAAGAAATACGCGAGTTCGTGCGCGAACCAAAGATATTGCCGTCAAAATTCGATTTTAATAACTACCTCATAACATGGAATCAACTGCATTTTATGCGCTACTATGTTAATTCCCTTATTTCGGTACTTGGCAGTGTGGCGTGCGCGGTGTTATTCAACGGACTGTTAGGTTACGCCTTGTCAAAAATCAAGCCTAAGGGACACAAAATCGTCTATATGCTGGTAATGTGGGCGCTATTGATACCGGCAACCACAAGCATCGTACCGCTGTTTATGAACATAGCCCGTTTGAGGCTCACAGGCTCCTTTGTTCCACTGTGGCTTAGTATGGGCGCTAACGCCTTCTACGTGGTGCTTTTCAAGAGCTTTTTTGATGCGCTCCCTCAATCGCTCATAGAAGCCGCAAAGATAGACGGTGCCTCTGACCTGTCCATCTTCAGGAGGATAGCGGTTCCTCTTAGTCAGGCTATCATCATGGTGATTGTTATGTACACGGTGAATGCCGCATGGTCGGACTTCCTCTTGCCCTACCTCACCCTGAAAAACACGTCTCTCGAAACCGTGATGGTGCGACTTTTCCAGTTCAGAACGAGCAGAGCTAACGACGTTGATGTCTTGAGGAGCATCGTATTCGCTGTGCTACCCCCCATAGCCCTTTTTTTCATGTTCCAAAGACAGATAACTCAAATTTCAATGCAAAGCGGTATTAAGGGATAACGCAATGGCGACAAAATATGCGGACACGTACCTTTTATGCGATCCATGGAAAATTATCGAAAACGGCTGGCGCAAGGACAAAAACCTCGTGTCAGAGTCGGTTTTTTCACTTGGTAACGAGTATATGGGCGTACGGGGTTACGCCGAAGAAGGCGTAAGTGCGCTTTCTCTGCGGGGCAGTTACTTCAACGGTGTCTATGTAGAAGAGTCGGTACAAGGCGTTGTCTATAAAGGCATCGTCTCCAAGACCCATTTCATGGTAAACGCGGTTGATTGGCTGTGGGCGAAAGTCTCGGTCAACGGACAGGTCCTGGATATGGGTGTTTGTCCCATAGACAACTTCAGGCGTGAACTCGATATGAGGAGCGGCTTGCTAACGCGGTGTTTTGATTGGCAGACCCAATGGGGAACCGTAAGACTGACGTTCCTGCGGCTTCTCTGTATGAAAGAGCCGAAAACGGGATGTCAGAAAATCATCGTATCCCTTGATAAAGAGGCAAGAAACGCGGTTTCCATTGAGATCGAGTTGATGAATACTTTTGACACGATTCACGGGGATGACAAGCATTACTGGGAGCTGGAGAAACGGGCGTGGTTTGGGAAAGGAGCGGCGGTTCAGGCAAGAACTATTTCTTCGAGCGACTCTTGTCAACGCATTTTCTCTGGTTTTACCTGGTCCGTAAGCCCTCAGCCTCGTATAGAAAGATTAGAACCCGAAAAAGCAGTAGGCTTTCGGTTTACCTTTTCTATGAACCCTGGAACCGAAGCAGTTGTTGAAAAAGACGTTTATAATTACGTGACGAGAAAGGAGGGCGCGGATGCAGAAACCATGTGGGCGGATTGTTGGGCGTCCTTGAGCGCCCGTGAAGAGAAGACGTTCACGCAGGTACTTACCGAGCAGGCTGCGTATTGGGCAAAAGTATGGCGGAATGGCGATATCGTGATTGAAGGAGACGAGAAGAATCAACAAGGCGTACGTTTCTGCATCTTCCAAATGCACCAGACCTACCATGGCGCGGACCCCTTAAATAATATTGGGGCAAAAGGCTTGACTGGCGAATCTTACAATGGGCATACGTTCTGGGACACAGAGACCTATTGTCTGCCATTCTTCCTTTTCTCCAACCTCAAGGCCGCGAAGAACCTACTCGAATACCGGTATGCAGGTTTGACGGCGGCGAAGGAGCGAGCGAAGCAGCTCGACTGTGTGGGTGCGTGCTACCCCATTGCTACGCAAAACGGCGCTGAAGCCTGTGCGCTCTGGCAACACGCAAGCCTTCAGTTTCAATCTTCAACCGCGACTGCTTACGGTATCAGACATTACGCAACAGTAAGCGGGGACAGTGATTTCCTTTTCACTCACGGCGTAGAAATGCTCGTTGAAATAAGCCGTTTTCTCGCAAGCAGGGGCGCATGGAACGCCGACCATAGCGGCTTCGGATTTTACGCGGTCATGGGACCAGACGAATTCCATATGATGGTCAATAACAACTGCTACACGAACTTCATGGCGAAGAAGACTTTTGAGTATACGATAACCGTTATTTTGGAAATGGAAAATGTAGCGCCTACGTTTTACCAAGCATTAGTAAAAAAAACCGCATTGACGAGTAAGGAACTGGAGACTTTTAGAGAAAACGCGGAGAGGATGATAATCCTTTTTGATGAAAAAACCAAACTATTTGAACAGCATGAAGGCTATTTCACCCTGCCGCACTTTGACGTTCACGCCATTCCGGTAACAGATTTCCCACTTTACAGTCACTGGTCTTACGACCGCATCTATCGTTTTGATATGCTCAAACAGCCGGATGTACTTATGTTCCTTTTCCTATACAACCAAGATTTTCCTCTCGAGGTAAAGAAAGCGAACTATGAGTTATACGAACCGCGTTGCATACACGAGTCGAGTCTGTCCCCATCAATACACTCAATCTTTGCATCTGAATTGGGAAGACACGACGAAGCTTTCAGATTTTTCGAATTTGCCACCCGCATGGACTTGGACAACTACAACCGCAACACAGGTGAAGGCTTACACACAACAAGTATTGCCGCGGCATGGGTGAACATCGTCTATGGTTTCGGGGGATTGCGGAGTGACGGGGCGACTTTAGCCTTCAGCCCGACCATTCCATCCGCCTGGACGCGCTACTGTTTCACTATCCGCTATCAAAGGGCGCTCTTACGGGTGAGCGTTTCGGCGTATGAGGCGGTCTTTGAGGCGGACGCGCAGGTTACGGTTATGGTCTATGGGAAACGGTACGATATCGGCGGACAAGAGCTAAGGGTTTCCCTCCTAAAATAAGGGACTCGTGGAACAGACCTCCCTGCCGTCCTCTTTTCCCATTTTCCTATGGGCCCGCTTTGCGGTTCTTTTGAAAAGCATCTTGACAGTAATCTGGTTTTTATTTTATAGATTATCCTAAAAATATATTGACAAGAAATGGATAAAAGATAAAGAATTGGATGTATGGGAATAGAAAAAGAATACCGGCCTACGGCGCTACTTCACTAACAAGACTGTTTATGTTTTCGAGGTTTAGAGATGCAAATGATACGATTTTTAAAAATCGGGCAACCCGGATTTGAACCGGGGACCCCAAGTCCCCCAGACTTGTACGCTAACCAACTGCGCTATTGCCCGCTTTCTATTTACTACTATAACAAAGAATGAAAAAAGAGTCAAGCTATAGGCTAGATTTATTTTTGAGTGGTGCTGTATATTGTTCCCGCTTTCTGTGAAAGAAGATGAAGCTATCGACCATAGGGGAAGCGGCGAAAGGATAACCGCGAATGTCACCACTCAAACCAGTGCAAATACGCGCCGTCTTTTCCCTGTTTCATAGGAAATCTTCTTAATGTCATTCAATTAAATGATATTAAGCGAGTACCGCCCATTTCCCCATCCTTTTATTGGATATTTACGTGCAACCGCTTGCCGAGATGTTTGAACTATGGTATACTTAATTGAATAAGCCTGTGAAATATTACCTGTTTTATATTTTTTCAAGGAGCAAACAGTGAAACTTTATAGCCGCGGACAAATGGTGCTTTTTTCCATTTTTTCTGTTATCGGTATTCTTGCTGTAATAATGATTTTAGTCGGTTTCGGCGTGTTTGACGCGCCGTTACAAAAAGCGATTCTTTCCCTTTTCCCCGAAAAAGAGCGTTCTAGCGTAGAAACCGTATCTTCAGCGAAAGAGCAGCCAGTTTTGCCCCTTGCTCCGGTAAATACCTTATCGCCCTATACCGATGATGAGCGGGAGAATATTTCGGTTTACGAGCGTCTCAACAGCGCGGTAGTCAACATCACCACAGAAACTGTGGCGCTCAACTGGTTCTTGGAAGCGGTTCCTCAGGATGGCGGTTCTGGTTCCGGTTCTATCATAGAAATGAGAAAGGACGGAGTCTATGTACTTACCAATTACCACGTCATAGAAAAAGCCAACAAGGTGTTCATCAACCTTGCGGACGGAAGCCAGTTCAACGGCGTTGTCGTGGGTGTTGATCCAGAAAACGACATAGCGGTTCTCAAATTCACACCGCCATCAGGCGCGGCGGCGAACGCCGACCTACATACCATTCCCTTCGGTGAATCAGGCAATCTCAAAGTTGGGCAGAAAGTGCTTGCCATAGGCAATCCTTTTGCCCTTGAACGTACGCTGACGGTCGGCATTGTGTCCGGATTGGGGCGTCCAATAAAGACTGCTAACCAGCATGTTATCCGTGATATGATTCAAACGGACGCGTCAATTAATCCGGGTAATTCAGGCGGTCCTCTGCTCGACACACATGGGCGTATGATTGGCATAAATACGATGATATATTCGCCGTCAGGCGGTTCTGTCGGCATCGGATTCGCCATTCCTGTGAATACGGCAAAACGGGTTGTCGCCGAACTTATCGCCTATGGCAAGGTGCGACGCGGATGGCTCGATATTTCGGTGGTGCAGCTTTTCCCCAATCTCGTCAACTACGCCAAATTGTCCATTTCGTCAGGGCTCCTCGTGTCCCGCGTCCGTCCGAATGGATTCGCGGAACAAGCAGGCATCCGTGAAGGAAGGGACCCAGTGCGTTACGGATCGAGCGTCATCTATCTTGGAGGAGACGTCGTCACCAATGTTGACGGTATGGATGTATCGACTATTGCGGACCTTTACGCGGCACTGGAAGACAATAAACCGGGCGAAAAGGTACGGGTTCAAATCATG
Organism: Treponema sp.; assembly: GCA_031258305.1. GTDB lineage: Bacteria > Spirochaetota > Spirochaetia > Treponematales > Breznakiellaceae > JAIRKH01. The sequence goes on along the minus strand of JAIRNA010000121.1, from coordinate 26,823 downwards.
CGCGGCGATAAAAGTATGAGTCTCACCGTTACGCTTGCGGATAGGGAAGAAGTCATCCGTCAATAATAACCGTGTCCATCGTCAATGTCTGTGAAATCTCGTTGGTTGCTTTGTTGGTGGAATAATGTAAGAGTATTTTAAAAACAGCATAAACCGCAAGCGGCTTTGTTCATAGGCAGGCCGAGAATATGTCGAAAATCATGGCAAGCCGTTCCGCTGAAAGATCATCGCTCGTCAGCGTCAACACGCCTTTGTCGGCATCAAGAGGATTTGCCAGAAAAGCCTTTGCGGCGAGGGACTGGGGTGTATCAGGCGCGGAATTCTCCCCGATAAAAAGTCTGGCAAGTTCAAAGAGCATCATAAGTGCAGCCGACTGTTCTGGATCGGACAGCTCGAGTCGTAGAATCATTTTATACGCCGTCTTATCCGGGTCCGTGGATGATTGGAGAGAATCCACACGAAAGAAAACCGTTTTTGCGTTAATCTCTATGGGGATTTCCATAACTTCCAGGGTTTTGTTCAGAGCGGACTGGTCCTCAAGCCATCCTGCGATGATAGCGCTCTGACGGAAGCCGTCAAAACCTGCGGGTGGAAGAGAGGCAGGTTCGTGCGCAAACGGCTCTCTCGTGGAAAAGAGCATCCATTTTGCATTCATAGTCATAGCGAGTCCAGCGGTTTCCGAATACCAGTAAGGCGCTCCGTTCCATGCGCGTACCTTTTGCCAGTCCGAATTCGCGGTCAGAGCCATTGCGGAAAGCACATTGGGATAATCTCCTTGAGCTACAGCCATAAAATTATCTTTTTGCCCTTCTACCGTTTTTTTATACAGGGCCGCACGAACGGCGCTTGTCCGTTCCGCTATCTGCCCGAATTGCTGAGGAGTCATGTTTCCCAGAGCGAACAATTCGAGTATGGGCTGGGACCTCGATGCGTCTATGAAGACATAAGCTTCCGCGCCGGATTCAAGTGGAGCGAATTCACCCATACTGTCCAGATCCGCAAGCGGATCCGGCGGCTTGATTGGCATCTGCACAGAATTTGAGGTCGTGGCGCATGTCGTCAAAAAAAGAAAAGAAAAGAAGGTAAAAATGAAACGGAGCATAGCTTATCATGGCATAGATTTTTGCTATTGTCAATAACGCCGCGAGAGTCGTTTCTACGCGGTTAATAGGTCCAGAAATCCAGGATAAGTTACGTCTGCGGCTTCCGATCCGACAATTTCGATTTTAGACTCCGCTCCCAAGCCAACCGCCGCGAGAGCCATCACTATGCGGTGGTCTCCCTGTCCGTCAACACTCCCGCCGCGGACGGTTCCGCCTCGAATCACAAGCCCATCGGGACGCTCCGTACAAAGGACTCCGAGCTTACCCAATTCACGCGCCATCACCGCGATGCGGTCGGTTTCCTTGATTCTTGCGTGTGCAGCGTTCGTCAAGACGGTCTCTCCTTGAGCGAATGCCGCAATCGCGGAAAGAGCGGGCAGAGCATCCGGTATTGCGTTGAGGTCAAAAACCCCACCGCGGAGGGGCCCGTTTCGAGAAACGAAAAGAGCGTTGCCTTTCCAGTCAACGGCACATCCCATGGCCTGTAAAATATCGAAGAATGCCTTATCGCCTTGAGAATCTTTGGGATCCAGTCCTTCCAGCTCAACCTTTCCTCTGCTGATGACAGCCGCAGCCGCGGGGAACGCGGCCGAAGAGAAGTCCGCGGGCACCGGCCCATTCATCGGTTTGTAGAACGCGCCGCCTTTGATGCGAAAATACGAAAAATCTTTTGATTTTTCATAGATAACGCCCTGCCTGTCAAGATAAGAAAGCGTCATTTCAACATAAGGCTTTTCGTTGAGAAGCGGCACCTCAATTTCCGTAACTACTCCCCGACGGGCAAGCGGAGACGCCATTAAGAGTCCTGAAAGGTACTGACTCGTGGGGCATTCAACACGGCATCGTCCTCCGCGCCAGGGACCCAAAACCGAAATCGGAACGTATCCATCAGCAGATTGAACGTTCACGCCAAGCGAGGAAAGCCCCTTCAAGAGGTTTGCGGCGCTTCGGTTCCGAATCTGATTATCTCCTGTGAAAGTAATGGGCGCATTGCCCAGACTCGCCATAGACAGCGCAAGAAAAAGCGTCGTGCCTGAATTTCCCACGTCAAGGATTCGTTCCGACTTTATGGAATCTATACCCCGTACCACAAGACAGGACGGTTCCTCATGGATGTCCGCTCCCAATCCCCTACAAACCGCAATACAAGAACGAGTGTCTAAAGAATCAAGCGGATCTTCAATGACAGAAACGCCCGAGGTAAAAGAAGCCATGAGTAATCTCCGAATAGTATGAGATTTTGACGGCGGCACTTTAACCGTGCCTTCGAATCTATGAGGGTTAATACTAATATTCATGGAGAAAGCATACTATGTTTAACGAAAAATTTACAGTAGATAATGCGCTTACTGACCCTGCTTCAAATTATCAAACATATTCTCCTTCTTGACATTTTTTTTAAAAAATGATAGTGTATTTAGAAATTTTACCGGAAGGAAAGGAGGTGATAGTATGGCGCATATCGTAATTGATGATAACGAATCTTTGGAGAAAGCGATTAAACGTTTCAAGCGCATGATAGAGAAAGAAGGTATCATCCGTGAGTTTAAGAAACGTGAATATTATGAAAAACCATCCACTATTCTTAACCGTAAGAAAAAATCGTTCCAGCGGAAACTGCTTAAAAGATCTCGCAGAGGGGGCGGACGCATCGAGTACTAGCCTTCGTATTTAAGAAAGGTAATTAACCACAAGGCGAATACGCCAAATTAAGCGCCGCGCCTTGGCGGTTAAATTTTATATACCAGCATAATACTGAATATTCCCGACAGAAACAGTTTGTTTTTCATAACTGATAGAGTAATTTCCCTTTCATATGTTCTTGGCAAGGATTTTTCCCAAAAAGTGCAGCCGCCCATAACAGGTCTGTATGCGTTTCGCCGCCGGGCGGCTCTGGAGATTAGCGGCGGGCTTTTGCGGCTTACACGACGTGTGCGCCCATAAAAAAACCACGGTTGTAAGCAACCGTGGTTAGGCTTTGGTACCCCGCTTGCGGGGTGTTTTATTGATACGCTATTGCGAAAGTTCCGCCCTTATATAAAAAATACGAATACAGCTCGACCGTTATCATGACATAACCTGTCCTTGACGCGGTAAATGTTTTTCCGTAGCTATAACCTAAGTCTTCACCATTGTCTCCCCAGAAAATATCCTCATCATTGCTATACCAATAGGCGTATACTTGAACAATGCCGGTTTTCGAGCCGTCTCCATTCCAAGCATCATTCCAGAAAACGGTATATGAAGCGCCCGCCGTTGCGTAAAAGTAATACTTTTGCGATCCAACAACCTGACCATCTATTTCGCCGTCTCTCCATATTCCCCGCGCAAGCGATGAACCGGTTAAAGGAGCCGGTGATGTCGAAGACCATGTAGTCTCGTAAACATAACTTGACTGTGCGCTCTCCCCGTAAGCATTGTAAGCGGATACCTTGTAGTAATACGTGGTATTCGCCGAAAGCCCGGTATCCGTATACGATGTGGATGTTGAATATCCCCTATAAGAATAGGAGCCGGAACTGCTTGTCGCACGATAGATGTAATATTCAGTTGCTCCAGATACGGAAGACCAACTAATCGTAATACTGCTTGAAGACGCGACTGATGTTATCCCAGTCGGCGTATTTGGCGCGGAGCCGGTCGTCGTCGCATAAGCATAGTTTGATTGCCCGCTCGTCCCGTAACTATTATAAGCGGATACCTTGTAGTAATACGTGGTATTCGCCGAAAGCCCGGTATCCGTATACGATGTAGAAGTTAAATCCCCCCTGTAAGAGTAGGAACCGGAACTGCTTGTCGAGCGGTACACGTAATAACCGGTCGCTCCAGATACAGAAGACCAACTGACCGTAATACTACTTGAAGATGCAGTCGTCGTTACTCCGGTCGGCGTACTTGGCGCGGAGCCGCTCGTCGTCGCATAAGCATAGTTTGATTGTTCGCTCGTCCCATAACTATTATAAGCGGATACCTTGTAGTAATACGTGGTGCTCATCAAAAGCCCGGTATCCGTATACGATGTAGAAGTTAAATCCCCCCTGTAAGAGTAGGAACCGGAACTGCTTGTCGAGCGGTACACGTAATAACCGGTCGCTCCAGATGTCGAAGACCAACTCACCGTAATACTGCTTGAAGACGCGGCCGTCGCGGTTATTCCAGTCGGCGTACTTGGCGCGGAACCGCTCGTCGTCGCGTAAACATAAGTTGACTGTGCGCTCTCCCCATAATTATTATAAGCGGATACCTTGTAGTAATACGTGGTATTCTCCGACAGCCCGGTATTCGTATACGATGTAGATGTTGAAACCCCCTCATAAGAGTAGGAACCGGAACTGCTTGTTGCGCGGTAGATGTAATATTCAGCCGCGCCTGACACTGAATACCAACTCACTATAATACTGCTTGAAGACGCGGCCGTTGCCGATACGCCTGTCGGCGCGCTTGGCGCAGAGCCAATCGTAGCCGCGCTTGATTGTTCGCTCGTCCCGTAAGCATTATAAGCGGCGACCTTGTAGTAATATGCGGTATTCGCCGAAAGCTCGGTATCCGTATACGATGTGGATGTTGAAGCCCCTCTATAAGAATATGATCCGGAACTGCTTATTGCGCGGTACACATAATAACCGGTCGCTCCGGTTACCGCGGTCCAACTCACTGTGATACTGTTTGAGGACGCGGACGTTGCCGTTACCCCAGTCGGCGCTCCTGGCGCAGAGCCATTCGTCGTCGCATAAACAGAACTTGACTGGGTACTCTCACCGTAACTATTATGAGCGGACACTTTGTAGTAATACGTGGTACTCGCCGAAAGCCCGGTATCCGTAAGCGATAGAGATGTTGAAGACCCCGCGAAAGAATAGGGTCCGGAACTGATCATTGAACGGTAAACGTTATAACTAGTCGCTCCTTCTACGGTATTCCAAGAGACGCGGATACTCGTTGCTGAAAGCGCGGCCGCGGTTACGCCGGTCGGCGTGTCTATGTAATTGGTACTCGACTTATCTTCAAATTCTGGCTCGCAGCCTAACAACACCGCAGCCAACGTAAATAGGACGCTTAATCTCTTTAACATAATATTCCTCCTTTAAAACCAAAATTCATACCCGACCGTGACATTGAATACGCGGCGGGTAAATAGCTTGACCTCTCCGTCTCCGTCCTTATAATCCACGGCAATAGGATTGAAGTCGTTCAGAAACCGCACGTCAGCGGTAATATACCCAGGTCCCAGATTGTAGCCGATTATTACCCCAGCCGATACGCCGAATATCGCGTTCAATATCTTGTCGTCACGGCTGTCGTTTATTTGTGAGAAGTTTGAATAATGAGACTCATTGTTTAAATCCCCCAACGGCAGGGAAATAGAGGGACCAACCAACGCGCTGATAAGCAGAGGCGGCACGGGTCTAAAGTTGAAACGAGCGAGGATGGGAATATCCAAAGAAGTATAGGTGAATACGTCGTTTATTTCACTTTCTTTCCGACTCGGGTTATAGACACTTCCTGTTTCGGTTTCAACGCCATGTGTATATATATAATCGTCTATACCATTGATTACCACGCCGTGGTTTATCATAACATTGAGTTCCACTTGAATCGCAAACAAGGAATTCACGTTATACGCGCCGTGTATGGACGCCAGAAAAGCCGTTTGTGAGGTTAGGGACGCTTCAGAATAATCACTTTTAAGGTCGTCCAGAGAATACGCGCCCAAACCCACGCCGAGCGCGGCTCCAAACGTGAACCGTTTCATAGCCAAGAAACTCTGCCCCTGGGTCAGCCTGCCGAACAGCGGGTCCGCCTTATTGACATTCTCGGACAAGAGGCTCTGCACCCGTGCGCTCACCACCTCCAAAGTCCTGAACCGCAGGCGGTAGTAATCTCCCATGTCTTCCCCGGTCCCAGCAATAATCGACTGTGCGCCTAGTTTCTTTCCGATTGACTGCATCGACTCGTCGCTCACCTCCCCAGACAGTTGAAACGTCATTTCTTCATTGATAAGGTTAAGGTTCTTGCGGTCAACCACTACCAGCTTCCCGCTGTTTATGAATAAGGCGGCCAGCTCGTCAATGATATGATCCGACAGACGTTTTGAAGATACATTAACATCGAGGATAACAATCTTGGTGTCTTTTTCCAACTTATCCTCGATACCAACGGCAATTCTCCGAACCGCATCGTCCAGAGAAACGAGCGTCTGCGCACTCAATGCGTTATCAAGCCCGGTAAAGCACAGCATAAATATTGCTGCCATCGCAAGCTTCTGTACCGCACGGCGCGGACCGGATATTTGAAATCTTTTTTCAAATATCCAATAAGCATTTTTCATTTCTACCTCCTCTATAAACCGCCCATACGGGCGAATTTCCTTGTTAAACAAGATACAGCCTCTATCTTGATCAAGATAGAGGCTGTATCACAAGCAAGATATGGCGTATATCTTACGTAAGATATACGCCGTATCACCCGTCCCCAGCAGGCACGGTCAGGACAAACGGGCTTTCTATCACCCGCGGCTTCTTCAGGGTCGTATTACTGGACCCGCTGTACTGGGTCTTGATTTCCACCTTCCACGTCCCGGCCCCCAATGCGGGCAGTACCCCTATCAGCTTGGACGTGAGGTTCTCCGCCAGATGCCCGCCCACCTTCACCCGCACATCCTGCTCGGACTCCGATACGAAGTATATTCCCACCTCCGGATCCTCTCCGAGCACCTTGAGCTTGTGTCCGGTTATGCTGAATTGCCCGCCGGGCGTCAATGCCTCGTTCACGGCTCCGGTGCTTACGTCCACGAACTCGTCTATGTACCCGTTCACGTCCGCCAAGCCTTCCACCTCTACCTCGATATGCTCCACAAGCGCGCGTAGAGCCGCACGCGTCCTGAAACGGAAGGTTATCGGATGCTTGTGTGTATCATGCCCCTCGGTAACCTTGTCAAAGGTCCCGCCCACGTTGGGGTGTATGGAATAATAGCCCGTGTCAACCGCGAAGCCGTCGCACAACTGATACACGGACTCGTCAAAGAATTGCCGCACGTAGTCCACCAGGTCGTTGTAATTGCCAGTGAAGCCGCCGCGGTTCTTCAACGCCGCGCAGACTTCCTCTACCGATAGAGATGCCTCGTTATCGGTCCGCGCGATATACGCGCTCTCTACATGAGGCAAATAATTAGGATAAAGCTTTACCCTAATACGGTGCAGCTTTTCGCTTACCGAATTGATAGCCGCCATAAAGACTCCTTGAGAAAAAGAATTGAAAAGGATATGTTTTACAAAAGATTGTATGGTACTGACAGCGCGGGGGGGGGGGGAGAGGGTAAATCAAACTGAGAGCTAAATAAATACTTATAGAACATTTTTCCCTTCTAAAGTGTGGTGTAGCAAACGCCTTACACAGTACGCCTGCGAAAAAACTATATCATATTTCTTGTGTTTTTGTCAAGGATTTTTCCCAAAAAGTGAATATTTTTTAGCGGAGGCTGTCCAGTAAAGTCTACAAGAAAGTATCTGTAAACTATTGAATAATTACCAAATATAAGTTATACTGGGTTTATATGAAAAATAAAAAAATTATCATGCTATTGCTAATAAGTTACCCTCTATTTGCTCAATCTGCGGCTTCGTTCTATGAGCAGGGACGCGCCTTTATAATTCAGGAAGACTGGTATTCGGCGTCTGAAGCCTTACTGGAGAGTCTGCGCCTCAATCCCAGTCACGCGGAGACGACCGCCGCTCTGGCCGAGTGTTACTACGCCCTGGAAGAGTTTGATGAGGCGCTTGTATGGGTGAAAAAGGCGCGCGTCCTTGCCCGCGGTAACATTGGTCTCGCTAATCTCGAAGCCTTCATCCTCATTTCCCAGGGACAGCTCGAAAAAGCGTCCATTGTCATCAATGAAACGCTTGCCCGCGAACCTTATAATAAAGAAGCTCTGTTCGCCGCATCCGAATTGGACATTGCACGAGGACGCGCTGGGGACGCGGTGAAACGCTATCAGGACGCAGTGCGACGCTACCCGGATGACAGGCGGCTATTGGTGTCCTTGGCATTGGTCCTCGGCTCCCTCGGCAACGCGGAACAAGCCCGTGTCTATATCGAGCGTGCTATGCTCCAGCATCCTGACGATTACCGCGTCTATTACTACGCCGCCTACCTTGATGCGGAAGCGGGTAATCTCAGCTCGGCCGTGAATTATGCGGAGAAATCTCTCTTCTACAAGCCAAGTTTCCCCCCTGCCCGTTCTCTGCTTGCCAATTTGCGCTACAGAACTGGACAATTTACCGAGGCGGGTAGATTGGCAGATGAAGCTATAGCCTCCAATCAAAAAGATATAAACGCATGGTATCTCAAGGGTATGGCTTTGCAGGAATCCAACAGACTGGCGGACGCGAGAATCGTGTTCGCCAGCGCCTTGGCTATTAATCCGAATGACGAATTCGTCCGTGTCGCCCTTGAAAATCGTATCATAAAAGATACGAACCTCGAAGACCCGTTACGTGCGCGGTGGGCATCTTTTCATTTTGACCGCGCCCGCGCTTACAGGAAGCAAAACCTTTCCGACCAAGCGCTTTTTGAATACCGTAGAGGTCTGAGAATCAACCCTTACGCAAAAGACCGCAAGGAATATGCTGAAATTCTCAAGCTTCAGGGTTATCCATCGCGTTATACAGAGGAATTGCGGTTTATGCAGGAACTTGGTATTGCGGACAAAAGCGTGAACGACGCAGTTGAAGCTTACGATTCGCTTCTCACAGACGCGCTTTTCAAAGAATGGGGAGCAGACCCGGCCGTCAGTGTAAAAAAGCACTGGAACGTGGCGGTCTTTTCCGTGGTTTCCCAGTCGAGTGTCTTTCATGCAGATGCAGGAGCGCTCGCCGCATCTTACCTCAAAGACATTCTGGTTCACGACCGAAATATCACACCTATGGACCTAGAGCTAAGGCAGGCATCCTTCTCTCAAGCCTTCCGAGAAGCGCGTACCGCGGACGCGGACTATTTCTTAGTCGTGTCTGTGAGCGAGAATCAGCGGGACATTTCGGTGAAAGGCGATCTTTTCGTTGCGCGTACTGGCGCGTTAGCGGGCGTTTTTTCAGCCTATCGCACGGGCGCGGATAGGCTCCGTAACGCCTCTCGCGGGCTTGCGGATCGTTTGAGTGCGTCTCTGCCGTTGCGCGCCGAGCTGTTGCAATACAAGCAAGGGCAAGGGCTCATTGACAAGGGTAGGGTGGACGGCGTTAAGCCAGATATGGTGTTTGACGTGGTGCAGAAAGGGCGGATTGTCGTTAAGAACGACGGAATAGGAGCGCTTTATTCGGCTGATGACGTGGTGGGTAAGTTGACCGTCAACGCGGTTGACGAAGAAATAGCGATAGGCGTCATCGCTAGAAACGGCTTTTTCGACCGTATAGCTGTGGGAGACGAAATTTTCCTCCATCCGGAAAAGTCAGAATCTGAAGCGAGTGAAGTACTCGCTGATCCGGAACTACGTTCCTTATTGCGGACGCTACGGTAAGAGTCTACGATGATTAACAAATTATTGCGCCATGTGTAGACCTTTATAAATATGTTTAAGAGAGTCGAAAATAGTGAAAAATAACGTTAGAATCGCTTTAACGAAAGGTTTCAGTCGTCCTGTTCGGGACCCGTTGTGGGGACACATCTATCTTACCCCGCAGTTGGAGGATGTTATCAAGTCTCCGCCGTTTATGCGCCTGCATCGAATCCTGCAATTGGGACCTGTGTCCACCGTATATCCAGGAGCGACACATACCCGCGCTGGACACTCAATCGGGGTGTTTCATCTAGCGCATAGGCTCATACAGGCGCTTGCGGAGCGCGGCGCGGATGTGTGGCTTACAGCGGTCGGCGTGAGATCTTTTCTCGCTGCAAGTCTCCTCCACGATATAGGTCACTTCCCTTACACCCATTCTCTCAAAGAATTGCCCCTCGCGGCGCACGAGGAGCTTGCCGGCAAGGCGATTCTGGTTGATCCGTTGAAGAGCCTGGTGGAGAAAAGCGGCGCGGACCCGGCTATGACCGCGGCTATCGTTGACGTGAACATTGAGACTGCGGAAGAGGAAACCTGCTTTTACCGTAAACTACTGTCCGGAGCGCTCGACCCGGACAAGCTCGACTATCTGAACCGGGACGCGCGTTACGCAGGCGTCCCTTACGGCGCCCAAGATGTCGATTTTATCCTATCGCGGCTCGAACCTCATGCAGAACGAGGCGTAGATATCGACTCCAAAGGGATTCCCAGCGTGGAATCCCTTCTTTTCTCGAAATACCTTATGTACAGGACCGTTTACTGGCATCGAGACGTGCGTTCCGCAACCTGTATGGTAAAGAAAGCGATCATTGCCGGACTCGAAAAGGGCGTCATCGCCAAAGAAGAGCTTTACGATTTGGACGACCAAGGACTCTTCGCCTTGATGTCGAGTCGTTCCTCTATTTTACCGATTCTATCACTTGGAGAACAAGTCAGAAATGGACAGCTTTACGAAGCCATAGCCGAATTTCCGTTTGACGAGACGGCGCATAATGCGTCTTGCGCTGAACTTCTCGACATCAACAAACGTTCCCTGTCTGAGGAGAAACTGGCGGAAAAAATTGCTGAACAGACCGAGACGCCTTTTTCGCAGGATGACGTGATAATCGACGTTCCAGAAGCGGTTTCTTTTGAGACCGGTTTGTTTGTGAGGGATGAGAATCGCATTTTCTCGGAAAGTTCGGCGCTTTTCAAAAAGGAAATGGTAAAAACATTCAAGAGAATCTTAAGAACAGTGCGCGTCTACGTACCTGTATTTGCCACAAAAAAGCACAATTTCGTTTCTAGCCTCTTGCAATTAAATAAAAATCTGATATACTCTATAGTACAGTTTTATTGTTAAACAAAAAGATGGAGGGGAATTACCTATGGAACTTCACAACACAAATGAGGATATTGTCGTTTCTGAAGTAACAAATATTTTCGATTCTTTAGAGAAAAACGGAAACCCGGAGAATATTTGCACATGCGCCCAATGCCGCCTAGATACAGCTTGTTATGTGCTTAACCGCATTAAACCGCACTATATTGTCTCCAACCGCGGTGTTGTCAGAGTGGGGCAAGAGAGCCTCGAAAGACAGCAACAAAAGATAGACATTATCACTATAATCCACGAAGGTATCAAGCAGATAAATAAGAATCGCCGCGTGTCTTCTCACGGTTTTTATGTGGACAGTTCGCTTAATATGAATAGACCCGTATTCAATATACCTACTATTGTAGGACGCCTCTTTAATGGGGTAAATTTTATGCCGATGGAGGATATAAAAGTAGAACTGAGGCGTAACGAAGATATCGTGACTATGATTGACAGTAACTGGCAAAATCCTTATCAGCTTTTGTCCCACTGCGAGGGAACATTCACCTTTTGGCCCGCGCCGATTCAGGCTGAAAGCTTTGATATACGACGGAATTTTGAATTTTCAGTCAGAATCAAAGCGCTTGATTTTGAAGAACTAAACCATTTTTTTAGAATTCCGGTAACAAGTGAAATACGAAATATTAGCGCTTATTCAAGAGACAGAACATTTAAACTCCCCGACCTCTACATTTTTCCACCGGGTAAGGATGATTTTCAGTAATCAATGATGCACAAGGATTGCCGCATAAACATAGATTTCACCAACGATTCGTTTCATATGTTTTGGTGAAAATGGCTGTCAAGTTGCTGTAATAGGTACCTATTATGCCTTGTGTATCGTCACCTAGAACAATTTTTACGGGATGTAGCCTAGTGGCTAAGGCGTCTGCTTTGGGAGCAGAAAATCGACGGTTCGAATCCGCCCATCCCGATTATGTCGCAAACCATATATACCGCCGCCATAGATACGCCGCTGGGGGCAATGCGGGCATTCGTCGCTGACAATACGCTGGTAGGACTGTGGTTCACGGACCGTTGTTTGTTTCCCACAGAATATGGGGCATCAGTACCGGTCCATCCTCTTTTCTCAAGTGTCCAAGAATGGCTAGATGTTTATTTTGCTGGCCAAGAGCCATCGATCTCCATTTCCCTCAAGACAAACGGTACGCCGTTTCAAGAAACAGTGTGGGCTTTGTTGAAAAAGATACCTTATGGTAAGACAGTTTCTTACGGCGGACTCGCGGGGGAAGCGGCCGCTTCTATGGGCGTCTCGCGTATGTCAGCGCAGGCGGTCGGTGGAGCGGTGGGACGCAATCCCCTCTCGCTCATCATACCGTGCCACCGCGTCGTCGGCAAAAACGGCGAACTCACCGGCTATGGAGGCGGTCTAGAAAGAAAAAGTTTCCTGCTCCAGTTGGAAAGACGTGAAGATATTTCATTAACGCCTTCATCTACAGCCGTGGATTACCGTGCAGGTAAAGCTGTTTCGTAATACCAACTCAAATTTTTCCATTAATACAGTGCGCGGTCGTAAGACTTTATAAATACACCTTGAACCGCCGCTCAATATCCATGATGAGTTTGTATTCAATAGAGTCGACAAGAGCGGATCTGCTCGCGTCAATGATGTCTGTGGAAACGCCTACCGTTGTCCAGAGGTTCACGCCGTCCGTTGATTCAATCAGTACCCGCACCTTAGCCGCGGTCGCGTCCTTGCCGTCGATGACGCGCACCTTGTAGTCCGTGAGGCGCACCTGTTCCAATTCCGGGTAAAACCGCTTGAGCGCACGACGAAGCGCCGTATCGAGGGCGTTCACTGGTCCGTCGCCTTCAGCCGCGGCAATTTCGTAACGCCCATCAACTAAAACCTTGGCCCATGCATGGCAGTATGCCGCCGCATCCGGCGTAGGATGTTCGCTCACTACACGATAAGCGGCGATGGCGAAAAGACTCTGGTATTTGCCCAATTCCTGCCGCACTATTTTTTCAAAACTGGCGTCCGCGCCCTCGAATTGCCATCCCTCAGCCTCCAATTTCTTCAGTTTTGCGGCAAGACTCACAATCACCTGATTATCCTTGGTAATATCCGGTGCGAATTTCCGTGCTCGCTCCGCAATGGCCGCCCGTCCCCCCACTTCACTCATAAGAAATCGCCGTCCATTGCCCACCGCGGACGGTTCTATGTGTTCAAAAGAACAACGCGTCTTGAGGATACCATCCGCGTGCATACCGGCTTTGTGAGAAAACGCGGATATGCCGATGTAGGGCATAGCATCAGGTACCGCGATATTGGTAATTTCCGCGATCTTCCGCGCTGTCCCGTAAAGAGTCGTCAACTTGCCATGGGGAATACAACGCAGTCCCATTTTCAACTCGATATTGGGTATGATTTCCGCCAGCGCCGCGTTGCCGCATCGTTCTCCAAAACCGAGGAGAGTCCCCTGCACGTGGGAACAGCCCGCCTTCACCGCGGCAATGGTGTTCGCAGTAGCCATGCCGCAATCATTGTGGACATGTATGCCGAGTTTATCCATACAGCAGAACGTCTTGATTGCCGTCTCTTGAAGGAGAGGAGTCTCAACGGATGTCGTTTGCGATAGCGGCGCAAGGTATTCGAGCCCCGCTGTTACCCCCGCGGTTATCGCATCCGGGAAACTGCCGCCGTTTGTATCGCACAATGCGATGCGGTCAGCGCCGACTGAAAATGCGGCTTTGAGCGTGGACAGCGCATATTCGCGGTTTGCGACAAACCCATCAAAAAAATGTTCCGCGTCATAAATGACAATACGTCCCTTTTCCTTCAAAAAGGCGATAGTTTCACTAATCATGTCAAGATTTTCCTCAAGGCTTGCACGGAGGATTTCAGTAACGTGCAGGTCCCAGCTTTTCCCAAAAACCACGACCACTGGCGTTTCGGCGAATAGCAGGCTCTGCAATTGCACGTCTTCGGCAGGCTTGACATTCTTTTTCCGTGTTGACCCGAACGCGGCGAGTTTTGCGTTCTCCAGTTTGAGATTTGCCGCGAGTGCAAAAAATTCCAAGTCTTTGGGATTGCTCCCCGGATTTCCCGCCTCAATCCACTGAACGCCTAGTTCGTCCAGCGCCCGCGCCACAGCGATTTTGTCCTGCACCGAAAAACTGATGCCTTCACCTTGCGCCCCATCCCGCAAAGTGGTGTCTAATATTTCGATCTTTTCCTGTTTATCATTCATAGTGAGTGAGTATACCATTCCGGGTAGATTTCCACAATAGCGCCTACGCACGGCAAGGCTACTATCCAAGCCAAAGGAGGTAATGGAAGTAACGGAGCTCTCTACGGAGGACCAGTCGAATCAGCCCGTTTGATTACGCTTCACGCGGAAGGTCAGCCTTTGGATAGGCGATGGCCCAAATTCGGCGATCCGTTGGACGTGGAGCCTCGTGGGATAGCCTTTGTGTTTCTCGTAGCCATAGTTCGGGTAGAGGCGGGCGTATTCCGTCATTACTCGGTCCCGTTCCTGCTTGGCAAGAATGGACGCGGCCATAACCGCAGGCACTGAAGCATCCGCCTTGACAACGGCGCGACAGGGAAACTCGATATCTGGTATGTAAAGCCCATCAACGATAGTCTCGTCTATGTGGAGGGTGGGATACGTTTGTTTCAGTACGGTAAACGCTCGTTGCATGGCGAGGAGGCTTGCCCGCAGTATGTTGAGCACATCTATTTCTTCATGGTCCGCGAAGCCTATGCCGAAAAACGCCTTTTCGCGGATGAAGACTTCCGCCTTTGTTCTTTGGGAGCGACTCAACTTCTTCGAGTCGTTGAGACAATCCGACGGAAAGTCTCTCGGCAGAACAACCGCGGCCGCGTAAACGGGTCCGGCTAGAGGTCCTCGCCCTGCTTCATCAATCCCGCATATCATAGAAATAGCCCTTTAACTGCAATGGACACGGGGAATCAGGCTTTATCTGACGATTGAGAACCATTTAGACGGTTCAGCAGACCGCGCACCAAACCTTCACCTTCAGGAATTTGCTTGAGGGACTCAAACAAGCCGTTAATTGACGAGCCGCCTTTTGAGGAAAAGATGTCGGTTATTTTTTCGATGCCGCTTTGAATATCGCCGCTGTTCGCTAAAATTTTGACATCCGCATGTCCGATGTTTTTCGCCTGTTCAATGCCGATGTCGCGGGACGCCTTAATCTGCTCAATGGTAATGAGGTACTGTTGATACTCTTTGTTTTCGCCGATATCCTTGGCGAGAGTCGTCTGTGCGGCAACGCTGGCGAGTTGTTTCGCCTTTTCCGCCTCGGCTTCCGCAAGCCCCACAGCTTGCTTGCCCTTTGCCTCGTTCTGCTGTTGAATCAGCGTTGCTTCCGCGACCTGCTCAATGCGGTACTTGTCGGCTTCCGCGGTCCTTTGCACTGCGTTTTTTTGAGCTTCAGCTTCAATCTCGATGACGGACTTTTGCGCCTGCGCGTTTATCTCTTTTTGATATTTGCCTGCATCTGCGGCAATTTTAATCGTTTCCTTCTGCTGGTTCGCGGCGACTATGGCGGCTTCTTTCGCTATTTCCGCGGACCTGACCGTGTTGACCTGCTCGACCGCCATGTTCTTTTCCGCGGTTGTCTTCTTTTCCTCAGCAACCGCCTGCTCAGACTTTTGTCGGGCAATGCCTACGGCTTGACTCGATCTTGCCTGCGCTTCGCCCGCGGACTGGTCAGATGTGGCTTTTTTCACCTCAACTTCCTTTGCCGCTTCAATTTCCGCCTCTTGCGCCTTCTGCATATTAACCGCGACCGTGATACGGGATTCTTTCTCAATCTCGGACTTCTTTTTCGCCATGATGTTGACGATGACGTTTGAATCCTTGGCATCCTGAATGTCCATAAGCTCGATATTCTTCACCGGAATAACGCCCCATTCTGCAAGCTCGTCCCGTACGTCGCGGGTAAACTGCTCGCCGTAAATCGAGCGTTCTTCCATGATTGACTCGAGGTCGCTCTTTGCCATGATGCTTCGGACCGAGCCTTGCACAATACCCAGAAGGTGATCTTTCAGTTCGGACAAGTTTTCCACTTTCTGCGCGGCCGCGTTAGTATCCTCGATTCTGAAAAATGCCTTCACGTCAACCGTGAAAGGCAGACGATTCTTGTCGTATGCCTCGTAACGCACAAGGTCGAGATCGAAATTGCTCACTGGAAGCTCCCGCACCGTAATGCCCAAGAGCGGCATCCATGCGGGCCACTTATAGTAAGTATTGCCCGCCTTCATCCCCACCCCGTAACTCACCGTTGATTTCGAGCGCTGAAGGATATGTACCATATTCGATGGTACAATACGTCGCAGGCGGAATGTCGAAACAAGAGCAATCAGGACGATAAGCGCGCCGACCCCCATTAAAACAATTTGAAAAACAGACATAGTAGCCTCCTAATTTATTTCTTTTTATACGGACTAGTACACGCTACTTCGGTATCTCAATCCGTTTTAGTAAAACAAAGGGAACAACGATCATTCACCGGTGATCCGTTTCAGCAGAATATCGTTACTTCGCCAATCATTAGCGGTTTTGATGCGAAGGTCGAGATCTATTTTCCAGTCGAAGATGCGTTGCAGGTCTTTGAGCGCCGCGAGACGGATGGATTTAACCATTTGTCCGCCCTTACCTACAACCATACCTTTCTGGGATTCTCGTTCGGTGATGATGAACGCCCGCACCCACAGTTTTTCGCCATCCGTTCCGGCATCTTTGAGTTCCGCGTCTGCAATTTCCACATAAATGGAATATGGCAGTTCCTGTCGCAGTCTGTTCACGGCTTTTTCACGGATGATTTCAGCGATGCGAAACTGAACGTCTTGGTCCGTGTAACAGTCTACTGGATAGAAAGGCTCTCCGGTCGGCGACATATCAAATATCTTTTTTAACAAGGGATTCAACCCGTCGTTTTGCGCTGCGGAAATTTTGAAAATACGGTCTTGAGGCAGAGTGGGGAAACAGCTTTTCAGAAAGTCAATGGTTTTCGCGGAGGATTCGCCTTGGATATCCATTTTATTGACCGCAGCGACGAGTCTTTCGGAGAAAGGCGCCAAATAGTCCGCGATAGCGGACTCTTCAGCGCCTGGAACGCGGGTTGCATCCAGGAGATAAAGTACAATATCCGCGTCTTCAATACTACGTCCCGAAACTTCGAGCAATTTCCGATTGAATTTCTTCGCAGAGATATGCCTCCCCGGAGTATCGATGAAAACTATCTGTCCTTCAGTACCATTCACTATGCCTCGTATGGCATTTCGCGTGGTTTGAGGCGAACGGCTTACGATGGAGACTTTTTCACCGCACAGGCGGTTGATAAGGGTTGATTTTCCCACTGACGGTCGTCCAGCAATTGCTACAAACGCCGCTTTTTGATTTTCTTCCATAAAACGCTCTTCATCGCTGGTATTTAAGAATACTTCCCGTCTACCATCAAGATTTCCTCCGGTATTCCTCGTAGATAGCCGACATTTCCTTTATGAAGCGTTCCACCGAGTAGTTTCGGGATACTTCCTCAGAACGCTTGCCCATGCTTTCTTTCGAATTCGGGTCGTTCAGCACCTCAAGCGCCTTTTCCCAAAGTTCGGCGTCGTTTTCTATCTGCCAGCCATTTTCACCATTAAGAACCATGTCGGCGATACTCACATCCGCAACCGCGACAATCGGCAGTCCGGATGCCATCGCCTCTATGAACGTTATCGGATGCACCTCGCTATGGGACGCGCTCATAAAAAGACTGGACGCGGCATAGGATATTTTGATTTCATTGGGCCACTGCAAGTAGCCGGTAAAAAGAATGGAGTCGGACAAGCCAAGCTCGAAGGCATGGGATTGGAGTTCATGTCGGTCTGGACCATCGCCCACGAGAAGTAGTTTTATCTTAGGATTTCTATCACGCATCTTCTTGAAATTCTCAATGAGAGTGTAGATATTTTTTTCGAGGCCCAATCTACCGACAAAAATGACGAGTTTTTCATCAGAAGCGATAGCAAACCTCGCACGGAATGCCTTGACGGCGTTCATCACCGCATCGGAACGATCGTAGAATTGCGAGAGGTCTATGCCGTTAGGCACAACTTTGATGGTTTTATCATACCCTATGCTGTCGAGGAAATTCTTTACTTTCCTCGAAGGGGCGACTATGCAATATTGATTTCTGAACACTCTTTTGAAAAAAGGCTTTAGGTGAATAATAGGCTTTAGCAGAATTGGAATGTAATAAAGATAGTACGGATAATACGTATGCACGGTATGGATGAAGGGGACGCCGAGTTTCCTACACACTCGCCGCGCCGCGAGGTAAAGACTGAACTCGGTGTGGGTGTGGATGATGTCAAGTTTCAAGGATTTGGCGATGAAAATGAGTTCTTTTTCAAGGAAAACGCCAACCCGGTGCTGGGGTTCTGTGGGAAATTGGAAAGAAGCCACACGGAAAACGCCTTCTTCATCAACGGCGTTAGGATGCTGAACCGTGAAAATATAAACCCGATGCCCCGATTTTTCCAATTCTGTCTTCAATGTCCTCACAACGGTAACAACCCCGTTGACTTGAGGAACATATGTATCTGTAAAAATACCAATATTCATAACTTTACTGCCTATTCTACAATATACTGCAATTTCGATTGTTAATCAAGCGCTCGTTAGCGTCTGTCTATAATTGTAGACATATTATGGACAGATCTTGTTACATTTTATCAATCCTAAAATTAAAAAATCCCCCCCCCCCCCGCAACTCTGCCGTGCAATCTTTGCGTATGCGGGGAACAAATCCCCCGCTCTTTAAGGCGGAAACCCAATAGCGATTAAATCTTTTCAAAACACACATATGGTGAAGTATTGACAGTTGAGTCTCAACACACCCTGATTCTTTCCTATTCTAGCTTGAAGCGCGCTACTTCTCGTGACAACGATTCGACGCTTTCCTTGTTTTGTCCGCTGATTTCATCGACTCGGTGAACTGCGATGTTGACCTGTTCCGCGCTTGTCGCCATTTCGTTTATACCGTCCACTATCTCTTGAGTCGCTATTTCGAGGTTCTTACTTTCATGGATCACCTCTTGGCTTCCCTCCCGCATCTTCGCCGCGCCGTTCTTCACCTGATGGGTAGCTTCATTCAGGTGGCTAATCTCCTCTAGTATCTGGCGACTTCCCGCGTTCTGTTCCTCCATCGAGGCGCGTATGTCCTCGGCCTGATGGGAAACCTGCCGCACCCCGCCGTCTATGGCTTCGAATTTATTTAAAACCCCCTCTGTGGACACGGTTATCTTGTCGATAGACGACTTGATTTTCTTTAACACAGTACTAATGGTCCTGGACTGTTCCCCGGAATTCTCGGCAAGCTTGCGGATTTCATCGGCAACAACCGCGAAGCCCTTGCCCGACTCACCCGCATGAGCGGCCTCAATCGCCGCGTTCATCGACAAAAGATTGGTCTGGCTGGCGATATTTTCCATGACAGCGTTGATTTCCATCAAGCCTTCGGACTCGTGGGCGATTTCCGCGATGTCTTCAGACACTTCCTGTAAACCGGTACGCCCCACATTGCACGCCGAAGCTAGTTGCTCCATACCTTCCATGTTTTTCTTTAAGGTTTCTGTAACCGACTGGATATTGGCAAGCATCTCTTCAACTGCGGATGAGGACTGGGATACGCTTTGCGTCTGAGTTTCTACCTGATCGTGGAGTTTGCCGATGTTGATGTTGATTTGTTCCATAGTCGTGTTGGTTTGATTGACGGATGCGCTTTGGTTGACCATCCTGTTCTTGATACTCTGGATATTGGCGGTAATTTCGTAGATTGCCGAGGATGTCTGTGCCATATTGGACGTAAGATCAGCACCGATGTCGGATAACATTCCCGCATTCTTCTTGATTGTCGTTACCAAGCCCTTTATATTTTCCAGCGTTTGATTGAAATACTGCGCCATATCGCCTAGTTCGTCACTGGAGTACAAGCGGGCTTGTTTCGTTAAGTCTCCCTGTCCCACTTCCTTGAGCGTGTCCTTAAAATAAGTGATTGGCTTAGTAATCTGCTGGAACACTAAAAAGGCTACGACTAATGAGGTGAGAATGATCATAACCATCGCAATGATGAGGTTCAGCGTCAACATCCGATACAAAGGAGCCATTATCGTCTTATCGGGAACAATGACCGCGAAGCTTAAGGCGGAATCGGCTCTTCCCACGGTGAAAGGTATCGAAAAAATCGTCATTTTGTCCGTACCAGACACAGATATTTTAGAGATGAAGATGTTTCCGCTCTTGACCGCATTCTCCAATTCATCAATCTTGTCTCCTATCACATTAACTCTGGGGTCTCGCATAGATTTTCCGATAAGGGATGGGTCGAAGTAGGCGCATACAATACCGTCGTTACTGTAGACGGCTGTTACGCCGCCTTCAAAAAGTTTGATGCCCTGGGCTATTTCTTGCATCTTCGTAATAGCAAAATCAACGCCCACTACGCCAACTGTTTTTCCTCTGTTTTTGATAGGAACGGACAGAGTTAGTATCAAGACATCTTTGCCGTTCACTTCATAGAAATATGGATTGATAACCTCTTCTTTGCCACTTCGGAGAGGTTTTTGGTAATAATCGCTTGTGTCGTAATTAGTCAGAGCGGTCAAGGTGATATTAGAGCCATTTCGGAAAAAATACGGAATGTACCTACCAGTGATGTCAGCACCCTCTGTGTTGGCGTATTCGGCATCAAGTCCGTCTAGAACGTTAGGCTCCCAACATGTCCATATGGCTAACATTTCTGTATTGGCGACAAGGATGGTCTTCAGGTGCATATTGAAGGTATCACGCTGAGTTGACGCGGGAAGCGTTTCATATTGTTCGAAGATTTGCGCCAATGTCCGTACGGTATCCATATACGCGTCAAGCCAAAACTTGACTTGATAGCCGCCTTCACGAGCAATGCGGGTTGCATCATCGGTTATAAGGCTTGTTATTTCCTGCTGTGAAATTCTTAACGATACGGTAATTAGAATAGCAAACCCCACGAGATTCAAGGCAATCATGCTAATGATTAATTTCTTGCCTAATTTCATGTTTATTCTCCTTTTAATTAATATACTTGTTTAATAACCAACTAAACTCTTTGTTATAATGGATAATGCCACAAATCAATATATCATATTTACGATCATTAAACAAGTCTAATAAAGAGAAAAATAGGTACGTATTCTTTAGATGAGTCATAACAAAGCTAAATGTAGAGGGTAAATTATAAGGTTCTTTACTGTATTTTGTGCTTAAGCTCTTATACTAGGACTTGGCGGTATATTCCTTTATCAGCCCAACGAGTTTTTGTACCGTTGTGTCGAGCTTAGGGTCTGACTGCATTTTCTCTTTGATTTTGTTACAGGAGTGCATCACGGTTGTATGGTCCCTGCCGCCGAAAGTCTGTCCGATTTCTGTAGTAGAAAATTCGGTGATTTCGTGGGATATGAACATGGCTATCTGGCGCGGAATGACGATTTTCTGCGATCGCTTTTTTCCACGTAGGTCATTGGGACTGAGCTGGTAATGTTCCGCAATGACCTTTATGATGACGTCTACAGACATATTCGCCTGTTTCGGCGATGCGAAAACGTCTTTTAGCTGTTGTTGGGCAACTTCCACCGTGATTTTCTTACCAGCGAGGTCCGCGTAGGCGATGAGCTTCGTAAAAGCGCCTTCCAGGTCCCTGACGTTCGAGGAAATATTTTTACTCAACAGAGCGATAACATCGTCAGGTATACCGACTTTCTTCGTTTCGGCTTTTCTTTTAAGAATGGCGCAACGAGTCTCATAATCTGGCGGCGATAGGTCAACGCTCAATCCCCGCCCAAAGCGCGATATGAGCCGTTCCGGGATATGTTTAAGTTCGGAAGCCGGTCTATCGCTGGTGAACACGATTTGCTTATTGGAGTCATAGAGAGCGTTGAATGTGTGAAAAAGCTCTTCTTGGGTTGCGCCCTTATTGCCCTGTAGAAAGTGAATGTCATCCATAAGCAAGACATCCGTGTAACGATATTTGTTTTTAAAGGCGTTAGTCGCTTTTTTGTCGCCGATGCTGTCTACCAATTCGTTAAGGAAATTTTCTGCACTGGTGTAAATGATTTTAAGTTCCGTATGAGCATAAAGGTAGTTGCCGATGGCCTGCGTGAGGTGGGTTTTACCCAGCCCCACGCCACCATAGAGAAAGAGCGGGTTATAGGCGGTGCCGTCCGGGTTTTTGGTGATGGCCAGAGCCGCATTTGCCGCAAAACTGTTATTGACGCCTATGACGAAACTGTCGAAGTTATAGCTGGGGCGCAAATGCGGATGAGGAGGCTTCTTGTCTTTACTTGGTTTGACGGCGGGTGTTGGGGTCGCGGGTTTCTCGACTGACTCGGCGGATTGTTCCGTTTGTTTTTCCGATTCTTCTCTGATTTTAACTTGCGGCGCAACCGCGCCGATTTCAAATTCTATTGTAATATCTTGGTCGCTTATCAACTTTAACTTTTCTTCAAGACTAGTTTTGTAACGTCGTTTTACTTCCTCGCGATAGAAGTTGGACGGAACCCCAAGTGTAAGGACGTTCTCTGCGGCTGACCGGTATTCGACCAGTACAAACCAACGATTGAATTCCTGTTCTCCGATTTCTTCAAACGTCTGATTGAGAGCTTCCTTCCAAAAGAATTCATAGTTTAATTCTATCATACCGTACCTCTTTTAAAAAGTTATCCACAGGAAATCCACAAGTAGTAGCATAAAACCGTTTATTAGAATATATAATATATTTTTACCCTTTTGTCATGCGATCTTTTGAGAAAAATCACAAACATATGTAATTTATAATATAACAAATAATTATATGACAATAAGCAGGGGTTTTCCACATAGTTTTCCACAAGTGGGCGTCTTACTTGCGAATTAATCGACAAAAAGTTTTAAGTTATCCACAGCTTATTCACAATACCTTGACTCACGCTTCCAAGCAAAAATGTCTTAGCCAAAAAGACTCCGCGCCTCCAAATAGAAACGCTTTTCTTCAGACTCGCCCATAGAAAAACTCTTACGTGGAAGGGGACCGGTTTTTGCGATTGTTTCAAAAAGCCTATCCTTGTGGAAGGGTGGCAGAAGGATACCCATACGATCGGAGTCGGATTCTGCGAGCGAGCGCGTCTCCCTATCCCCATGAATGTAATCGACGGCCCAGTTCATTTTTTCGGCGAGAGAGTCCAACAGCGGCTGAATCTCCGCGACCGCGATCCCCTTATTTTCAAATTCGAGCAAAAGACAATCCTCTCCGCCGCCTATGAAGCCCAGACGGTTATTCGGTGTACGCTCCCGCATAAGTCGCATAAGCTCTTCGGCCGATTGCATGGAACGCATGTTGATCAAAGGCAAGGGGTTGCCTCCATTTTCGGCAAGCATATGCGGCAAAAGCCTTATATCGGATGGCGATGCACTCTTTGCGCTGGACCTGTCTTTTTTCCAGACGATACGATGAATCGGCTGAAAATCCATACTTTTATCGTAGAGATTCTCAATTTCAACCATTGCGAATCGGCACTGTGGGGCTTTTTCCTCAGGGTGAGCCTGTTTATATTCTTCCCAGACTTCTTTTGCCGAGGCAAGTGAATGATTGCCGTCCCCCACCGCGAACAAGAACGAGGGCTGACCCTTGATTTGCGTCTGTTTATCGAAGAACGCCGCAAACGTCTCCGCAATAAAATTCTGATCATCCAAAGCCCATCCTGCGATGCTTCCGGAACCGAGCATCAAAGGCGTGTCGTAGAGCGGGGACGCTTGTTTGGCGCGGCTTTCAAGCGTGGGAAGAACCGCGTCCTCTTTATCGTCAATGAGGAGGAGAATGTGGGAAAGTTCCAGAGCCGCGCCGCGCCGCGTTGCCATACGAGCGGGTAGGCGTTCTTTCACCGTACCTTCGGTACTTCGGATGAGTGAAGTTTCAGGATGCCGCCAATCGTATTTCTCAAGGTCAATACAAACGATGATTCCGCGTCGTTTCTTCTTATCAACAGAACGTTCCACATAAATGCACGCCTTGCGAGGAGGCGCAAAGACTCCGCCTGCACGATAATTCTCCATTGCGGCGTGAATATTCTTGATTCTTTCTTCACTGTCCCCATCTTTGAGGAAAACCTCTGGGAAAATCAGATTGAACGCGGAGGGACTATCTCCGACTATCCGCTTTACCGCTTCCCAATACTCTCTATCTTGGGTCCGTTGGTCGCAAGCAATGACAGACCATTTTTGTAAATCAAGATCCGAGTGGGGAAGCAAAATTTCTGGCGTCTTAAGCCCGAATGAGTCTAACCTATTCATAAGAATAGTATACCATTTGCCCTACAATTCCTCAATCCCTAGCTTGTCATTTAAACAGTACCGTGGTGGATGGTTCATAGAGACGAGTTTGAGAAATCTTTTCTGTATGAAAAAGTAGACATTGGACTCGCTTCGTTTCTTATGAATAATGAAGGATTAGCGTTTTATCTTACTATAATACAATAAATTAATAATTCTATAAAAAGACGTTAAATTTGGCATAAGAATTGCATGTATTAATGATACGATGAATGTTTTATAAACGAATAAGTCGTCTGTTATTTTATGGAGGTTTTTATGGAAGACAATTCGATATTACAAGTTTATTACAACCAAATTAAGGCTATCCCATTACTTAGTTTTGAAGAGGAACTCGAACTATCGAAACGCATAGCGCGGGGAGAGGACTCTGCTCGTAAGAGACTCGTTGAGGCGAATCTTCGCATCGTAATTAAAATAGCGCGCTCGTATAAGACTTCAGAAGTCGGACTTATGGACGTAATACAAGAAGGCAATATAGGACTTATGCATGCGGTTGATAAATACGACTATAAGAAGAATGTCCGTTTTTCAACCTATGCGAATTGGTGGATTAGGCAAGCGATACACCGTCATTTCTTAAGAAATCAGCGGATCATACGGCTTCCCAACAAAAAAGAAGAGCTATACAAGATCATCAAACGTGTGAGTCAACAACTGAACCAAAGGCTTATGCGCCAGCCTTATCCCGAAGAAATCGCACGTGAATTAGATATTTCCGTCCATGATGTAGAACTTATCTTTAATATTACTGGCGATTTTGTCTCTCTTGACGCTGAAGATCCCTCGGATTCCCCTAGCCTCCTCCATATTCAAGAGGACTACACGTATAATCCGGAACGAGAGTTCGTCCGTAAATCTTCAAAGGAAGACGTTATGCGTTTCTTGAACGTTCTCAAGGAGAAGGAGCGCCGAGTCATTATGGATAGGTATCAATTCAATGGGAATGAAATACATACCCTCAAGCACATAGGCGTTAAGATGGGACTTTCCCCGGAAACCGTCCGTCAGATTGAAAAGCGCGCTATCAAGCGCCTTCAGTGGCAAGCAGAAAAGATGGAAGGATGCGAACTGCGCCTTTACCTCACAGCAATATAAGACCTGATACTCCAATGGCTCGTTGGATGTTTAGGTTATATTTAGAAATATTCAATTATCCGTCGTTGTCGGAGAATGTAGTATCAACGAAAATAATTAACAAGGAGGAGCCGCTATGGATGTTGTATATCTTTTTTATGAAAGAAGCCGATTTGCAGATACAAGAATTAGAATACCGTTCTACGGTTATGATAAATTCTTGTTTATGAGAATTATTAAAAACGGCGGGTACTGGGATGCCCCGCGCCGTCTGTTTATTCTTCCGCACTTGCAAACTCCCGTGTTAAACAGTATTTTTACGGGTGTATATGTAAAGGTAAAAGAAGCGTTAGGACTTGCAGCCGTATATGGGTTTTTTGCAAATCCCTGGACTCAAGAAACCACCGCTCTTGCCTCCGTAGCCTCGCCTGCTGACGCTCCGACTAATGCGCCCGTTAAATTACAAGAAAATTTTTTTTCGGACGAATGGCGGAAAAAACTTAACGAAGCGCTTCATTTTAGGAAATATAGTCCTAAAACAAGAAAAATGTATCTTCATTACAATACGAAATTCTGCGACGCAGCGCAAAAACCGCCGTCCGATGTCAATGCCGGTGATGTAAAACGTTATATCGCGTACCTTGATGAAAAACTTGAACGCTCTGCCGCAACCATGAATCTTGCAATAAGCGCTCTTAAATTTTTTTATAACGATGTTATGAAAAAACCTATTGTACAGGAACCCTCCCGCTCCCGTCAGGATAAGCGCCTTCCCGTGGTATTGTCAAAAACGGAAATACAAAGTCTTTTGTCCGCTGAAACCAACCCAAAACACAAGCTGTTACTGATGTTCTGCTACTCTTCCGGCCTTAGAGTGAGTGAAGCTGTCGCGCTAAAGATGGAAGATATTGATTTTACGCGCCGTACCGTGTTTGTACGTATGGGAAAAGGACGCAAAGACAGGTACACTGTGCTATCCGAAATCGCCGCGGAGTATTTGTCGCGTTACTGTACTTTTTTCCATATAGGCAATTGGATTTTTTCAGGTCAAAGCGCGGATGAACACCTCTCCGTCCGCTCAGCCGAACGTATTTTTGAGCAAGCCCTCTACAGCACCGGCATCGGGAAAAAAGCCTCGATCCACAGCCTGCGCCACTCATTCGCCACGCATCTTTTGGAAAGTGGCGTTGACATCCGCTACATTCAGGACTTGCTCGGTCACGCCTCCATCCGCACCACCGAGCGCTACACCCATGTCGCCAAACACCATGCCCTCAAAATACAAAGCCCTCTTGACATTTCCCATACTGATTGATACTATGTACATTATCCGCCATCTTTGGCGGATACGGAACGTTA
>JAIRNA010000087.1 GCA_031258305.1 Treponema sp. | reverse complement strand
GGAAATCGCGCGTAAGGAAATGAAAGCGGTATACATGATGATGTAAAGCGTGAATACGGGCGGGCGCCGCGTTAATGAGTTATGGAAACACTCCTGACATACGATGTTCGATGGTAAGCGGGACATTAGCGTTCCAATTGTTGCAATGTTTTGATTTTCGCGTAGAAACCGTTGCCTGTTGCGAGAAGGTCGGGCGGCCCGTATTCGATAATGCCGCCGTCCTCAAGAACAATTACCTTGTCCGCATGAGTAAGGGTCGAGACACGGTGCGAAATGATGATAACGGTTGTTCCGCGTAAATCTTCGAACAGATTCGTCAATATACGCTTTTCGGTCTCTGCGTCAACAGCGGAAAGGCTATCATCCAACACCATGATGCTCGCATACGTATACGCGCGTTTTGCGACAGCCCGTGCAAGAGCGATCCGCTGCTTCTGCCCGCCGGAAATGGTCAAACCTTTTTCTCCGATGACCGTATTCCATCCGTCCGCAAAATCAGCCAGATCGCGGTCAATGGAAGATATCTCAACCGCCTTTTTAAGGGACTTCTCGTCAGCGCTATCAATTCCGTATGCAACATTGCTCTTGATGGAGTCGGAAAAAAGATAGCTGTCCTGAGGTACAACGCTGAAAAGGCTTCGGAGTTCCACCAAGTCCCATTCACGCACGTCGAGTCCATTCACCAGTATCGTTCCAGACGGCGGATCTACCATACGGGTAAGGGCTTTCAGCAAAGTCGTCTTCCCTGAACCGGTTTTCCCTAATATGCCAAGAATTTCTCCTTGTTCTAACGTAAAGCTGACGTTTTTCAAAACAGGCATCTTTTCATCATAAGCAAAAGTGAGGTTTTCGACTTGAATGACCGGCTTATCTTTCAACGGTTCATGGGTTTTCTCTTTTGGCGAGGCGATAAGCGGCTCTGCCGACATCACCTCGTTGATACGTCTGAGGCTCACCGCGCCTCGTTGAATCATGTTCACCATGAAACCCGCTCCCATGAGGGGCCATATCAACATCTGTAGGTACCGAAACAGAGCAGTGAGTTCGCCCGGGGTCATAAGCCCGTTGATGACGCGGATACCACCAACCAGTAAGAGGATAATTGAAGTAAGTCCTGAAAAGAACGATATAAGAGGGAAAAACACGCCGTAGAGTTTCACCAAGTCCATGTTCGCCTTGCGGTAATCGTCATTAGTGTCCGCAAACTGGCGTAGGAAACGCCATTCCTTGACGAAAGACTTCACGACGCGGATGCCGGCGAAGGTTTCCTGTACGATGTTGCTCATATTGGAATAATTTTCCTGTACTTCTTGAAATCGTTTTCCGACCAATTTTCCAAATATCAAAATCAGTGCGGTAATGAAAGGCAGGGGGAGTACCGCGAGAGCCGCAGTTTTCGCGTCTTGAACAAAGATTACGATGAGAATTGACACGGCCATGATCGTTCCATCGAAAATAGCCACAAAGCCCATACCTATGGCGGTTCTAACCGCGTTCAGGTCGTTGGTTGCCCGCGCCATGAGATCGCCTATCTTGTTTTTCTGGAAAAAGTCGTAAGACAAGGTGAGAATGTGGGCGAAGAGGGCATCTCGCATTTCCGTTTCAATACGCCGCGCCGAACCATGTATGAAATACCGCCACAAAAAGCGTCCGCATGAGACGATGGTCATCATAAGAACCATACCGCCGACCAAATGCAGGAGAGAATTCAGCGCCGTTGAAGCAAAATAAACAGCATCAATGGATTTTTGGAGAAAAAATGGTATGGTGACTTGGGCGGCATCTACCGCAATAAGGAAAACAAAACCCAAAAAATAACGGAATCGGTACCGGTAAAGATAGGGGAAAAGAACGCTGTAATCGTTTTTCATTTTATCGTTCAGTTTTTTCAAGGAGTTACCGGGATGAATTATTCAACTCTGCTTTCTCTTTTGCCTTTATATCGGCATCGAGTCTTGATTGCCAAATATTGACTTTCTTTTTGATGATTTCGGCGTCTTCATTTTCTCCAAAAATCACATGAATTCGGCGTATTGCGGAAAGAAATTCAATGGCGCGAATTAAGTCGCTCGCTATATTGCCCGCTATTTCGTACTTCTCACGGTAATAGTCTGCAATGGACGGAAACAGCTTCTTTATAAGTCGCAAGTGGTAAACGGTCGATTCATAATTTGCAGAGTTCAGACTCATATTAGAAACCGCGTTTTTCATATCAAAAAAATTTTTGGCGATGACGGCGCATTGCGCTTTGAAATCGATAAACGCCCACTTCCACCTGGAATTATCTCCAAAAGCGTCTTCCAACAGGTCAATTACCAAGCCCATCTTTCTTACCAAGAAATAACGCTCACTCGCGCTGACACTCTCTATAAGGTCGAGCTTGTCCTGATAATCGGAAACAGGCGTGTCAAGGTACGGACTGACGACGTTCTCCATATAGGAAAGGGCTTTCATGACGGTTTTTCTGCCGTTAGTCAGTGCTGCTTCGTTTCTTGTTTTAAGCATAGACATCGACACTTCACTCATCACGATGTAATAGGATGTAAGGTCTATCATTTCTTGGGCGAGCTTGATTTTGGTCAACGCTGACCCGACCGCGTCTTGAGGCATTTCAGCCAGAGATTTTGCCTCCCAATTCGTTAGGATATCTATGGCGCCTTGGCATATACTGATTTTGTCCAGGTACTGTTGTCTATCTTTCATCACGTCTTCTCCTTAATTATTTCACACCATATTTTGACAGCATCTCGTCCGCATGAGCGAGGGCCGCTTCACCCGCATCTCCGGCGAGCATACGGGCTATTTCAAGCCGACGCTCTTCTGGTTTGAGCACGGTCACGCTCGTAACGGTTCTACCTGCGTTACTCTCTACTTTTTTTTCTACCTTTAAATGATTATCGGCACGGACCGCGATGCTTGCAAGATGCGTAACACAAAAAATTTGCTTCAGTTTGCCGATTTTCGACAAGTATTCGCCCACGGCGAGAGCGATCTCCCCACCTATACCTGTATCAATTTCATCAAATACCAGCGTTTCAAGCATATCCGCATCGGAAAGCACAGTCTTGATGGCGAGCATCACTCGTGAAAGTTCGCCGCCGGACGCGACACGGGAAAGTTCCTTGAGCGGCTCGCCCCTGTTAGCCGATATGAGAAATTCAACATTGTCCGCGCCATTGGGTCCGCAAACCATAGACTCCGTTCCTTTAGGCGCGATATTCACCGCAAAAACCGCGTGCGGCATACCCAAGCGCGCCAGAATACTCGTTATTTTCTCTCTCAAAACTGCGCCCGCTTCTTTGCGCCGTCTCGACAATGCGCCGGCACGTACAGCCGCCTTCTTTTCAAGCCTGCCTATTTCTATTATGAGTTTTTCACGGTTTTCCTCGATATTGAGGAGCGATTCAATTTCAGTCTCGGCCCTCGCCTTATACGCGAGAATAACGTCTTCATTGTTGCCAAATAGACCGTCCACCCCTTTAAAAGGGATATCTGACATACCATATTTTTTTTTGAGTCGGAACAAGAGTCCGAGTCTTTCCTCAACTTCCTCAAGCCGTCCCGGTTCATATTTCAGACCTTCGATATATGAACGTAGTTCTTCGGCGATATCTTCGGACTCAAAGTAGAGGTTTTCCACACGCTTCAGGATGGGCGCAAGATCGGCATCAATGACAGCCGCGTTTTCCATACTCGACCGTGCCTTCCGTATCATGCTCAAAATTGAATTCTCATCGGAAAGAAACGCCGTATCCGCGCTGTTTGCATATGCGGAAAGCTTTTCAAAACGGTTCAGCCGCGAAGCCTCGTTCTCAAGCTCCTGTGTTTCCCCTGATTTTGGGTCCGCCTTGGCTATTTCATCAACCGCATAACGGAACATCTCGAGCTTCGTCTCACGGTCGTGTTCCGCGTTTGTCTGCGCCGCGAATTCGTTTCGTCTCGCCGCCAACTCTGAGAAGACTTTGCCGAATTCGGCGACTTCGGCATCAAGCCCAGCAAAATTGTCTAAATACTTACGATGGCTTTCCTTGTTTATGAGGGATTCATGGGAATGTTGACCGTGCAGGTTAAAAAGGAATGTCATAAATTCGGCGAGGTCGCTTCGGGTAACCTGAACGTTCTGGATATAACTATTACTTCTGCCAACCTGTCTGATATTTCGCCTAATGATGACGCATCCATCTTCTACGCCGATGTCCCGCGCTCCGAGCCAATCAATGGCATCTTTGTTACGCGAATCTATAGACACTACTGCGGAAACGCTCGCTTCATCAGAACCAGAACGTATCACGTCGGCGTCTGAGCGCGCTCCCAAAAGAAAACTCAGTGAACCTACGATGATGGACTTTCCCGCGCCGGTTTCGCCAGTGAGTATGGTAAACCCTTTTTGAAACGAAAGGGAGAGATTATCTATGAGAGCATAATTCTTGATGCTTATTTCTTCTAACATTTTTCCTCCCTGATTATACGACGGATACTACTTTTTGGGGTATCCATTGCTTCTTAACCTATAGAACATACCGTATTTTGCTATACTTGTCAAGATGAGAGGACGCGACAAAAAAAGACACATTATTTGCTCGTTTGCATCTTCAATTCAAAAATTTTTTGTAATAAACTTTCATTTCCAGAAAGTTATCCATCGTGTAAACAGGCGCGAAACGCGCTGCGGACGCATAACAGTAAAGCGTATAAATCGTGTTATTTTGCCGCGCCCATTCATGTTCAAAACTATCAGGTGCGGAAAGCGGTATATTCCACTGATGCAGACGCACTTTCGTGTGGCGCCAGAGAAAAATGGCTTTTTTGCGGGGGTTTTTTGACAGATTCGATAAGATGAAGAAACGCGCTCTCAAGAGGAGAATCGCGCACAGGACCATAAGAATCAGAACAACGCCCCAGTATTTTTTAACCAGTCTTACGGTGTCTGACACTAGTTTCGTCAACCCGCTTTGAGCGGAATCGTCAACCGCCTGTTTAGGCTTCAAATACGAATGGTTTTCTAAGATTTCCCGCATGAGACGGCTGAATAGTTCTGGGTCCACACCGTTGGAGAAGGTGAATTTTTCACCTGCGGCAAGTGTTTGAGACGTAGGGTCGAATTCAACCCAACCGAATGATGGAAGGAATACTTCCACCCATGCATGAGCCATGTCCGATCGCACCGGGTAGTAGTTGAACGCATTGTCTTCCGGGTCCACGAAAAAACCTGCCGCGACACGGCATGGAATACCTATCGACCGTAGTATCAGGGCAAAGGCAAAGGCGTAATAGGAACAATAACCTTTTTTGCTATCAAACAAGAAATAGGCGAGCTGATCCCCGTCCGGCGCAATGCCCGGTTTCAGACTGTAGACGTATTCGCTATGCTTGAGCTTGTTGTAAACCGCGGATATTTTGCCGTTCACGCTTTCTTCATCCCTAGTGATTTCTTCGGCAAATGCCTTGATTCGCTCGTCTTTACCAAAGTCCGTGTAAAAGACATATTCCTCCGCGCTCAAATCATATCGCAGCTCGTCTTTTGTCGGAAGAATATTCTCCTCTAAATTTTCGTAAGCATCGTTGAAAGAGACAATCAAACTTTTCACCGCATAGGCTGAATTGAAAGACGACGCGTCCCAGTTTTCAAAAGGTGTGGCCTCAATCGGCTGATTCATCGCGATGAACGCATGTGAGTCAAAGTTTACGATGAAGTATTCTTGTTCCACAATATCGGTTTGATTTACGTTTACAGGAAAATCAGGGACAAAATTCGTGGAAGAATTCGGTAGAATCGCGGGCTGGGTCTCTTGATCCTCATCTGTTCTGAAAAAGCCGACGCCCTTCTTATACCCGCTCATCACGTAACGCCGCAACAGGATGCCACCGCCTTCTTTCTTCACAATGAACATAAGGTCGTCGTTCATACTGATTTCGCTTTCCAGTTTTAGGATTTGAGAGAAATCGAATTTGAACATTTTAGGTTGAAGAAGCCCGCCGGATTTGCGGCTTGCGGTTTCTTGAGAGGGTTTTAGAAACAAGATGCCACCCAAAATAACCAAAGCCAGCACCGCGAAAACCGCGGTCGCTTTTTCACAGGTTCTCGTATTTAGTTCAGGAGGCACTGAGAGAATGAAGGCTACGAGTTGTAAGAAGACAATAGATGCAAATAGCCCAATCATAAAGACGGGTAGGGGATATAAGTCTTCGGTTTTTGCTATGCTGAAAATGACAGCGAGTAAAACGTCTGCCGCGAGAATTTCCCCATGGAGAAAGGCTCTTGAATGGAACGCGAAAAAGGTGGTGAAAGCTATCCAATAAAAAGGCATCAACGCGACAAAATAGTTACGGTCAATGTGAAGGAGCAGGGCGTCTAATACGAGGGCAGCATCGGTCATTCCGAGAAAGAACGTACGAGGTAAAACGGCAACGAGCCAAACAGCCCACGGGAAAAGCGCTATGCTCAAGAGAGAAGCAAGCATTTTCCTTTTGGATAGAAAAACAGCGATAACGAAACCAGCAAGCGCGATGACGACAAAGACCCACGAATCAGCTAAATCCTTGGCCGCAAGTCTGAATTGGCAAAGTATCAAGAACAAAGCTATCGAGCGTGGAATCATCGCCATATTGTCTTTCATGAGATTCCCTTCAAACAGTCACGGGTTTCGCGGCGTCCGTTATTTAGTCACCTTGTAGAATACTCGCACCTGTTTGTAGACACCTTCGCCCTCGCTCTTGGTTTCGACATCAGCAATATCGTTAATGGTGGTATGAATTAACCGCCTGTCAAATGGATTCATAGGTTCAAGCAGAATAGAAGATCGAGTTTCTTTGACCCGGTCCGCCACAGTGTAAGCTAGACGCACGAGGGCTTCCTCTCTACGGAGGCGGTAGTTTTCGCTGTCCAGAATAACGCGAATACCGTCATGACCGAGCTTACCCGCGTAAAGATTCGTCAATAATTGTAAAGCATCTAAATTTTTACCTTTTTTCCCAATCAAAATAGAGGAATCCCTTGAGTCGATTTTAAACCCTATTTTACGGCTTTCACGGAAAGCCACACTCACCTTTCCTGTGTAACCCATACGCTCGATGATGTTTTCCACAAACGAAATGAGGTCTCTCTCAAAATCATTTTGCGCTTCCGGATGGGTGAGAGACTGATTCTGCGCCACGGTTTCCTCTGCACGAGTTTTCACAGAAGAGTCGCTTTTCCTTACCGTTTGAGGCTCGTCCATGTGGACTTTGATTTTCACAAATCCTTTCTTGAACAGCCCCCCCCGTTGAGCTTCGACTATTTCAACATCAAAAGCGTCTTTTTCGATACCCAGTTCGGCCGTAGCCCTGTCGACTGCTTCTTTTTCGGTACGGCCTTCGAATTCATATACCATATATGCTCCTTCTTGAGAAGAAGGGAATAAGAGCGAGAGACATTCCGCCTTCCCAATCCCTCATTCCTTTCTTCCGTAAAAACCTATCTTTTTCTCTTTTTTATCTTTGGTGGCAATTTAGACGGCTGTTTTATGGGTGGTTGTTGAACATTCATTGCCACTTTCTTTTGTGCTAAGAATTTATTAATCGCCAACTGCTGAAAAAGGGTCAGTACGTTAGACATTATCCAATAGATTAGCAAGCCGGACGGCACATCGTACAGTATGAAGAAAAACACTATCGGCATAGCGTAGAGCATTATCTTCATCTGCGTATTGTTTGTCTGTTCTGGCGTCTGTGTTATCTTGCCATAAAGCAACTGAGATGCCACGTAAATGAATGGGAGCGCCCGAATCGCGGTCCATCCGAGTATAGGCAGGCTGATACCTTCCGGGAAATTCCATATAGCCTCCGGCAGAGACAAGTCCGGAATCCACACGGGAATAAACATAGCGCCGCGGAGGTCGAAGTGGTTGTTAAACAGGTTGTACATAGCAAAGAATATGGGAATCTGTATGATGAGGGGGAGGCAACCAGACATGGGATTGTAGCCCTCTTTTTTGTAGAATTCCGCCATTTCCGCGTTCATTTTTTGGGTATTATCCTTGTATTTGTCCTGAATTTCCTTGATTTTCGGGGCGAGCGCCTGCATCTTCAGGGTGGATTCCGAACCTTTGCGCGTTAGCGGAAAGAATAGGAGCTTTACGAGGAATGTGAGGAGGATGATTGCCACGCCGTAATTCGGGATGAGTTTATAGAAGGCCATAAGCAACCATTTGAGCGCGGTTTCGAGCGGGGCGAGTATGCCGGATGTGCCCGCGATCTTGACAAGGTCCATATTCGTGAGATTGAAGGTGTTTTTCCCGTTGCTGTAAACTGCGAGCGCCTCTTGACTCTTGGGGCCAAGATAGAAACGGTACTTGTCTTCTATCTGTGATATACTCAAGGATGGGCGGACGATGAATAGCCGCGATGCAACCGCGACGCCCGCTTCTTTTCTCGTGGAAAAAGCTATGTCGTATTGAGCGGGATAGGGAAGGGCGATGAGGGTGAAGTACTTACCCGCGATGCTTGCCCATACGGGTCTGTTACCAACGATGGTCGGCATTCCGGTGGCGTTCACTTTTTCCGTCTTTCGTTTGCCGTTTGTATAGGTATAATAGTTACGGTATTCATAACGCTGGTCGAGCTTCTCAAACTTTGGCCCGATTTGCGGACCAAATCCGAGCGTGTACGCCGCGCCTTCAAAATTGAAGCCAGCATTCTGTCGTCCATTTAAGATGACCGTCAGTTCGAACATATATTCGTTAGGCTTGAATTCGTACCGTTTCGTAAGCCGAAAGGTATTCTCGCCACCCACATTCGCTATTTTGAAATCGCGGTAGAATTCGACAATATTTTGCGAAATTTGCCGTGTGTTGAAAAACGTTGACACGGGCGTTGTGTCCACGCCGCCAAAAGCAATGCTGAAGGCATGGGCTTCCTTTTCGCCTGAAACTATCATCTCCACAGAATCCTCTTTGTCATTATGCTCCTTCAGCTTATATGAAACGATGTCGCCTCCCTCGTTGCTAAAGACGACTACGACCACCCCGTTGTCGATGATAACACGTTCTTCTGAAACCGGAGCAGAGTCTACGGCGGTTTCCACAGGCAATGCCAGAGGACTCGTTTCTGTATCGCTTCTTCCACTCTCATCCATGGAAGGCGCACTTTCTATGGGCTGGACGGGTACAGATTCTCCTGCCCTTCTTTCTGCGACCGCCGGAGTCGGCGGTGGAAAGAATACCCCTTGAATAACATAAAACACAACGATAACAAGTATCGACAGCACAATGGCTAATATTGTCTTCTTTTCCAAATGAATACCTCTACATTTCTCACATTTTTTTACAGAACACAGCTATTACTGAACCATCGACATCAGGATTTATAAGAAATATCCATCTATGGTTCTTTAAATGTTCCATTTACGGCACCGGATCCCAACCGCCCGCGTGGAAGGGATGGCAACGCAATATACGTTTGAGCGACAAAAAACTTCCTTTAAGTAAGCCGTATTTTTCAACTGCCTCGAAAGCGTACTTGGAACAGGACGGCACATACCGACAATATCCGGGAAACAACGGCGTAACCATATACTGATAGAAGCGGATTAAAAACAAGCCTATTTTTCTCATAAATGAATAAAGGGAGATACTATTATTATTTGAAAGCTTACAAAATCTTTTCAAACAACAATTGCTATGTTCTCTCCAATCCTCCTTTTTTAAACAGTATTCTCAATTGTTTCATCCGCTCATCGACGAGAAGACCATCCGGCGGATAGACCAACAAAATCAAGTCGAAACCCTGCCATGCTGTGTTTTTGAGATGCCTATATGCTTCACGACTGATACGACGCGAACGGTTTCTCTGAACCGCGTTGCCGAATTTTCGCGCAAAAGTAAAGGCTATTCTGTTCCGCTCAAGCCCATTCTGTAGAACAAACAACTTCGCACCCGGACAAGAAGCACATCTGCCTTTTTTAAACACCATACTTATCTCAGCCTGCTTTTTCAGACGCTCATCCCGTGCAAATCGAAAACCGCCTTCAACACGGGAAATATCATAAACCATATCAATAAGGATTCTTTTCGTCTGCTACCGTCAATTTCCGTCTGCCTTTTGCCCTGCGTCTCTTCAACACGAGTCTACCGCCCCGAGTGGACATTCTCGCACGGAAACCGAATTTTCGGTTACGCTTCACCTTACTAGGCTGATACGTCCTTTTCATAAACACTCCTTACTTGTTGCTATGTTTCCGTGCATAGCACAGTAAACATATACTAAAATATACTATAATTGAAATAACAAAAAAGGTCAAGTAAGAGGGATACAAAATCAATCAAAAGAATTACCGTAAATCTATTAACACATATGGCGAATAAACGGATAAATTCTTAAAAATCTATTTGGTACTATAATAAAATCGTCGTCTGCGCTATACTATGAAAAATGAGACAAATTACTATAGGCTCAAGAACATACAACCGACAAACACCGCTTATCATCGCGGAGTTAGGCACGGGCCATAATGCAGACAGGAAAAGAGGCGCGGAACTCATAGACGCAGCCGCAGAATCAGGCGCAGAATGTGTCAAATTTCAACTCGTCTACGCAAATGAAATACTACACCCGAACACCGGCGAAACGCTTTTGCCTGGAGGGAAAATACGCTTGTTCGATAGGTTTAGACAGCTTGAAACGCGACTGGATTTTTTCATGGAAATGAAGGAAAGAGTTGAAAAAAAAGGACTTTTGTTTCTCTGTACGCCTTTTGGCATAAGAAGCGCACGGGAATTACGCGATTTAAAACCGTCCGCTATAAAAATAGCATCCCCGGAACTCAACTATACCGCGCTACTCAAGGAGGTTGCCTCCTATCATCTGCCAGTTTTACTCTCAACCGGCGTTTCCAAACTAAGCGACATAGAAACCGCGCTTACCATGTTTCCGACTGATTCTTCAAAAAATGGGGAAATATGTCTGCTCCACTGCGTTACAGCATATCCCGCGCCAGAAACCGACTACAACCTGCGCGTTATACAAAGCCTTTCCGCAGTGTTTGGCGCGCCGGTAGGAGTGAGCGACCATAGCCTGGATCCAAGTCTGGTTCCCTGCCTCTCGGTTGCCATGGGCGCGGTTGCGATTGAGAAGCACTTTTGCCTGTCACGGTCAGACAAAGGTCTTGACGATCCAATAGCCCTTGAACCAGGTGCTTTTTCCAAAATGGTCAGGGATGTGAAAGCGATTTCCGCAATAGGAGACGGTGCTATCGACGCCTTCACGCGAGAGTGGGGCAGGACCCTAGTGGAGAAAATTCTGGGGGACGGGGTGAAGCGGCTTGCATCCTCAGAAGCGGCTAACTATGAGCGGACGAACCGTTCCATTCATGCACTCCGTGATATTCGAGCAGGAGAGGTTATCTCGACGGACATGATTGCGATTCTCCGCACGGAAAAAATCCTCCGTCCAGGGCTTCCACCTTCTTTTGAGAGCGTGGTTATGGGCAGGAAAGCCCGCGCCTTTATTCCCGCGGGCCAGGGTGTCCGGTGGGAGGATGTGTAAAAAGCCTTCCTTCCTGAAACAAGGGACTTTCCGATGAACTTGGAATGCGCTTTCTGCAAAGCCTTCTGGCACTGAAGAAAGTCATCGTACTTTCCGTGTTGAGCCCCGTGTACCTAGACGGAGCATCTTGGGTGGACGGCGCTATCGCAGTCTATAGCTATGCAAACGGGTCTTTTATCGCGGGTTTCTCTGTGCTTCTGGGTAAAATAGAGCCACATGGACGGCTCCGCCTCAGTAGGAGTGTGGGGTGAAACACAGCGTTTAGTTTACAAAAATCGCTTGACAATTCTTGTTTTTTGAGTCAATATATTCTTATGAAACAAAAAGAACGTATTAATCTTTTCCCTATAGTACCGCAAGTTACGGTAAAGAGTAATCTATGGGACGTTCACCGACGCTATACGGGTTATTTTGGCCCCCCCCCCCCATGCGGTCTTTGGATAGACTCCCATCTAATGTTTCGCAAATATATTTTGGAAATTTGCAAAATGAATCTAAAAACTTTTATAAGAAAGACCGTTAAGGTGTTTATTCCGTATGGAATTATCACCTTAAGACGGCGTATTCTCAATCAGAGAAAGGGGAAAAAAATATGACTGTAAAAAAAGCTATGTCTGTCCGCGCCTATGTCTACACCGTAAGTTTTCTGGTTCTTGCGGTAGCCATATTTGGCGCTGTCATCTATTCTGTTACCGCCCGTGAAATGAAAGAGCAACTTGGCAACAGGGCGCTGGGCATTGCTTCCACAGTAGCCGCGATGCTGGAGGAAAAACCCGCTGAATACCG
>JAIRNA010000082.1 GCA_031258305.1 Treponema sp. | reverse complement strand
CTTTCAAGGGAATTTGAACCCGGCAGGCGTGTTTGTTCTGCCGCTTTCACCTGGACCGCATAAGGTTGTGGTTGACGATGGAGAGAACAGCACTGAAGTCACCTTCGAGGTAAAATAATCGTCTCCATATAAAAACTTTATACTTTAACGCAACCTATGAGCGAATAATTTGATTTTGTGGTTTGAAAGGGTGTCTGACACCGGGTGAGAAGGACCTCATTCCCTCCGTCAACAAGTCGGCGCCGCTCCTTTTCGAACTTAGCCTACAGTTCCATCTCCACCAAATAATCCGCATAGGCATTCTGCGCCGTAAGCGCCGTTGATTTTGCATCCGCAATGGACTCATTTTGCTTGTCAATCGCCGCGTCTAAATCTGTAAGTTTTTTGAGATAATCTTGCCCTTGAGGGCTTTGAGCGCCGGCTGCTATAAGGTTCTGCCGCACTCGCTCCTGCTCTGCAAAGAGGCGGACAAGATCTACCTCCGCATCCGCCTGCGCCGCCCGCGCGTCGTCAGCGAACCTTTTGAGGGAAACCGCCTTCTGCAAAGCCTGCCTCGCATTTTCGGGAATCTCTTGATTCGAGGCGTAAACAGCGATCGTTTCAATCCGCGACTGTCCAAGGACGATGCGCTCCGCGACAGGGTCCGACTCCTTCACTGTGAATAAAATCGTACCGCTTGCGGGTAGTTCCGTTGAAAAACGGTAAACGGCATCCGTTCTTTCGTCGAATTTTGACGGTTCCACAAGAGTCGTCCCCGGCATAACAGAGTGTTCTATGACGAGGTTCTTTGTTTCATCAGCCGCATTCTTTATGGTGTAAACCTTTTCGTAAACCTGCCTGCGATTGATGATCATCACGCCCTTACTCGCCTTTACGGAAACCGTTTCGTAGGAATTCGTGGATATTACACTCCCTTGAACCGAAAGGTCGTCCCCAAAGGAAATGAGGCGCTTTTCGTTCTCCGGGAAAAACTCGATAAGCGCATCCCCGGCGTATCCTGCATATTCGGCATCAAAAACCGTGATTGGACCCGCGGGTAGTTTCATACCCGAAGTGTTGACGAGCCTTGCACCGATACTTGGGTTGACCGTACGTCCAGGTGTGGCTTTAGCGCCAGAAAACACTAAAACCTTCTCTGCCTCAATGGTCGATTCCACGAGCGGCAACATAGCGCTCTGCTGACGGGCAAGACTCACCGGCTTCTTGATGGTAAATTGGAACTGGTCACCGGCTTTCTGAGCGTCCGCCGTCTCCACAACGCCGCTCGCAAAGCTGGCGCGAGGCGCGGAGAGGGGAGCCTCCGCGGATTTTTCGTAAGCCTCTTCTCCATACGCCGCCGTCGTATCTGCCCGCTCCTGATTTAGCCTTTTCGCCGCAATTTGGGCCCCGGAAATTCCTTCCCACCCGGAACCATAGATCGGCGCATCTGCCGCACCTGCTATGGACAAAGGCAGAATCGGCCGGGAAACACGGTAGGGCGCATAAAGGCGCTGAATAAACGACGTCGGTCTTCCCGCAACGAGGGAAAGTTCCACGTTTTCCCAATCCGTATCGCTGTCATTATCAACAATCGCCCATCCTTGGAGTAAGGGCTTTTCTTCAGATAGATCAAGTCGGTAGGAAACCTTCCATACAGGCGCGGGAATGACGTAGCTTAGAGTTACATTGCGCTTGCCTTTACCCGATAGCCTTACCGTAAGGGCGCGCGTGTCAGAATTGCGGGACTCCAAGAGCAGGTCAAGGGCGTGGTTCAGGTCTGCGTTGATTTTCTCATCTTTAAACGAAAAAGCCGAAATATCACTCAACGCAATGGTTTTCACACCTTGTTTCGACAAAAGCGATACAAACAGCACTGTATCTGTTTGGTTGTTTCCCGTCCGCACGGTACGGTATTCGACGCCGATGATTCTACCGCTTATGAGATTCGGCGCGTAAACGTCTACTTCCGCGCCGCGCAGGTTTCCCAAGACTTCCGCCATGCCCGGATTGCCGCTTAAATCAATTGAGAGACTCTTGAGCGTACGGAAAAGCGTCTCTTTCGAAGGGTAAACGACCTGCGGGTCCTTGGAAAGCGGGTCGTTTATGATGAGCGACTTTAAAGCGTCATCCATAAGGTCAACGTTGAAAGGTAAGGCGATTTCCACGGCGTCCGAAAGTTCGCCTTTATGTTCAAAGAAACCTATGCCCGAAGAAAAAAGCGCGATACGGGTAAGCGCCATTCTCTCCTCCCTTTTCTGAACCGCCGAAGACGGCGTACCGTTTTTCCCCACTGACAGCGTGGACAGCTCATTCTGTGAGGTTTGTACAATTTGCGGCGTACTTACATCCTGCACAGCTTGAGCTGTAAGTGTGGTTGTTAAAATAACAAAAGAAAATCCTAAAAATCCTTTCATAAAGACCTCTTTAGATAACAATATTTTCTCAAGTATACAGAGGACAAACGGTTTTGTCTATAACTGGATAGACGATAGTCTTCTTGAAAAAGCTGGAGGATGGATATTTTGATGGTTCAGAATGTGAAAACTACAAGAATATAGTTCTTTAAAGGATCCGTTTTTTCAGAGGTTTTTCCTAAAATACGCTATGGGCGTTTGGGAAGCTCTCTGCTTGTTAAAAAATTTTGGGTAAAAAGTATAAAAATCCATAAAACCTCTTGACAAAATTGTAAAAAACTTGTAATCTATACAATAAGATGTAAGAGCGTTCGTAGCTCAGTTGGATTAGAGCGACGGACTTCGAATCCGTAGGCCGCAGGTTCGAGTCCTGTCGGACGCAAGGCGGCGGGGCGCTTCATTTATGATGGGTTTCTAAAGGCTATCCCGTGTGCGATGGAGTATCATGAGGGCCGCTAGCTCAGCTGGTAGAGCAGCAGACTCTTAATCTGCGGGTCGCAAGTTCGATCCTTGCGCGGCTCATAGAAAGTAATTTTGCGGAAATAGCTCAGTGGTAGAGCGCGACCTTGCCAAGGTCGATGTCGCGGGTCCGACTCCCGTTTTCCGCTCTCACGGATTTAGTGATAAATCCGTATTTTTTAATCGGGGTGGTTGCGTGTTCACGTAGCCTGAGATTATACCCTTGAACCTGATCCGGATAATGCCGGCGTAGGAAAAACTGCCTGCTAATGTCTACGAAGAGCGCGAATGAAGGTGAATCATAAAAAAATTCGGGTGATTCGTGAACTTTTCAATTATCGTTCAAGTCAATCCCCCCGTAAAGGAGATTATATGATTTTTTCCAAACCTTTGCTCGCTGTATTCCTCTTCTCTCTGGTTTCCCCCTTTTCGCTTTTTTCACGAGGAAATGGAGAAAAAGTTTCCGTGAACGAAGTCGTGGTCTGGACCTACGACTCCTTCAACTCAGAATGGGGACCGGGTCAAATGGTAGCTAAACGCTTCTTTGAACAAACTGGCGTCGCCGTCAGATGGGTAAGTCACGGGGATACAGGCGCTGTCTTGTCCCGCCTGCTTTTGGAGGGCGAGTCCGCAAACGCGGATGTCATAGTGGGACTCGACCAAAATTACGCGGAAAAGGCGCTCAATTCCGGACTATTTGAGCCTTACAAACCCGTAGGCATGGAAAGGATATTTCCAGAACTGCTGTTGGACCTGTCTTTCCGCCTTATTCCTTTTGATTACAGCTACTTTTCCATCGTCTATGACAGCGAAAAAATCCCCAATCCGCCGAAAAGTCTCGAAGATTTAACGTCTCCAGATTATGCGAAAAAATTGATCCTCATGGACCCGCGGACTTCCTCGCCCGGTCTTGGGTTTTTCGCATGGATAAAGGCTGTTTACGGTAAAGACTGGCAGGCGTATTGGCGGAGGCTTTCTCCGTCCATCCTGACCATTGCGGAAAGCTGGGATACTGGCTATGGGCTTTTTACGGCTGGGGAAGCGCCGCTTGTACTGTCCTACACGACGAGCCCTGGTTACCATTTGGAATATGAGGGTACGGAACGATATAAAGCATCGCTTTTTACCGAAGGACATCCCCTACAGATTGAAACCGCTGGGCTTTTGGCAAACGCAAAGAACAAAGACGCTGCAAAGAAGTTTTTGGATTTTATGCTGTCAGAACAATTCCAGGAATTAATCCCTCTGACGAACTGGATGTATCCGGTCATCAATATTCCTCTCCCCGACTCCTTCAGAATCAATCCTAAGAGTGATAAGTCTCTGGCTCCACCGCCGCCGTCTCAAGCCGACTTGGATGAATGGACGGCAGTTATGCGGTAAATCGGGTCCGTTTGGATGGCTAAACTGATTAGACATTGCTAAAGACAAGGGAGTAGCGATTTCTTAAAAAGAAACCTATACTCACTTGCTCTATACCTTCTTATTGCAAATGCTTATATCTACAGATTATCACATGTTATGAGTCGCTACTCCAAAGATTTTTATCTATGATTGCCCTAAAAATATCTGCAATTCCTCTTGACAAAAATTAGTTGATATGTTTTTATTATGTAAATAAACGTATAAAAATCTTGTACTTAAAAAGCGAAACGCGATCGTTTACGCTTCAAAAATAAAAGTAAGTAAGGAAAGTAAATGAAAACCTCTTTAGGAAGGGCGATTAAAGGCAACTCCTTTCATATTTTTTCCCTGATTTTTTTGATAGACCTGTTAGTATCTTTTTTCACGGCAGACATTCTGCATAAGAATCTTGATCGTAAGGCGCAAGAGGTTCTCACCGTTGAAAAAGACGTTAAGTCAAACCTTGAAGAAACCGAAATCCTCCTCACTATGGCGTCTAAT
Source organism: Treponema sp. (assembly GCA_031258305.1). GTDB lineage: Bacteria > Spirochaetota > Spirochaetia > Treponematales > Breznakiellaceae > JAIRKH01. The sequence goes on along the minus strand of JAIRNA010000082.1, from coordinate 17,335 downwards.
TCAGTTCTGCATATGCTTATGCAGGGAGGGAATCAGAAAACAATATGGTAACAAGCGAATATGGCGTCGGGTCGTGTTTCACGGCGTCGGTTAGGCAAACTGTGGGCAAGCCGACAAAATGGCGGAAGTGAAAAACGTCTCGAGTAAGAAAACCCTGCTCTACCTTCAAAACAGGTTTTTGTGGAGCAAATGAAAGTCAAAATGAAAGGAGGCAAAATGTGGAGTCATTGATGGAAGGAATCGAGGGAATTGACATGAGCAAAGGGCTGTGGCTGTCCGGAGCTTCCCGAGAAAGATATTTCAAAATTTTGAATATTTTTTACAAGGATGGGAAACAGCGGCTTTTGCATATAAAAGAAATGCCGAAAGCAGAGGAATTAGCGGCCTTTGTAACAAATGTACACGCACTCAAGGGCGCGTGCGCGAGCATAGGCGCATCCTCTACAGCCAATATGGCGGCGTTTTTGGAGAAATCTGGAAAAGATAGAGACATAGAAGCCATTCAGAGCCGTCTGGACGAATTTTACGGCGAATTTTCACTTCTACTAGAACGAATACATACTTTTCTAAATAAGCAGACGGTGAAACGGGAGACTCCGCCGCTTGTTGAATATCAGAATGAAGTGGTGCGAAACGAACTGCGGAATCTCCTTGACGCTTTAAAAAACTACAACGTAAGCAAATCCGACAACATATTAGATACGTTGAAACGTATGTCTGTGAATTCCGAAATACGGCAAATGTTCGAAACGTTAGAAGACAACCTACTTATGTCGGAATTCACGGAAGCGGCTGCATCCATTGAGGAATTCCTAAAGACATCTGCATGACTGTGAGAGAATTGCTTGAACAGGGAAACGCCCAGTTGAAGGGCCGTGTTGATACACCTTTTCTTGATACGCGGCTCCTCTTGGAACACGTCTTGCATATTTCTCACACGCAACTGCTTTTGCGGATGGATACGCTTGTCGATGAAGAGTCGGCGCAAAGTTTTTGGCAGGCTCTGAATCGTCGATTCGCAGGGGAATGTGTGGCATACATTATCGGACGCAAGGAGTTCTGGGGGTTGCCGTTTGCGGTGTCTCCGTCGGTGCTTGTTCCCCGTCCAGACACGGAAACTCTGATGGAGGCGGCTCTTAACTTTGTCAAGCAAGGGGGGGTTGAGACTGTTTTGGAACTCTGCACCGGCTCCGGAGCTGTTGCGGTCAGTTTGAAACACGAATGTCCATTCTTGACCGTCACTGCCAGCGACGTATCGCAAGAGGCGCTTGCCATTGCGCGGAAGAACGCGCAACATCTACAGACGGATATTTCCTTTGTTCATAGCGATCTTTTCGAGCATATAGGAGAGCGTTTTGATATGATTGCGGCAAATCCCCCCTATGTTCCAACAGGTGCGATAGAGTCTTTGTCACGGGAAGCGCAAAATGAGCCGCGTTTAGCGCTTGACGGCGGCGGAGACGGACTTGACTTGATAAGGAAAATTATCGCATCAGCGCCCTCGCATTTGCAGACGCGAGGGGTGTTGCTTCTGGAAGCAGGACCGAATCAAATGCCAGCCATTCAAGAGATGATGAATGGATACAGAGAAACGCGGATATTCCGCGACTTGGCGGGGAGAGAACGGGTGATTGCCGGTGTCAAAGATTACTTTTAACTATACCTCAGTACCTTTTCCCCATTGAGAAAATATCTCTTATTATATATACTAATCCTCATAAGAATTGATTCTAAAGGAAAATTATGTGAATGAAATTTTATCCCGTTTCTGTCCTCGTATTGAATTTGATTCCTACGAGGACTTTTTTGAAAATTACCGGTGCAATACGCCGGCAAACTTCAACTTCGCTTACGATGTAGTCGATGAGTGGGCGCGTTTACAGCCCGAAAAAATCGCGCTCATTTGGACAAACGACGCGGAAGAGATGAAAACCTATACGTTTACCGAGATAAAACGGCAGAGCGACAAAGCCGCAAACGCCCTACTCGCTCTTGGCATCAGAAAGGGAGACGTCGTGATGTTGATATTGAAACAACGCCCCGAAGTCTGGATTATGATGACCGCGCTCGAAAAAATTGGAGCGATTTGCATCCCCGGTACATTTCAGCTCGCCAAGAAAGACCTCGTCTATCGATGCGAGATAGCGGAGGTGACCCTCCTCGTCGCCGTTTCCGATGACGAGGAGCTTATGGCGAACATTACGGAAGCGCGCAAGGAATGTCAGACACTCAAACACATTGCACTCGTGGGAGATGTAGTAAATGGCGATTTTCTTGATTTACGGAAACTCATCGCGGATGCGCCCACCGAATTCTCCCGTCCGCATGGGGACGCGGATACCCGTATGAACGAATCCATGCTCATCTACTTTTCGTCAGGCACTTCAGGAATGCCGAAAATGGTTCTGCATAATCATACCCTGCCGCTCGGACACATCGTTACCGCGCAGTATTGGCAATGTGTGGAAAACGGTAAGGTTCATCTAACCCAGACCGACTCCGGTTGGGCGAAATTTGCATGGGGTAAAATCTATGGGCAGTGGATTTGCGGCGCAATCATCGGCGCTTACGATACGGAGAAATTCACCCCGCAAGGGATGCTTTCCGCGCTTGCCCGTTTGAAACCCACGACTTTTTGTGCGCCGGCAACCATTTTCCGTTTCTTAATAAAAGAAGACTTAAGCGGCATAGACTTCAGCTTCATCAAGCACGCGTCTGTCGCGGGCGAGCCGTTAAGCCCTGAAGTGTTTCACCAGTTAAAGCAGAAGACCGGTTTGGAAATCCGCGAAGGGTTTGGGCAGTCCGAAGGTTCGGTGCTCGCCGCCTCTTTCAAGTGGTTGACGGTGAAGCCCGGCTCAATGGGCAAGCCATCCCCGCTTTACGGACTCGACTTGCTCGACGAAAACCGTCAATCCGTTGACGATGGCGTGGTCGGCAATATCAGCGTTACACAAGCAGGACGAAATATCTATGAAGAATTGGGAAGCGGGCGTATAGAAACACATGTAACCCAAACGCCGACTTCTTCCGAAAAGTCGCCTGAAATAGTAGAGACAGAATCGGGTAACTGTGAGATAGACGGCGCTCCTCATCAAAATTCTCTGCCAGGACTCTTTCGCGGTTACTGGAAGGACGAAAATACTACGCGCTTATGCTGGCATGATGGGGTTTATCAGACTGGCGATATGGCGTGGCGGGATGGAGAAGGCTACTTCTGGTTCGTAGGACGTAACGACGATGTTATCAAATGTTCAGGCTACCGCATTGGCCCTTTTGAGGTAGAAAGCGCTTTGATGGAACACCCCTCGGTGCTTGAGTGCGCGGTTACCGCTGCGCCTGATCCTATGCGCGGGCAGGTGGTCAAGGCGACCGTCGTGCTTGCGCGGGGATTCTCACCTTTGGATGAACTTAAACGCGACTTGCAAAATCACGTGAAGCGCGTTACGGCTCCATACAAATACCCGCGTATCATCGACTTTGTGTCGGAACTCCCTAAAACCATCAGCGGTAAGATCCAACGTAACATAATTCGGAAACGGGACCAAGGGAAATAGCGCAAAGAGGCGCTTGGAGCGTTTGCGTAGGGGGGGGAGGCGTATCATTCGCCCGCGCACCGAACCTTTCCCGCCAATCACCAGTCATTAAACATCATCACAAACCCAATTCCAAAGGAATTGACGTACTGTTCCTCATACACCACACCCCTGTACCGTATATCAAATCCCCACCCGCTCGCAGTGACGGCAAGACCCGCGTCGAATCCTGCTCCGACCAATCCTTTCCCATCAAAGAGTACTCCTTGCATATTAAACAAGACGTCCGTATAGAGCCGTACGTTAAAATAATCGTAGGTAGTAAAGGGATATACCAAGCCCGCATATAAGGATCCGCCAAGAGCAATATCCTCAAATTCCAAGGTGTCATAGCCGCCGATGAAATAGGGATACCATCTTATACCTACTGAAGTGAAGGGCAGGAGTGACCAATGGAATTCTAAAGCCTCCACCCCCATGCCAACTTCATCACCGGCCCATTCCATCGCTATATTTATTCCCAGGCTATTTCTTTTGGCATAGTCTGCCTGCTCTTCACCCTTTGCCGCTCTCTGCGCCGCCTTTCGTTCCCGCTCTGCCTTTCTCCGCTCTCTATTCACCTTCCGTATCACCGAGTCGGCTTTATCAGAAGCCCGTTTCATCGACTCTTTCACCGCTTGCTCAAAGTTCGGGTCATTCGTCTTTCGCGCCTGTTCTAGCACCCGTTTAAGGACTTCCTCCTCGACGCCTTCGGTGATCACCAGCACGTAATACTTGCCGCCTTCGTATTCGCTCTTCACTCTCTTCGCCTGTACGCTAACGTCAGACGTAACGTGTAGCACTTCTGTAAAGAAGCTTTCGGCGCGCCGCTCGGTCCACGCCTCGTAGTCAATTTGTATCGCCTTTATCCGCGTTTCAATCTGATGTCTGAGACTCTCCCGCGCCCGCCCTTCCGCAACCTTCCACGCCCGCGCTGCATCATTACCTTCAGCCTCTCCGAACTCATAATAATACTGTCCGTCAGAGGGCGGGTCTGTTACGAAAGATGGGAGCGCGATCACGGTCCCGGCAGACATAAGCGCCATAACCGTGCATACGTTTTGTTCTGTTCATTGCCTTTCCCATACCTGCTTTTTCTACCAGCCGCCAATCACCAGTCATTAGACATCATTACAAACCCAACCCCCAAGGAAGTGACGTACCGTTCCTCATACACCACACCCCGGTACCGTATATCAAATCCCCAACCGCTCACAGTGATGGCAAGACCCGCGTCAAATCCATATCCGGTCCTATATTCTCCACTATTTATATTAAACAAAAAGTCTGTGTAGATCCGTGCGTTAAAACCATCATCGTTTGTGGTAAGGGGATACACCACGCCTGCATATAAGGAACCGCCAAGAGCAACATCCTCAAATTCCAAGGTGCCATAGCCGCCGATGCAATAGGGATACCATCCTATACCGACTGAAGTGAAAGGCAGAGGAGACCAATGGAATTCTAAAGCCTCCACCCCCATGCCAACTTCATCATCGGACCATTCTACCGCCATATTTACTACTCCCAGACTATTTCTTTTGGCATAGCCGGCCCGTTCTTCAAGCAGAGACGGTGATAGGGGAATCGGTGCGGTTCTTGGATGTGGCGTATCCACTTTTTTTAACTCTTCTTGCATTACCTTTTTTGCCGTTTCCTTTTGGAACAGCGAATTCTTTTGCGACTCATGGTCAATAAATTCGGAGATAACGGTACGCGCTTTATCTTTCGGAGACGCTAACAGCACATAGCAGACCTCGCCCCCAGACTCGCGCCTACGCTCACGCTTAATGGGTTTGGTATCGCATAGGATAACATCGGTTATCTGAGTACTTACACTGATAAAGAAATTGGACGCGTGGTTACTGGTCTGTAGGTTATAGTCGATTTGCATCGCACGTATGCGGGACTGCACCTTATACGCAATGTCTTTCAAGCCTGCTTTCCGCGCCGCCTCCCATGCATCCCATTCCTCTTCTTCCACAGATGCGCTCCCCGTTCCGTAATAATATACAGCGTCCTGCGGTGGATTCAGCCACCAATCAGGAAGAATACTCGGTCCCGGTACGGTTGCACAGGACATTGTAAGCGCGCCAACCAGTATGGTTAGTCCATTCATCGCCATTAGCGTATGCTGTTGTTTTTCCTGCATACATAATAGTTTATATAAAAATCAGAAATTTTCAAATAATTCCTTGTAATTTCATCAGTATGTCTGTATAATGCATCTATGTCTATAATCAGAAAATTCCCCGTGCCGTCAGATATTGAGATAGCGCAATCTGCAAAACCGGAACCAATAAGCGGTGTTGCGACGCGTTTGCATATCCCCCATCAGTATGTCGAAGAATACGGCAAGTTAAAAGCTAAAATTGATTGGCGCATCCTCAAAGACCCGCGCCTACCCAAGCCTTGTGCGAAATATGTCAATGTAACTGCAATCAACCCCACGCCCTTGGGTGAAGGTAAGACTACCACGACTGTGGGACTCGTACAAGGACTCGGTTTCATCGGAAAAAACGCGGTTGCCGCGGTCAGACAACCGTCTATGGGACCCACCTTCGGTATAAAAGGCGGAGCCGCAGGCGGTGGATACAGCCAAATCATCCCCATGGAGGACTTCAACCTCCACCTCACCGGTGACATTCACGCGGTTCAAGCGGCCCACAACCTCGCGGCCGCTGCGGTAGATGCCCGCATTTACCATGAATCCCGTTGGTCGCCCGCCTACTTCGAGAAACAAAGCCTGAAGTTCCTTGACATAGACCCCTACCGCGTGAGTATAGGGCGGGTCGTTGATATGAACGACCGCGCCCTACGGCATATCCTCGTCGGTTTGGGCGGCAAGGCGGATGGTCCTATGCGGGAAGCTCGTTTTGACATTACGGTTGCAAGCGAAGTTATGGCAATTCTGGCACTGGCGACTGATGTGTCCGATCTTCGCGCCCGTTTAGGACGCATGGTTCTTGCCTTTGACAAGAAAGGCAAGGCGATCACGGCCGAGGATCTAGGTGTTGCAGGTGCGATGACCGCGCTTATGAAGGATGCCTTGAAACCTAACCTTATGCAGACCCTTGAAGGACAGCCCGCCTTTGTTCATGCGGGACCCTTTGCCAACATCGCGCATGGTAATTCTTCGGTGATTGCAGACATGATTGCCTCTCGTTACGCTGAGTACCTGGTTACGGAAAGTGGATTCGGCGCGGACATGGGCATGGAGAAGTTCTTTGACATAAAGTGTCGTGTTTCTGGTTTAACGCCCGATGCGGTCGTGCTGGTGGCAACCGTGCGCGGTTTAAAATCTCATGGTAATGGACCCGCAGTTACCCCGGGCAAGCCTCTGTCTTTGGCTTACAAAGAGGAGAACATCGAACTTCTGCGGGCCGGGCTTGCTAACCTCCGCGCCCACATCAACATCATCAAACAATTCGGCGCGCCGACTGTGGTTGCGGTGAACGCCTTTCCTACAGACACGCCCGCCGAATGGGATGTGGTGAAAGCCGAGGCAATAAAGGCAGGCGCGGCTGATGCGGTTGTCACCCAGCATTGGGGACATGGCGGCGAAGGAGCGGCGGATCTTGCCCGCGCTGTGGAAAAAGCCGTGGGATCGCCCTATGAATGTAAATTCCTTTACGAACTTAATGAGCCTTTGTCCAAAAAAATAGAAGCAGTCGCCCAAAAAGTTTACGGTGCGGACGGCGTTGATTTTACAAAAGACGCGATGGCATCCCTTGAGCAGTTGGAATATCAGGGTTACGGCGGACTACCCGTCTGTATAGCAAAGACCCAATATTCCCTGTCTCATGACCCGATGTTGAAAGGCGCGCCGCGGGGTTTCCGTCTGCCGGTACGAGAGGCGCGGTTGTCCGCAGGCGCGGGTTTCGTATATCTGCTTGCGGGCGACATCTCCACTATGCCCGGTCTCCCGTCAAAACCTGTGTTTATGGGTATTGACGTTGATATTGACGGCAATATCAGTGGGCTGTTTTAAGCTTTTAAGCTATAGAAGGAACCATCTATGAGAAAATGTGTAATATACTTAATTCTGTCTATTTCTACGGTGGTTTGGGCGTTTACCGATGAACGCGAGGACATTATTGCGTTGGCGCAAAAATATCTGGGAACGCCCTACCGTTCCGCCGGCGACACGCCCAAAGGGTTTGACTGTTCTGGTTTTGTGTGGTTTGTCTATCATAATGCGGTTAAAATGGAGATTCCTCGTTCTTCGGCGAGAATTTGGGCGTCAAAGGCGGAAACTATTATATTGAAAGACGCTCGCCCGGGCGACATCATCATCTTTTCTTCGCAAAAAGGCGGAAAAGGAAGCATAAATCACTCCGCTATTCTTTTAGGTCAAGACGCTATGATACATGCGGTTTCAGATGGTCCACGGCGCGGTATCATCATTTCACCCCTTTCGGACAGGTACTTCGGTCCGCGCATAGTAGGCGTGAAACGATTTTTGCCTTAAGAGCCTATGTTGGACTACAACTCCCCGCAAAGCCTGAAAACTTTCCTTGAAATGCACGGACTCGGAATGAGAAAGAAATTCGGACAGAATTTTCTCATCAACCCAAAAGCCCGCGCCTCTCTCATAGAAGCTCTGGAACTGACGGAAAACGCCGAAGTCTGGGAGGTGGGACCAGGCATCGGCGCGATGACGGACATTATTCTCGCAAAGGGCGCAACCGTTCACGCCTTTGAGATAGACTCCGGATTCAGCGCTGTTTTGCGACAGGAAATATTCAAAAATAACCCGCGTTTCAGCCTCATTGAAGGAAACGTGTTGAAAACATGGGGACAAAATCCACCGGGGCGTTACTTTTTCGGCAATCTACCCTACTCGATCGCCGCGAAACTTGTCGGCGACCTCATCGAGAAAAGGCGCTTATTCCGGCGTATGGTCTTTGTCGTACAGAAGGAGGTAGCAGAGCGTGCGGCCGCAAAGCCCGGCTCACGGAATTACTCGTCGTTTTCCGTGCTTTGCGCGTCCGCTTACACCATTACCCCGCTCCAGATACTGAAAGGAGCAGCCTTTTACCCACCGCCCCACGTGGACTCTCAAGGCGTACGACTAGATATGCGTCCCGATGCGGACGATTACCCCGAACTATTTTACCCGCTCGTGCGCGGTCTCTTTGCCTCACGCCGAAAAACCGTCAAAAACAATCTGACCGCGTTTCTGTCCGTCCGTAACATCCCTACGGATGCCGAAGACATCCTCTACGCCTGCCGCATACCAGAAAACGCCCGCGCAGAAACCCTCACGATTGCGGAATTCACGGCGATGGCGCGGTCGCTTTCCCTCTTCCTTTAATCCTTCTCCGTATAACTTCGTGTAAAATTACGCGAATTTGGCTATTGGGACAAATGTATCGGCTTTGAGAGAAGCGCCGCCGACTAATGCCCCGTCTATGTTTTCTTTTGCCATAAGTTGCGCTGCATTTTCGGGCTTCACCGACCCGCCGTACTGGATGATGATGCTGTCAGCAACGGACTGTCCGTAGAGACGGGCAATGACTTTGCGTATATAAGCATGTATGGCATCGGCATCTTCGGGGGTAGCTGTTTTACCTGTGCCGATAGCCCATACTGGTTCGTAAGCAATGGTTATCTTTGCCACATCCGCAGCGCTTATACCAGAGAGTCCCCAGATGGTCTGACTCTCACAGACAACCTCGGCCTGCCCCGCTTCCCGCTCTTCGAGGGTCTCTCCCACGCACAAGATAACCTCAAACCCATGCTTCAAGGCGAGCTTCACTTTCTTGTTGATGAGGGCGTCATCCTCTTTGTAGGTATGCCGCCTTTCACTATGTCCTAAAATTATAACTTGTACGCCCAAATCCTTGAGTTGCAGCACTGAGACTTCACCTGTATGAGCGCCCTGTTCTTCAGAGGCTACATCCTGCGCCCCAAGTAAAATGTTTGTACCTTTAACGATGGAACCCACAGCCTCAAGTGCGGTAAACGAAGGGGCTACCAGATACTTATGTTCGCCATCTTTGAGTCCAGCCGTTAATGCGGCGGCAAGTTCGATTGCCTCGCCTCGCGTCTTGTGCATTTTCCAGTTACCGGCAATATAATACCCTCTCCTCATATTTCCTCCTCAATGAGATTTATTTCTACGTTAGGCAACCCTGCGGTCTTTTGCAACAAACAAAGGCATAAGACCGATGCCGCCATAGACGCAGTGTTATGCGCCGCGGCATACTTCGATGCCCGGGAGCTTTTTACCTTCGAGCAATTCGAGGGAAGCGCCGCCGCCTGTAGAAACGTGGCTCATCTTACCGGCCAAGTGAAACTTGTTGACCGCCGCCACAGAATCACCGCCGCCTACTACGGTGATAGTTCCCTGTGACGTGGTATCCGCCACGAGTTGAGCGACCTCTTCCGTGCCTTTGGCAAAGGCATCAAATTCAAATACCCCTACTGGACCATTCCATACGATAGTTTTGGCTGTTGCAAGTACTTCCTTATATACGGCGATGGTCTTTGGTCCCACATCAAGCCCCATGATGTTATCAGGGAGGTCAATACCGTCAATAGCGACAGGTTCCGCTGCGGCGTCGAAAGTCTTCGCGCCGATGTGGTCAATGGGCAACACGATTTTTACGCCGACACTCTGTGCAGCGGCAAGTATTTTCTTTGCGGTGTCGAGTTGATCTTCTTCCACGAGGGACTTACCAATATTGCGGCCCTGGGACTTGAGGAAGGTATAAGCCATGCCTCCACCTATGACAAGCGCGCTTGCATTTTTAAGTAGACTTTCGAGCACCGCAATCTTGGAGGAGACCTTTGCTCCGCCTATGATGGCTACCAGAGGCTTCACTGGGGATGTTACGATGGGTTCGAGATAGTCAACCTCTTTTTTCATAAGGAAGCCGCCCACGGAAACAGGCACAAATCGTGCGATACTGGCAGTTGAAGCATGATCGCGGTGTGCCGTACCAAAGGCGTCGTTTACAAAGATGTCGCCGTAGGATGCAAGTTCCTTGGCGAGTCTATCGCGGTCGGCCGCTTCCTTAGCGGTCTCTTCCTTATGGAAACGGGTATTTTCCAGCATAATAACGGCGCCGTCAGCCTGTTCGTCAATGAAAGCTTTCTTGCCGAAGCAGGAATCGGCGAACACGACGGGCTTACCGAGTTTCTGAGAGAGATACTCCGCGACAGGCTTCATCCTGTGTTTACCCGCTAGGTACGTATCATAATCAAAAGGTTTGCCGTCTTTTTCGGCTTTACTTCTTGCCTTCTCCGCATCTTTCTTGGGATCTCCAAGGTGGGACATAAGAGTAAGCGTCTTAACGCCGTGGTCAAGGATGTACTGAATTGTCGGGAGCGCGGCCGTGATGCGGGTATCATCCTGCACAACGCCGTCTTTCATAGGCACATTGAAGTCAACACGCATGATGACTCGTTTACCTGTAAAATCAACAGTTTCTACTGTTTTGATTGCCATAGTTACTACCTCATAAAGCGGCAGGCAGTGAAAATCGTACTCCTGCCGCCTGTTTTTTCATTTCTTGCTGTCAATGTACTTGAGCAGATCAACAACCTTGTTGGAATAGCCCCATTCATTGTCGTACCAAGACACGACCTTGAAGAAACGTTTCTCGCCCTTGAGATTATTCTGGAGAGTGGCGAGGCTGTCATAAATCGAGGTGTGGGGATTGTGGATGATGTCGGTTGATACGACTTCCTCGTTGCAATATGCGAGTTTACCCTTGAGGTAGCTTTCTGAGGCTTTCTTCATTGCGGCGTCAATTTCTTCGATAGAAGTATCTTTGATGGAACGGAAGGTAAGGTCAACGACGGAACCTGTGGGTGTGGGGACACGGAAACTCATACCGGTTAATTTACCTTTAGTGGAAGGGAGGACTTCACCGACTGCTTTAGCGGCGCCTGTGGTTGACGGGATGATGTTGACAGCCGCTGCACGCCCGCCTCTCCAATCCTTCTGAGAAACGCCGTCAACGGTCTTTTGGGTTGCGGTATAAGAATGGATAGTGGTCATAAGCCCTGTTTCAATACCGATACCTTCTTTAAGAATGACGTGTACAAGGGGTGCAAGACAATTCGTGGTGCAACTCGCATTGGAGATAACATGCTGTTTTGCGGGGTCATACTCATCCTCATTGACACCCATAACGATGGTCTTGACAGGCTTGGAATCGTCTTTTGATTTGCCCGGCGCGGAGATGATGACTTTTGAGGCGCCCGCGGCAATGTGTCCATAAGCCCTCTCATCTGTGTAGAGACCGGTTGATTCGATGACGTATTCGATACCGAGTTCCTTCCATGGCAGATCCTGGGGTTGTTTACCCTTGCCCGAAATACATTTGATTTCATGTCCATTGACTACCAACACATCTTCGCCTTTCGTTTCGATTGCCGCTCCCATCCTGCCCTGGGTGGAGTCATATTTAAGCTGGTACGCGAAATATTTTGCATCGGTGGAAAGGTCGACCACCGCGACTACGTCGACAGCATCTTTTCCAAGCAACCCTTGGTCAACGAGGGCTTGGAATACGAGACGGCCGATACGGCCGAAACCATTAATAGCTACTTTCACAAAAACCTCCAAGAAAGTTAATAGAATTTATGAAGGCGTCTTAAAAAGTAAGCGCAACTATGGCGTAACAAAAGATTTTCCTATAAAATTATCTTGTTGAATTGCAATATTTTCAAAACACCGTCATTTTTATAATAAGATAAGTCTAAAAAATAAAATAGTCAAGGGAAAAGTGCAACTATCTCAGTAAAAGTGTTTTTTGTCTTTCGAAAAAATAGAGATTTTTCATATCTTTGCCTGAAAACCCTTGACAAATTCTGTTGATTTTAGTAATGTACTACCGTCTTTAAAATATGTTTGAATCTTTCAAGACTCCATTACATAAAAAGGCGGTGTAGCTCAGTCGGCAGAGCAAACGGCTCATATCCGTTAGGTCATTGGTTCAAGCCCAATCGCCGCTATTCATTCACAAAGGATCCTATCTTGGTTGAAAAGACTTTTCTCTTTCAAGGACAAACCTTGTTTATGCCTGCTGATTTTTTTATCGAAGACTCTTCTAAATACGGTGAGGAATTTATCATTCCTTCACGTGGAAATATTCCTTCTATCAAAATTATTGATGCGCCGACAGATGTAACGGTGGGAGAATCCTTTGTAGATGTGAGAACAGCGATTTCGCTGGTGAATGAAGCGGAAGCGGAAACTATTTTCCGCGCCTTTCATATCGTTCAGTGGAGGCGTGAGTCTGTTTTCTGCGGAAGATGCGGACATAAAAACATCGATGGGGAACAAAGGATTACTCAAGAGATTACCCGTGTATGTCCGAATTGCGGCAGGGTAGAATTTCCCCGCATATGCCCGGCCGTCATTGTGCTTATTACCGACGGCGAGGACAGAATTCTTTTGGCGCATAACAGGAAATTCAGACCCGAAGTTTTCAGCTTGATAGCGGGTTTTAACGAACCGGGCGAAACGCTTGAAGAAACAGTTGCACGGGAAGTTATGGAAGAAATCGGCGTGCTCGTCAAAAACATCCATTATGCGGCGTCTCAAGCGTGGCCCTTCCCCAATTCTCTTATGACAGGATGGACAGCCTCTTACGCGAGTGGAAGGGTAAAGCCGGACGGCGTGGAAATAGAAAAGGCGCAATGGTTCGACCGTGATCGACTGCCAGAACTGCCTATGAAAGGATCTATTGCGCAAAAACTTATAGACCGATGGCGGAATGGAGTATGCCTATGAAAAAAAGTATCGTCAATAAACCTAGCAATTTTGAAGATACTCTGTATATACTCAACGAAAGAATACAAATTCTCCGTGATTTTTTGTCTCTTGACTTATCGGGGGAATTATTTCACGAAAAAAATATGGATGATATGGATTTTATAGATAAAATGCTTGATATCCTCCTCAAAAATCTTATGGAAGACGCGCATAATCTGGACAGGGACGAGCAAGCGGACAATCTTTCCGAGACGGAATGGCAATTTTCTCAAGTCTTAACCAAATTTGTGAGCGCCGGTAACGAAGCCTTCCGTTTCCCGCCATTCAAGGATAAATTGTCCCTATTGAGAAACTCAAGCGCGGCGCGCAGAAAAACAGCCGAAGGCCTACAGACAAAGACGGAAAAGATGAGCGGCGAACCGATTGTCAGCAAAGATGAAATGAGCGAATTATTGAAGAAATTTTAAGGTGAGAACCCCCCTACGCGGGTTTTTTACAACGGCAGGTAAAGTATGCGAATTACTGGTGGAACTTTATGCGGGAGGAAAATCGCTGTGCCGGACGGTGTAATTAGACCCGCGATGGACAGTATGAGAGAATCCGTTTTTGCCAAACTCGGAGATTTGACCGGCTTGTCTTTCTTGGATATGTTTTCCGGCTCTGGCGTTGTCGCACTCGAAGCCGCGTCTCGGGGCGCCTGCCCCATTGAGGCTGTGGAAAGGGACCCGCTCAAGCGGAAAACACTCCTGCAAAACACGGACTTATCCCCTGTCCGCATCGTCTGTCGGTTTATGTCCGCGGAACTTTATATCCGCCGCTATCGGCAGACTTTTGATATTATATTTTGCGATCCGCCTTTTCCTTACAAGTTTAAGCGGGAACTGGTCGGAACTATAGCCGCGTCCCCGCTTATGAAGACCGGTTCCCGCCTCTTGCTCCACCGTCCCCGCGAGGAGACGGCTGATTTAATGAATATAGAAAACCTTGTTTTGGGAGAATCGAAGAGATACGGACGTTCAACCGTTGATTTCTTTGTGAAGGAGAGGTGATGCGCTCGGTACCTCTCCTTTTTTCCCCGAATCAGGATGGTGAACTATGAAGATAAGCCATCTGCGGTAAGCCTGATCGGCATCCCGATTCAGCGCTGATCAGCCTCCCGATCCAAGCCTGATCGGGATACCACTCCAGTGCTGATCAGCCTCCCGATCCAAGTTTGATCGGGATACCACTCCAGTGCGGATCAGCCTCCCGATCCAAGTTTGATCGGCATCCCGATCCGCGTCCGCGTTACTGTTGCGCGGTGAGCTTGAACTCCGAGTGTATTTCCCGCAGGTTCTTGAGCAGCGCGCCGCCGCCTTTCGCAGAACTCTGCGTAACTACCTTGAGCGCGTAGTCCGTGCCAAGGACCAGGGCCGCGGGGACTATGACCTTGAGGGTGCGGGGCTCATTCACCGCGAGGATCTCCGCCTTCACCGGCGCGGACGAGCCGTCGTCGAAGAAGAGACCCGCCTGGTCCGCGTGCGCCGCGTCCGCCTCAATCTTGAGGCCGTAGCCCCGAATAACGAGCAGGTTGCCGATGGTCATCACCTCGTCAAGCTGGCCTGAGTGTTCGTCCAGAGCTTCGGCGATGAGGCCGTCCCGCTGGTCAATGCCGTCGAACTCGACCTTCACCCGGTCTCGGATGTAGGTCCGCAGGGCGGCGCTGGCCTGGAGCCGGGCTTCGGGGTGGATGCCTTCGGGCAGGCTGGTCTCCGCGCCCTCGTACTCACCGGGCAGGCGGATGCTCAGGTTGAAGACCGGGGTCTTAATCTTGTAGCCGTCCGCGGCCAGGTAGTAGATAAGCTCGCAGGCCGCGGTAAAGCCTTCCTCAATGACCCGTGGGTCGGACTCAATGTTGTAGACCTCCGCTTTGCTGGCGATGCCGTGAATGTCCAGCTCGGGCTGGAACATGGCTTTGAGGTTGTAGGGCTTCTTCGCGCCGGGCAAAAAAGCGTGGACGAACTTTGCCATAACCTTGTGGATGATGTCCTTTACCATAAAATCGAGCGCCATAGTGCATACTCCTTGCCGCGTCCTTAAGGCGCGGCGTTTTATTGTAAGGCGGAGCCATACGGCCCCGCCTGTCCCGCCCCATACAGGGCGGGGTTTGGCCTTATTCGGCCTGTATCGTTACGGTGATGTAGCTGTTAAACGTGTCCGTGCTAAAAGCCGCGCCGTCCCAGCCCATGCCCCGGAAGCCGTTGCCCCAGGTTACGGTGGAGTCCAAGCCGCTGTAGGTAGCGGGCAATGACCCGTACCCTGTCGCGCCGGACGGAACCGTGACGGTAACGGTCTTAGCGTCGTAGATGCCGTCGAACATCCCGTACCCCAGCGTGGGGGCCGCGCTGCCCAAAGTAACGGTAATCAAGGAGGTGCAGCCGTAGAAGGCGCGATCGCCGATGGAGGCTGCGGCCGGGAGGCTCACGGTCGTCAGAGAGGTGCAGTACCTGAAGGCGTAATCGCCGATGGAAGTTGCGGCCGGGAGGCTCACCTCGGCCAGGGCGTCGCAGCTATAGAAGGCGCGGCCGCCGATGGAAGTTGCGGCCGGAAGGCTCACGGTAGTCAGCGCGTCGCAGCCGTCGAAGGCGTAATCGCCGATGTCTGTTGCGGCCGGGAGGCTCACCGTGGTCAGGGCGGTGCAGTAGGCGAAGGCGTCGCCGCCGATGGAGGTTACCGTATTCAGGGTTACCGCGCCCGTTGCGCTGGGATACGCGATAAGGGTTGTTCCGGCTTTATTCAGCAGCATACCGCCTTGGGCTGAGTAGTTGGGATTACCGGAGGCAACGGTGATAGTTGCCAGGTTCCTACAACCGCTAAAGGGATTGCTACTGATTGTTATCAAGGTTGCCGGGAGGCTCACCGTGGTCAGGGCGTCGCAGTAGGCGAAGGCCCAATTGCCGATGGAGCTTGCCGCGGGGATGCTCACGGTAGTCAGGGCGGTGTAGCTATGGAAGGCGTAATCGCCGCTGGAAGTTGCGGCCGGGAGGCTCACCGTGGTCAAGGCGGCGCAGCCGGAGAAGGCGGACTCGCCGATGTCTGTTGCGGCCGGGAGGTTCAGCTCGGTCAGAGAGGTGCAGCGATAGAAGGCGTAAGCGCCGATGGTTTCCACCGCGGAGCCGCTGACACTGGTCAGGGTGGTAAAGTTCTTGAAGGTTGGATCCTCCCAGCTTCCCGCCTTGATGCTTGTCGCCGTGTCGGGCAGGACCAGGGACACAATCTTGCCTTTGCCGGTATAGGCCGTGCCCGGGTCATACTCCGCGCCGGAGAGGGTACTGGCGGACAGGTCCAGAGCGACAAACTTGTCTGCGGTCTGTATCGCATTCAGGAGGGCAGCCCAGCCGTTTGAGGTATCCGCGAGGTTAAGCTGTACGGGCAGGGACACCGTCGCTCCGCCGGAAGCGGCGCTTAGGTAAGCATGGATACTGGCAATGTCGCGGAAGGCTTCATCCTGTACCATAACGCTTGCCGTGCCGAACTTGCTTGGGTCAACGGTAGAATCCGCCCGCACGGTCAGGGTTGAGGCGCTTTCATTGGCGGCTACGGAGAGGAGGCCGGCGGTACTGATGCTGGTTCCATCCCCGCCGCCTTCCACGGTCCAGGTAACGGTTTGAACCGGGGAGTTGGTTCCGCTTACCGCGGCGGTAAACTGCTGGGTTCCGCCTTTGACAACAGCCGCTGTTGCGGGGCTGATGGTAACGCTGGTAACCGTGGGAGTCTGACCGCCGCCGCTTACCGTAACGGTCGTCGTGCCGGACTTGCTCGTGTCAACGGTAGAAGCTGCCCGCACCGTTAGGGTCGAGGCGGTTTCATCTGCCCCTACGGAGAGGAGTCCGCTGGAATTGATGCTTGTCCCGTTCCCGCCGCCTTCCACGGTCCAGGTAACGGTTTGAGCCGGGTTATTGGTTCCGCTTACCGTGGCGGTAAACTGCTGGGTTCCGCCTTTGACAACGTTTGGCGTTGCGGGGCTGATGGTAACGCTGGTAACCGTGGG
>JAIRNA010000073.1 GCA_031258305.1 Treponema sp. | reverse complement strand
TCATTGGAATTCGGCGCCATTGTCATAAGTCCTTGCAAGAGAAGCCCGTTATGAGAGAAAACCCTTTCGATTCCGAATAAAAGACTCTCGACATTTGGAAAACCCGCCTTTGAATCTTCTGCGGTGTGTATCTCAAGCAGAATCGGCAGTGGATTTTGCCTGTTCTGCGTCAGAGTTCCCAATTCCTCAATCAGAGACAGCCTATCAACCGACTGTATACAATCGAATAACTCTACGGCGCGTTTCGCTTTGTTCCGCTGAAGACTACCTATCAAATGGATCTGCAAGCCGTTTTTCTCTTGAACTGTGAATTTTTCTGACGCCTCTCGAACCCTATTTTCGCCGAAAAGCCTCAATCCTGCGGAAAAGGCTTCGTCTACCTCAGCCCGCGTATGGAACTTCGACACAGCGCAAAGTCGCACTTCGATTTGAGAGCGCCCTGACCGAGCGCAGGCCCCGGCTATTTTTTCCTGAACACGCTCTATAGCGTCTGAAATCTTTGACATACTAAATATCACCTTATAACATAAGCTTTTCAAAAAAACTGAAACTTTGGAAAAGTCACACGGTTTCTTTTAAGAAACGCCTAAAAATTGAGCCAGTTTCAAAACCAATCGAGTTTTGAAATAACCTCAATTTACCGCTTATTCTACCGCAATGATACCACATGAGCGAAGGTTCCGCAAGGGAAGAACAATCTCTTCATTATACATTCCGAAATTTCAGTTATTGAACAACTTCCGCTTCCGCTAAAAAGGGTAGATTTGACGAATTTCTGCAAGAAATTTGTCAAATCTGCGAGACGTGTTCAACAACCCGATTGGTTGTTGAACACGTCCATTATACAACTATTCTGAAACAGCGTCTATTGAAAGCTTCTTGGGAAAAGTCCCGCCGTATTTTCCCATATGAGCCGTATAAAATGCGCTGCTATAAAGAAAGTTCATCTTGCCAAGAATTATGAATTGATATATAATTTCTCTTATGCAGTACAGTAAAGCACACAGTTCTGTGGAAATTTCTTTAGAAAGTTCTTTCATTTCCCCCCGCGTCTCTTCCATTATTGGAATAGTCTGTATGGTCGTCTACCTGGGCGCGGTTGCGTTTGGGGGGATTATGATTCTCAAGGATATGGGCGAACAGAAGCAGGCCGCTCAAAAGGAATTTGATAAGCTGGTCGTTTACACCCAAAACCTCAATCTCGACTTTATGTCCGAGCCTTTTCAATCTGCATTCGGTAAAACCCTTGCCTTGTCAAAGCCTTTGTCCGCGGTTATTGTTTCTAATGGGATAAGCGACTATACATTCGAAAACGTCCGCGACGCGGCTATAAAATGGGATGGTCGTAAGCCTTCTTTCAAAAAATCCTTCCTGCTTTCAACGGAAGAATTGGTTTCGCCTCTGTCCATCGCAAATCAACGGAACGTAACTATCAGAGCCGTCTACGACCGTATTGATTACGCTGTTGCAACCGTTACGCTTAAACAGAGTCTCCTTGTGGTGTTGCTTGCCCTATGTGTGTCTTTCTTCGCCTTCTTACTGCGTCTTCTGTTGTCGCGGGACACGATTTCTTTGGAAACCAGAGCCGACAACGTACTGACGAAGCAGGGGAATGTCATAGCAAACGCCGCGGGAACGGACGATTCTTTCGATGATGATCCTGATGAAGAAATAAGTCCTTACGATGCGGACTATGCGGGATCAAGTTCTGCCGATAACGGCACTATCATCATGCCTGAATTGAGCGAAGCGGAACTGTCCGGACTTATGGCCGAAGGACCTGATACGCCTTTCCTCGGTATAGGGGACGAATTGGACCTTACCGAAAAACTTACGGACGAATTGGCGCGGAGTCTAACCTTTAACCAAGACCTAACAGTCATGGCGATGGAGTCTAAAAAGAAACATTTTGCGGAAGATGTGGTTGATTTCTTTGTTCTAAAAGACATCATTTTTGAGACGACCCCTGGTGAAGGAGATGCAAAATGCCGTATAGACGTTATCGCGCCAGCCACAACCATTGATGAAGGCTTCCATAAAGCGTCCGACTTCTATAAAGCATTCTTGGAAAAATACCCGGAACAAGAAGTTTTTATCGGGTTAAGTTCCCGTTCCGGGCGGGATAAGATCAACGCAGAACGTCTCCTCCTCGAAGCTGAAAACGCCTTGTGGAATTCCGAAAAAGACTCTCCTATAGTCGCTTTCCGCGTGGATCCAGAGAAATATGAAAAATGGCTCAAAAGTAAAGAGACCGAGTAAAACTTTCAGAGTGGTTTTAGACTGTTCTGGAACTGTAAAACTATGTTTAATTCCTATTTTCTTTTAAGGGGGTCCATATGGACTTTATTATTACGGCGACACGGTCGATGCGCACATATGCGGCGCGGGTGGTGGAACAGCTTTTAAAGTTCCCCGAATTCAACCATGTCAAAAATGGAAGCAGTATCAATGCCGTTCAAGTACTTAAAACAGACAGCTTCGCGGATGGCGAAATGGAAGTGGTCATAGAAGAATCCATTCGCGGCAAAGACGTTATCCTCTTTACCAGTTGCGCTAGAAACGAGGAGAATATAAGCGTAAACGAAGCGAAGATTGAACTTTACCATACGATAGACGCCTTAAAACGAGGGCAGGCAAGGAAAATTATCGTGTTTGAGCCTTATGTGTCCTGTTCTCGTTCCGATAGAACCGCAAGGCGGAGTTCGGTGGGGCTGTGGTGTCATCTGAAAACGCTGGCTGGTCTGGGAATGGAACACTTCATAACCTACCAGCTCCATTCCGATAAATCAAAATCAATGCTTGACCCAAATGTATGCGTCATCGACGACATTCCAGGTCATACCCTTCTGAAACGTTATTTGTGCGATACCTACATCCGTAATAAAGAATTTTTAGTAAATGAAGTGAGACCGCAGTGGGCGTTTTGTTCCGTAGACGCGGGCGGGGAAAAACTAGCACGGGATTTTGCCAACGCTTTCGGTGCGCCCTTGGTGGTCGCCCACAAACAGCGCGATTACACAAAGGTAAACACCATTGAATCCGTTAATATCTTGTCCGCAGAACCTCTGGCAGGTAAGATACTTTGGATAGTTGACGATATGATTGATACGGGCGGCTCCGTCAAGAGTCTGATTCGATCGCTTGCCGACCATAAGCCAAAAGAAATCAATATCATCATCATGCACGCCTTGTTCTCTAACCCGGCGCCAGCGGTATTGAACCAGTTTACAAGCGAAGGTCTGCTCAACCGCATAGTGGCAAGCGATACGGTCTATCATCCCTGTCTTACCAACCAAATAGCTAACCTCGAAGTGGTCCCTTCCGCAAACCTTTCCGCAAAAATCATCAAAAATATCGTTACGAATAGTCCTATGAGCAAGCTCTTCAAGGCTTTCAATGTTGAAAAATATCTTGCTTCCCAAAAGCTATTCAACGGGTAATTCGCACTAATTCCATTGCGCCCGTCCGATTTGGGCTTTCCACGCGAGAAAGGCTTGCCTTCCTGTTTTGTAAAGGTTGTTTCCATTACAGTCAATGACTACCGTAACGGGGAAATCTTCCACCACGAGGCGGTGAATAGCTTCTGTTCCCAAGTCCGGGAAGGCTGCCACCTGCGACTCTTTTACCCGGGAGGAAAGGAGAGCGCCTGCGCCGCCTAACGCCCCGAAATAAACCGCGCCTCCCTTCTTCATAGCGCTTACAACCGCGTCTGACCGCTCTCCCTTGCCAATCATAGCGAGGAGTCCCACGGACAGGAGGCGCGGGGTATAGGCATCCATACGCCCGCTTGTCGTGGGTCCTACCGCTCCAATAACGCGGCCGGGAACAGGGGGCGTTGGGCCGGCATAATAAATACACGAACCTGCGAGAGAAAAAGGCAGTCTCTCTCCCGCAGCAAGTATGGCTACAAGCCGTTTATGCGCCGCGTCCCGCGCTGTGTAGACAACGCCCGACAGAAGCTGTCTACTTCCCGCTCTTAAAGACGCTGTTTGTTTCCGCGTCAGGGGTAGTGTTATATGTTCCATAAATATTTCTTCACCTAAAGGTTACGAAAATACAATTTTTAAGATAGTCTGTCTATAATGCATTATAGACAGACACTATATATACTTTTCAGAATGTTATGGTAAAGACTATAGTTTGAACAGCATGTCTTCATAACCGGGGAGGGGCCATACGGACTTGGAAGAAAGTTTCTCAAGTGCGTCTGCTTTGACGCGTACCGCCGACATGGCCGGAATAACCTTCTCGAAGTAGGCTTTGGCTTTGATGAACGGGTCGTCCGCTTCCTGCGCTTCTGACAGTACGGTTTCCAATCTTGCTGTTTCGTCAAAAAGATCCGCGGAAAACTCGGCGATTCGCTTGGCTTGCTTTTCCTGTGGGGCGCTTGCCGCGCCGATAGCCGCAAGCGCCGAGGCGTTCTTGGCAAGCCGTCCCGCATAAAACGTTACGGCCGGGAAAATCTGCCGTTTGGCAATATCAATGGTAACGCCTGCCTCAATGTTTATCTGCTTGGCGTATTTTTCAAGATAGATATGGTAGCGGCTCTCCAGTTCCTCTTCGGTGAGAACCCCATGCTTCTCAAAAAGCTGAATCGTTTCGCTTCGTGTGAGAATGTCGAGCGCATCGACTGCATTCCGCACATTAGGCAAGCCGCGGCGTTCAGCCTCTTTAACCCATTCGTCTGAATAGCCGTTGCCGTTGTAGACCACGCGCCGATGCTTGGAATAAGACTCTTGAATAATATTGAGAATCGCCTTGTTTTTGTCAGAGGACTTTTCGAGCTTATCCGCAAATTCCGCGAGAACTTCGGCAACCGCGATATTAAGGAACGTGTTCGGCGTGGCAATGGATTGAGAAGAGCCGACCATACGGAATTCGAACTTGTTGCCCGTGAAAGCAAAGGGGCTGGTACGATTGCGGTCCGATACGTCTTTCGGTAGACTCGGTAAGCTCGTGACTCCAAGTTGAATCTTTTCGCCTGTATCCTTGTGGATGATAGGCTTGCCTTCAGCTATGTTTTCGAGGATTTCGGTGAGGGGTCCGCCGAAGAATATGGAAATAATAGCCGGAGGGGCTTCATTTGCGCCAAGTCGGTGGTCGTTTGCGGCCGTTGCCGCGCCTGCGCGGAGGAGTAGCGCGTAGCGGTCAACGGCTTCAACGACTGCGGTAGCGAACAAGAGGAAGCGGGCGTTGTTCTCCGGGTTTTCGCCCGGGTCGAGTAAGTTGACGCCATCGTCTGTGCCGATAGACCAGTTGTTGTGCTTCCCGGAACCGTTCACACCTGCGAAAGGCTTTTCGTGGAGGATTGCTTCCATACCGTGCCGCCGCGCCACGGTCTTCAGGGTTTCCATAACAAGCTGGTTTGCGTCTGTGGCCCATGTGGTTGTCGAATAAACCGGCGCTATTTCAAATTGGTTCGGGGCGACCTCGTTGTGCTGGGTTTTGGCGGGAATACCGACTTTCCACAGCTCTACGTTGAGTTCGCGCATAAATGCAACAACCCTTTCTTTGATTGCGCCGAAGTAATGGTCTTCGAGTTCCTGCCCTTTTGCCGGCATATACCCGAAAACCGTCCTGCCGGTGAGTATTAAATCCGGACGTTTGTCGTAAAATTCTTTATCAATTAGGAAATATTCTTGCTCCGGTCCAACGGATGTAAACACGTGTTTGGTGGTTTCGTTACCCAATGAACGAAGCACACGGAGGGCTTGCTTGCCAAGCGCATTGATTGAGCGAAGGAGCGGGACTTTTTTGTCGAGCGCCTGTCCATAATAGCTAATGAAAGCAGTAGGGATACAAAGGGTTGTGCCTGTCTTATCTTGCTTCAAAAAAGCCGGACTAGTAACGTCCCATGCGGTATAACCGCGGGCTTCGAAGGTGGCGCGTAAGCCGCCAGACGGGAAGCTTGATGCATCAGGTTCGCCTTTGATGAGTTCTTTACCAGAAAATTCCATTAAGACCTTGCCGTCGTGGGTTGGGGATATGAAGGAATCGTGCTTTTCGGCGGTCAAGCCGGTAAGGGGCTGAAACCAATGCGTATAATGAGACGCTCCTTTAGATATAGCCCAGTCGCGCATAGCGACAGCCACAACTTCCGCAACTTCGAGGGTGAGTTCCTGTTCGCCCGCCTGCACCGCGAGTATCTCCTTGTAGATGCTCTTGGGTAGGCGCTCTTTCATAACGGCATTTGAAAAACAGTTGGTCCCGTAGAGTTCCTCTATCGGGTTTTTGGAAAAATCAAATTTTTCTGCACACATGCAGTTCTCCTTTTTCTCTTAAAAAGTAAAATGGCGTTTCTAAAAAACATATACTCAAAAGGCGTACGATTTTAGAGCGCCTCGGAGTTTACGGCATTTATGCCGCGGCAGAATCGCCGTCAGTAATTCAATATATAAAATAACGAATAACTAAAAAACGTCCGTGAATTTTTATAAGCAATATATATGCCAACATTATTTGTCATATTATATAATGAATTATGTATATTTTGTATAAGGAATGATAGACCAAGAATATACAAAAATGTAGAAAATTGAGGTAAATATACAAAAATGTAGAAAATTGGATAAAGTTCTAAAAAGTATGATTTTATCGGTTTATAAATAAGCAATCTCACGATTCTTGACATGCCACGGTATTGTTCAAGATCCTGTGCGCACTCGCGTTCTGAACCTCTTGTCATCGCTATTCTACCAAACGCTTTTGAAACATAGCGTCATTTATTCTATCGTCGGCATCCGGGATGCCTCTTGACTCTATGCTTGCGATATACTATTCTTAATTAAAGGAGATATTGTGGCAAAAGAAGAAGCTATTGAAGTAGAAGGTGTTGTGAAAGAAGCGCTACCGAACACTATGTTTAGGGTGGAACTTGACAATCAGAACGGACACCGCATATTGGCGCACCTTTCCGGCAAGATGCGTAAGCACTATATCCGTATAGTCCCCGGCGACAGGGTCAAGGTAGCGCTTTCCCCTTACGACTTAACCCGCGGACGGATAATCTACCGCGAAAAGTAACCTTTTCCGAGATGCGTCGTATCACCTTATGTTTTTGCACTCCGTAATAGGAGGGCGCCCAGAATCAAAAAGGTAAGTACTGGAAACCATGCGCCCATAAAGGGCGGGATATAGCCGAGTCGCGCCATCATCATCGTAAGCATTTCCATGACATAAAAGACCACTGCGGCCGCCAGACTCGACAGCAGGGTCATTAAGAGGATGTTCTTACGAAATCGTCCGCCCATTGAGATTGAAAGTATCATCACGATAAATGAAACCGCGGAAAAAGAGTAGCGGTGGTAATAATCGGACTGCGCCGAGATGAAAGGAAGTCCCGCGTTCTTGAGGTCATTAACCAGGAAACCTACTTCCTTTGCCGAAAGCTCTTCTGGTTTCGCGGCGTTTCGGCGGAAGGTGTCTGGGCTTTCGCTGTATGCGGTGGTGTTTTCCAATGCGGATGCCCGCAGAAAGTCTTCGTTCCATTTGTAGACAACCGCGTCTGTAAGCTCCCAGTACTCGCCGTTCCACGTGGCTTTTGGAGTGCGCACGAGAGATTCAAACGAGCCATCCTCATTCTGCTCCACGATGCTCAAACCATTTAAGATAAATTGCTTGTAATCGTAATAATCAACCGAATAGATAAGAGCGCCGCCTTTTGCCTTGATGACAATGTCCGAATTGCTTTCCGTTGCGGACTGATGCAACAGTCTGCGCGCCATATCGTTCTTCGTCTTCAGTGTGGGAATGACAACCTTATCGTCAAAATTAAAGGCGAAAAATGAAGCGGCAACCCCAATTATCACCAACGGCAAAGTGAACCGAAAAAATGGGATGCCTGATGAAAAAATAGAGGTCAATTCATTCCTTCCATAGAGGTCGCCCAAAGTATAGGCGGCCGCGAAAAGGAGGGACACGGGCAATGCGTAGGAGAAACTTTTCGGAATGTAATAGTAAGAAACGGTGAGAATTTCCTTTATCGGCACCTGATTATTCAAGTAGCGCCAGAGATTGGTGAAAAGATCAAGAAGGATGATTATCATCACGAACATAAGGGATGCTATGATGAAAATCGGTATGAACTGTTTCACAAGATAACGGTCTAGTATCATTCTATTTGTCTTTCTAACGAATTATTCTCCATTCCCTACTTCCGTATCCTCAAGCCGCACAGAATCAGTCCTATGCCGAGTGTGAGTATATCAGGAAGCCACATGGTCCAGAATGGTGAGAAACCCGCGCGTAAACCGAGCGTCTGTCCACCGAAGAGAAGCACCCAGTAGATGACCGATATGACGACTCCCAGGAGGAATCCCACGGTTTGTCCGCTTCGTTTGGCGAACAAGCCCAGAGGCACTGCAAGGAACACGAAGGCGAGAGCGCCTGCCGGCATAGAGAATTTCTTGTAATACTCAACACGGTATATGGAAAGATTACGGTCTTTCTTAGTGATTCTTGCCGATTCCGCACTTTTTTTCATTTCGGTAAGAACAGATCCACGGCGGTTCCAAGAGGCGCTCTTTGGACCTTCCCGCAAAGACATTTCCAGGGACAAGGCTTGTTTCAAGAGAGCGTTGTACTGCTCATCAAGCCGTTCTTGCAATTCCATTTCTTGTTCTTTGATATCCGCGGCAACATCTACGGAACTCATCTCCCGCGGTCCTATGGATGCAGTCGCCTGTATCATGTCCTCCTGCGGCACCCAATAGCGTAGAAATCCGCTCGACGCGTAGTCGTAATCGAGGCGGGCAACCTCTTTTGACGATTGAACGAAAGCATTGGTCAAATCGAGACTCAAGCCCTCCTTGCCTGCGTCACGCAGGCGCGCTTCCTTTGCCATGATGAGTCTGCGCTCACCTTCACTCGTTCTGTCCATAATGAAGATGTTGTTGATAGAATTGCCGGAGACATCGCCGGTAACGATCACGGTGTCGCGGTACCGTTTGACCGAGTTAGCGCCGAGTTCCAACGCGGGTGTTGAGACGAGGATACGGCGGTAAAGCTTGTTGAACTGGAGGGTCCCGGCTGGTAAAAGCACATCGTTTGTCAAAAAAGAGAGTAGCGCTATGGCGACTCCGACCCCGATGGTTGGGGCGAATATGTTGCGATAGGAAAGCCCAGATGACAACATGACCAGCACCTCGTTGTCCGAAGACAGTCGTCCGCTGGTCATCAGAACGCCCACAAGCGCTGCAAAGGGCGCTGATAGGGAAATGATGGATGGTATCGCGTAAAGCACCAAAAGCCCCACTTGGTAAAACGGCACTTTCTTGGTCAATATGGTCTGCGCCAAAAGCAAAAGCTGATTGACAAAAAAAATAAAAAAGAAAAAGAGAAAGGAGACCAAAAAAGAAAAGAGGGTTTCCGCTATGATGTATTTCAAGATGGTTCCCGACAAGGAACGGCGCATAATCATTGTCATAGCATAGCAAAGAAAGGGGAAATATTCAAGCGCCCTATACTAAGGCGCTTGAACGGGGAACAATTGGTCCCTGCTAAAAATTAAAGAGTCAATGAATTGACTCTCAATCTATCAAACTTTTAGAAAAATTGCTGTAAGAAATCAGAACGTATACGTCATAGTCATACGAATGAAGTTATTCTTATGGTATTGTCCTAGCTCTCCGTCAGAGTCGCCCGTGAATATGCCGCCGTAGAGACGGACGACAAGGTTTTCCTTTGTCCACGCAATCCCCGGAATGAGGTAAAAGTCCATATCTTCGATGCCCCACAGACCGGTGAAGTTGACTTCAAATTCATCACGGAAGAATTTGCGGGAGGCAATCAAAGTAATCCGCGTGGAGGTATCGTTTGTGCCGGCTTCTGCGTCCAAGGCGGGATTGCTATTGATTTTATCACCGAATAGGCGGAGATTTTCGGTGGCTTGTAAGTTCACGTTGAAAAGAAGGAATTCTTTCACGGTAATATCGCGGTCAACGCCCAGTGACCAGCCAATAAAAGGATTGTAGACCGCTCCATCATCTCCCTTGAGGTCCTTGGTGAGGTTGAAAGCCAGTTCCGCTCGCGTGTTAAAACCCCAAAGCACTTGGGCGTAATCAACGCCGAGTTGAGCGAAATAGTTGTAATCAACGACTGGAGCTATGCTATTAATAACCCCTTGTCTTGCCGCCTCGTCTTCTTCTGCGGCGGCGAATTTATCCCAGAAATCCGCTAATCCATTGAGAATAACCGCCGGACGAGGCAAACGTCCGAAGTAGCCTTGAATACCTAGATCCGCAGAAGAAACCGTCGTCGTGAAACGCAGTCCGGCCTGCATATATTTAAGCCATTCCGTAGGCAACTCCGCGAACGATTCCGTGTATGACGGGGTTGCCATTCCCGTAAACGCCGCGGCGAGCTCCGCGGCAGTATCAGACAAATCGGACGGCATTGCTCCTATAAGATATTCAATCGCGCCCGTTTTCATCGCGCCGGGCAATGCCGTCAGTTGGGAAGGAGCCCATCCGCCCGACTGGGCGAATTTCTGCGGCGTAAAGGATGGTACGAACACGGCTTCTATTTCGGAAAATATACCGAGACTGTAGGAGAGGTGAATCATCGGCGTCGCGATTTTGCGGTTTTGCAGGCTCGTTATGTCGAGGAGGTCGGTGTAATCAAGCGGATTTATCACATCGAGGGGCCCAGGCATAATTGCCTTGCCCCATGCGAGCTTACGCAAACCCGCCTCTACGCTTAGACTGCCGAAATAGCCGCGGACATAGGCTTCGTCAAAGGCTATGAGAGACGATAAACCGTCAGACGTGGGAGTCAATTTCAGATTTATAAAGGCATCTACGTTAGAGGCTTTTGCGGAGAAGTTCAGCCGTCCGGAAAAGATGTCGCCAAGCATAATTTGCTTCATCTTATCAGCAGATGTTAAATCGTCCACATAGACGGTTATCCCCGCGGCCGCCTCTCCAGATATTGCGACCGAAAGAGGCGTAGTAGTTCCTAAGGCGAAGCCTTCATCACTGTCTACCGACTCTTCTTCATCGCTTGCGAAAATATTGTTCTGCCTAATGAAATCGTCAAATCCGACTTCCTGTGCGGTAAGCGCGACGGCTGTCAATAAAACCATATATAGTAAAGAAGACTTTCTCATTTTTATACTCCTTGTTTATTGGAGGAGGAAGTTAGCATAAACCCGCTCCCTACTCCCTCTTTTTCCCTGTTTTAAGATATGCCTTGGTAAACATGCTTTCCGTTATCTCGTCATCATCGTATTTGATTTCATCAATATAAATAGTTGTGGATGTTCCATCCGACACTGTGGTCATTTTAGTCTGCCGCGGGGTAAGGCGTTCCTGAACATTCTGAAAGTTGGACATTTCGAGTATCTTCACCAGTGCGCCTTTTTTGTTGTCATAAAGCTCCATTTTGTAATTGACACTGTTGTTCTTATCTATCCATGAAATCATTTTCGAATACTGGTAGCTTTTATCTCTGGGTTTTGATTCGATAACGTAACAGGCTTTGCCGTTGAGATCTTCCTCTTTTAAAAGGGTATGAGTGTCGAGACTCGCATCTCTATCTTGAGAGGAAATATCATTGTAGGAAAAATTCGTTGACATAAAAGGTTTCGACCCATCTGTCTTTGCGTCTATACGGGTCTCTTTACCGACGCTGGGAAGGAATATCCACATATTATCCGCGCCGTTTGCATTTTCGAATGTGATGAATCGTGTCCCCGCCACTGAGGTCGGTTTGATGAATTCGATGATGGTTCGTCCATTTCTCTTCGCGTCATCCTTTGAATACTGTTTGATGATACGCTCGGAGGTTGACTTGTCTTTGTTCACAATGACCATCCGCGATGTCGTGGAAATCGACTTCATCGTGATGCGATTCCGCGATCTGCTAACAATATCATCCGCACTCTGCGCTGTCAGGTACGTTGCGGATACCGCCAAACTAATCATAAAAAATATTGTTTTCTTCAAGTTTTTCTCCTTTTTCTCCTCATTCTAAAAGAATAAAATAAATTCTTTTAGAAAATTACTGTAGATTATAGTATAACATAGATTCCCTTTTTTGTCAAAGCCAGAAGTAAAGACGTTATTATTTAATAATAGACTTGTTCAATAACTTCCGATGAAAAATGGCAGATTTGGTGAATTTCTGCAAGAAATTCGTCAAATCTCAACTCCCACGCTTTCCATACACAAATCGCGGCTGTAGAATAGTCAACAACACCGGAATCACGGTGAGACTCACCAACGCCGTTATACCCATACTTAATGCGATGAGGGCGCCCATTTGCGCGAGGATACGGAACTGGGAAAAGGTAAGCACCGAAAAACCAGCACCCACCGAGATAGCATTTATAAGAATCGCTTTTCCGCATCCGACAAAGGTACTGCGGAGAAAGTCAGCGTTCCCCGCAGTGTATTCACGCTTGAAAAAGTCAATGAAGTGAATGGTATAGTCAATGCCTATGCCCACCGCAAGGCTGGCAATAAGCGAAGTGGCAATGTTCAATTTGACGCCGAAAAAACCCATCGCCGCAAAGTTACACAGAACCGCGATACTTATGGGAATCACACCGATAAGTCCTGCGAACAGAGACTTATTTGAAAACGCCATAATAACAAATACACACAGAATCGAGATAACGATGGATATAATTTGCGAATTGACAATCAATGCGGTAACAGCCGACTCTTGTATCGCGCCGCCACCCATCATAATGCGCACATTTTTAGGAAAATTTGCGGTAACGTAGGCGTTTATGGTGTCAATCACCTTAAGCGTATCCTGATTACCCTTGGTGCGGAGCTGAATCATGGTCCGCAGAGCGGTAGGTTCAAGCGGATCGTTTGAATAACCGCTGTTTTCGTCCCCGGCAAGCAGGATGAGATAATTGGATACAAGCCTCTGTAACTCCTCCGGCGTTTCCTTGCCGTAACGCGCTGGGTCGGATGGAATTTCATAATAGGCTAATCCGTCGTAGTTTGTCTGCCGCTTAATCTCTCGCACGAAAGCACTCCCGCTCATCTCTGCGGACTCGGTGGATGCCGCATCAAGCAAGGAGATAAGGTCGTTGAGAGTTGGGAATTGGGAGTCAGCGTTATTATCGAGTAACTCCTCGTTAATTTCTGATAATTGAGAATCGCTTTCCTCATAGCTTGTATCTTCAAATCCGAACCAGAAATCATCTTCTGCTTCCTCCCAGACATCGAAACCTTCCTCTGTTCCACGCTTCAGTCCTTCCGGGCTTTCATCAATGTTGAACACCTGATTGATGCGTTTGATGATGTCCGTAAAACCAACCACCTTTCCGACAACCGGCACACGCTCCATAAGGTAGGTTGACAGTCCGTCAATCGCTCCCAGAACCGCCGGTGAGAGCAATTCTTCGGTGGTGTCTGTCTCTACGATAAGACTTATCTCTTTTGACCCGCCAAAATATTCCCGTATGAACCGGTCAGAACGGCTGATGTCAGTATCGTTTTGGAAAAATTCAACTAGTTCATTGTCAATCACCACCTTGGATAGTCCATAGATTGAAAGCGCAACAACAAGCGCCGTCACGCAAAGAACTCTCCACCTCATCCGCAACAGTCCAAGAAAAACGTTGCCAATCGTATCATCAAGTTTAGTTCCCTTCTTTTCCTTTTTCACTTTTGCGAGAGAAATTTCTGGGACGGACTTACTCGGTCCCCGTATGAGCAACAGCGAAGGAATCAGCGTAACCGCAATAGCAAATAAGGCGATGACGCCAAAACTTGAGAAGTAGCCGAACTCGCGCATCGGCACAATGGATGTGAAGCAGAAAGACGCAAAGCCCGCGAAAGTCGTAAGTGCGGCGAGGAAAATCGGCTTTATGAGTTTACGCATAAGCGCCAATACTATGGCGTGGTGTTCCTCAACAGTCAGAATCCTGTTCTGTAGAACAGTGTCTTTTATGTAATGAGTAATGACATGGATGCCATAGGCGCTCCCTACAGCGACAAGGATGACCGGTAGGAGCGTTGTAATGATTGAAAATTTCACGTGGAGTAGGGACATACCGCCGGCTATCCACACAACCGCCGTTACAACTGTTAGTAAGGGCAGGAGGACAAAGGTCCATTTTCGGAACGAAAAAAACAAAATCGCCAGAACGACTACGATGACCAGTGGTATCAGGAGTATATTATCTGTTAC
Source organism: Treponema sp. (assembly GCA_031258305.1). Classification (GTDB taxonomy): domain Bacteria; phylum Spirochaetota; class Spirochaetia; order Treponematales; family Breznakiellaceae; genus JAIRKH01. The sequence continues at coordinate 1,143 of JAIRNA010000073.1, read as the reverse complement.
CATCGCCTCGTTTATAGTGGCATTGATGACCGGTTGTCCTGTAACGTAAACATCCGCGAGTCCGTCGAACATTTCCCAAGCTGTATTCCGTATTTTCATCAGGCTGGCGATGACCTCGGCTGACGCCTGTTGTTCGGTGTTAACGTTCAGTGTAACGATGACTTGGGTTGCCAACAAATCGTCTGAAATGATGGAACCGCGGAACATGTCCCATGACGCGATTCGGCGCTTGAGCTCTGTGATTTCTTCCTTTGTACCGAAGAAATCTTTTGGCATTAGGTCAGTCACGATGATGCTGTTGCTGTCTCCTGTGATATATTGGGTTGACATAAGCGAATTCACATCTTTTACGAAATCCACCGACTCTACAGCCTCGGCGAATTCCCGCAAGCGCGCCAGAAACACAGGATCAAACACAGTACCAAAGGGACGTTCCAGTCCCACAAGTATAATGATTGAACCGCCAAAATTGTCGTCAATGTATTCCGAAACGACGCGGACTTGGTCTCCTTTAGGCAGAAACCTGATATTATTGTTGTCCAGTTCAGCTTGCGGAAGCTGTAGTGCGAAAAACACAGTAATTACCCCAATCACACCTACAACCACTGACGGGTATCGGAATAGTTTTTCCATAATAAAATAATCCTTTAGAGTGTTGAGATATTGATTTGAAAACCAATACAAATCTATTCTCAACTCTCGACTTCTTTTATAGCTCGGTTTTCCCTTTAATTATAACTACACTGGAAACATAAAGCAACACACAGTTCATTTTAATATGTACTGTATCTGACAGTAAGGCATATTCATGTCCAATTGTGAATACTTTTTTGTAAAACGCAAGGATCACCGAAAGACTCGAATTATTTTAAATTTTTATTGTTGACAACTTTGTCTCTATACAAGACACGGACCGAGAATTAAGAAACAAATTTGATTCAAACTTGACAACAGCTTTTTAATACAACTAATTGCTATAACTTTTATCCTGAAAAAGCCGCTTGTTTTTTAATATTGACGAACAGATAAGCGATAGTATTACTCCCGCCACAGCAAAGCAGGCGGATACCAAAAAAGCAATATTGTAACTACCGTTTTTGCTGTAAACTGTAGTCATAATCGTTGGCGCAAAATATCCTGCAA
>JAIRNA010000067.1 GCA_031258305.1 Treponema sp. | reverse complement strand
CTGGGCGCGCTGCCCCTTGAGGAGATGGATTTGATGATCCACCCAAAAACACGAGAGGTTGTCGGCGCTCACGGCGATACGATACGCAGCGTGGTCAAGTAAGGGATTAAGGAGAAGCTTATGGGCGAAGTACGGACGGAAGTTACCCTGGTAAACATCGGGGATCAAAACGACGCGGATCGAGATTATATGCCCCAGGATCAAGTTCGGCGGCTGACGGTGAACGCCGTAGTGGATACCGGCGCGTGGCCCCTGGTCATCAACGAGGAGACCCGCGAAAAGCTGGGGCTGCGGATAAAAAAAACCAGTGAGGCCACGGTTGCCGGCGGGGGAAAAGTCTCCAGCGGAATAACCGAGTATGTGGAGGTCCGCTGGAAGGACCGGGAGACCTCCTGCGAAGCGGTAGTCCTTCCCGGCGAGACGGATGTCCTCATAGGCGCATACCCGCTGGAAGGGCTTGATTTGACGGTGAATCCCAAACGGCGGGAAGTTGTCGGCGCTCACGGCGACACGAGACTCAACGTGATTAAGTAGAGAGCAGGAACCCCTCCGCGTGAATTGTCCTGCAAGGGCGCGGGGGCGTTGCGGGGGCGGAGCCCCCGCAGAGGGGGAAGCGGAAGACCGCGCGAAGCGCGGTCTGAAGCGAGGGGGAGACTTCCCCCTCCTAACATAAGGAGATACGACAAATGAGTACCTATAAACATTTTGAACCGCACTGGTTCCAGGGAGAAATCCCCTCCAATTCATACCGTTCCATATTTAAATGGGGCGAATCGGACAGAATAAAAGCGCCGAGAGAGTCGCTCTTCAAGCTGTTGAAGGCGCAATTCGGACTTTCCGATAACGACTTCACCCAATACAGCGAAAACATAGGGCTTGACGAGGTGAAATTTGACCTCCCCCTCAAGCTGACCGAAGCGCAAATCAATACATTCCGCGAAATCGTGGGCAAAGACTACGTCCGTATGGACGATTACGCTCGGCTTTCAGTGGCTTACGGCAAGACGATGTTCGATTTGATGCGCCTGCGCCAAAAACAGGTGGAAAATGTGCCCGATATAGTGCTTTACCCGGATACAAAAGAACAAATCGAGCGGATTGTGGCGTTCTGTAACGCCGAAAAAATCCCGCTCTATGTGTACGGCGGCGGTTCTTCGGTAACGCGGGGCGTCGAGTGCGTCAAGGGCGGCGTTTCCCTGGATATGCGGCTTCGGTTCAACAAGGTCGTCGCGTTCAACGAGATTGACCAGACCATCACCGTTGAAGCAGGTATGAGCGGGCCCAAGCTTGAAGCCGCTTTAAATGGAGCGGCCGCCAACTTCGGCGCGAAACACGCCTACACCTGCGGGCATTTCCCGCAAAGTTTTGAATATTCATCTGTGGGCGGCTGGATCGTTACCCATGGCGCAGGGCAGAACTCTACGTACTATGGGTGTATTCAAGACATTGTACTGGGGCAGGATTATGCCACGCCCGCGGGGACGATTTCTACGGACCGCTACCCGCGCAAGGCGACAGGGCCGGATTTAGGGCAAATTATGATGGGAAGCGAAGGCGCTTTTGGCGTGCTTACCCATGCGACGCTGAAGATTTTTCGGCATATGCCGAAAACTATCAAGCGGTTTTCCTATATGTTCAAGAATTGGGAGACCGCACAGGCGGCCGCCCGCGAAATTATGCAAAGCGAGGCAGGCTATCCGTCTATATTCCGCTTTTCCGACCCGGAAGAAACGAGCGTCATGCTCCATATGTATAACGTGATTGACAGCCCGCTGAAAATCCTGTTCGATTTGAAAGACTTTAAAGAAGGCGAAATGAGTTTGTTCCTGGGTTTCACAAATGGCGAGGCTGGATTCTCCCGCAACTGCGCCAAAAACGTTCACCGGGTCGCGCGGAAATGCGGCGGAATTTGGCTTTCCGGCGCGGTTACAAAAGCCTGGGAAAGAGGTCGGTTTAACGACCCCTATTTGCGCGATACCATGCAGGATTTCGGCATCGTCATGGACACAATGGAATGTGCGGTCAACTGGAGCAATATGGGACGAGTCCATCGGGAAGTGCGGGAATATGTGAAGTCCCGCCCGAATACGGTTTGCCTAACCCACATAAGCCATGTTTACCCGCAGGGCGCGAACCTCTACTGGATATTCATCGCGAGAATGTGCGACCCGGAGGAATACCGCCGCTTCCACGCGGGCATTCTTGACGCCATCCAAAAGTCCGGAGCCGCGATGAGCCACCACCACGGCATCGGTAAGATGTTCGCGCCGTGGCTCGAAAACGCTATCGGCAGTAATGAATATGCAGTCTACCGCGCCTTGAAAGCTCATTTTGACCCAAACAACATCATGAACCCAGGCGGCACGCTCGGCTTCGATCTACCGGACGCGGCGAAACGCGCGCTCGGCGAAGTCTACAAAGGACGCCGCACGTGAAAAAGACTATGGGCGCGCGAATTACGAATAGTAAGGGGCAGGACGTTGCACGAGGTCTAGAGCCGCCCGGTATGCTTGAGGTAGCGGGACACTGTTTGGAGGAGGACGGCGTATTCCACCGGCTTGTTTATGAAGTCATCCATTCCGGCTTCAAAGCAGCGATGTCTGACATCCACGCCTGAGTCTGCAGTCAAAGCGACAATGGGAATATGACGACCCCAGTCTTTTTCGAGTTCTCGTATGCGCGTCGTCGCCTCGAAGCCATCCATAGTGGGCATGTGGAGGTCCATCAGAATAAAATCGTAATAGTTTTGCAAAACCATCTTCAGTGATTTTTCGCCGGAGTCCGCGCTGTCGATGACTGCGCCCGTATCCTCAAGCAGGGTGATTACTATCTCGCGGTTTGTCTCGATGTCGTCCACCACGAGAATACGTACGCCGGTGAGGTTTGTGTATTCGGTCGAAGCTAGGTCTGGAGCGGAGAAAAATGAACCGAAAGGGATGTAATCGGACTTAAGAGAACAGGTGAAACAAGCGCCCCTCCCCGGTGTGGATTCGACTTCTATGTCGCCGCCCATAAGTCTTGCGATATGTACGGCAATGGGGAGACCGAGCCCTGCGCCGCCGTGTTCACGCCTGATCGTATTATCCGCTTGCTCAAAAGCTCTGAATATGCGCTTCTTATTTTCTTCCAGAACACCCTTACCGTTATCGCTGACTTTGAACTGTAAGACGCATTTACGTCCGTCATCTGGGAGACGACGAACCGAAAAGTCGATTTTGCCGTTTTTCGGCGTAAATTTAACGGCGTTTGAGAGGATGTTGGACAAAGCCAACTTCAAACGCCGCTCATCGGCAATAAGGAATTCGGGTATGGAATCGTCGATGCTCATGGTGAAAGTCTGCCTTTTTTTCTTCGCCTCAGAGGCGGCCGCGTCAGCAAGCGATTGTACCATAGCAAAGAACCGAAACTGATACGGCGACAGAGCGAATTCACCAGAGTCTATTTTCGCCATATCCAAGACATCGTTGATGATGTCCAACAATTGCTTGGACGCGCTGTAGATTTTGTCGTAACTGGCGCTTCGGCTCGTTTCGTTGGACGCAATACGGGCAACCTCCATCATACCAATGACTGTGTTCATGGGTGTACGCATTTCGTGACTCATTCGAGAAAGAAAATCGGTTTTCGCCCTGCTGTAAAGTTCGGCTTTAGCAAGGGCTCTCTCCGTTTCTTCCTTCGATTTGATGAGTTCCGCTTGTATTCGTTTTAATTCCGTAACGTCCCGCGCTATGATGCCGATGCCCGCCTCACCTGTGTGCAACACCGCCGCATAGGTCGAAACTGAAAGGTCTATCCATCTCTCATCCTTGCCCCGTATCCGTGTATCAAAAATCTGGTTTTGCTCCTTTATCGTCTTGGGTATGACCTTTTCCTTGAGCTTCTGTATTTCCGTTTCACCGAGAATCAAATTAAAGCCGTTTATCATGAATTCATTGCGGCTGTACCCTGTAATGGCGGAAACCGCCGCATTCATATATTCTATGTCGCCGCTTGAATTGAGATACATCAAGAGCTGGGGTGAGCCTTCGACAAGAGACTTGATGCGGGTGAGGTTATCCTGGGTCTCCAAGAGTTCCTGTAGTTCCGTGAAGTAACCGACGACACGGACGCCATCTTTCCATGGGATGCGCTTGAGATGTACCTGCAAAGGCAGAGGCGTACCGTCCGCGATTATATACTCCCATTTAGAACAAAAGTCTCCTTCTTCAACTGCCCGACGCACAGCTCGCTTGACTTTTTCGATGTTTGGTTCGTCCTGGGACTGGGGAAGGAGCTGGTACGTGTAGAAGTTATCAAGGTATTCCTCTTTGTTACGGCAATGGAACATCTCAACCACCGTTTTGTTACAGTCCAAGAGTTTTCCGTTCGTGTCCCAGAAGGTGCAGCCCACAGACAGAGAGTCCAGCATCGCCGAGACTCGCGCTTCAGCTTCACGGATTTCAGCTTCTTTCGCCTGAATCTCCCGCAGATCTTGTGAATATGCGGCAAGTAAGTACTTGTTCTTCCATGGCGCCCGTACCAGAACAGTTTCGTTCGGTATGGGGTTGCCATGGCTGTCGATACTGGTCCACTCGAATCGCTCCAGCCCGCTCTTGAGAGCGGCCGCGTTGTACCGCGCGGACTTATCAACCGAAGATTCTCCGTCAGGCTGAAATTCGGGGTTGAATTCCAACCACCGCCCGAGGTATTTATCTTTACTCTCTATATGGCTCATTTTCAACGCCGCATCATTGCAATCAATAAGCGTTCCCTTGTCGTCAAACAGGAGGCAGCATACCGGCAGAGCATCCAGCAAGAGTCGGATTCTCTCTTCCGTTTCGCGCAATGCCGACTCTTTCAACTTGATTCTCCGCATATCGTTTATGTAGATGACAAGTCGACTCTCATCATCCCATGGCATCCGCACGAGGGTTAACTCAGCGGGCAGAGGCTCACCGGAAGGGAGACGGCTCTCCCATTCAAACCGCTGATAACCTGTTTCAAAAGCGGCGTGGATATACTTTTCTAGCTTATCAACCGAAGATTCTCCATCAGGCTGAAATTCAGGGTTCAGCTCATAAAAGCGACTGATGTATTCGGCTTTGGAAGACATACCAAAGAGGCGTACCGCTTCCTCGTTGCAGTCCAAGAGACGGCACTCCTCGTCCCAAAACTGCACGGCCATAGGAACGGCATCCAGCATAATCTTCGTCCGCTTATTGGCTTCGGAAATAAAAAACTGCGCCGCGTCAAAAGATATTAATTGGGCGCCTTCAAAACCCCCTGTCTCATTCAACAGCGGTATAAAATGAATCTCGACCAGCCGCATTTCAGCGCCCGGGAAGGCAATGTGCAACTCAGCCTTCCGTACATTCAAGCCCACGCGGATTTCATTGAAAAGGCTTTTTATCGTATCCGAGTACTTCCCGTTCTCAAAAGCCCGCATGACATCCCAAAAATAACATCCTCTTATTGCGAATTCATCTTCAATGCCCGTAAGCGCCAGCCATGAATCGCTACAGTAATCTACTCGTCCCTCACAATCCAATAATACCGTAGAATTCGGCGTACTTCTGAGAAGTCTTTGCATAACAGCCGCGTATTTGAGAGTCTCTTCTGCGCTTGACTCATCATATTTTCTTATATGATAGTGTTCCACATCAAAAAGTATATCAGAATGTTCATAACAAGTCAATTTCAAAAAATAAATAATGAGAGACCGCCCACAAAGTCGGTTACTTTGCGGGTGGTCTTTTACAATGCCGCAAAGGCCTCGTCCGCTACCTGAATGGTGGTCTTGATGTCATCGGCATTCAAGGCGTAATTAAGGAAATGGTTGTGATGATTCGTCACGTAAACGCCGCGTTTGACCATTTCGGCAATCCATCGCTGGTGAAGCATAAGGGATGGACTACCGTTCACATCATCATCGGCGATCCGTATGTAGAAAAGCGCCGGCATACCGGAAACGTGCAGGTCAAAGCCGCGCCGTCTTGCGGTTTCCACGAGCCCGTGTAACAAGCCCTTTCCTTTTTCGTCAAGCAGACGGGGCAGGTCAAGGCGCTTCATCTTCTCAATACAGGCGATTCCCGCCGCAAACGGTACGGCAGATAGCCAGTAACTACCTGTATAGGAAAGCCCAGATACCGTATTCTTCAAAAAGTCCTTACCACAGAGCGCACTCACGTTATAGCCATTGGCAAGCGCCTTGCAAAAACAGATAAGGTCAGCCTCAAAGCCAAAGAAGTGGTCGCTACCAGCCACGTCAAGGCGGAAGCCAGTCCGCACGTCGTCAATTATCAACACAGTTCCCGAATCGACGCAGAGTTTTCTTACCTTTTGCCAAAAGCCGTCCGCAGGGAGGATGTTATCCGCGAAGTTACCGTGCCAGTAGGGTTGGGAGATGATTGCCGCAATTTCACCTTTGTTCTGAGCAAAAGTTTCAGCTAGTTTTTCGTAATCATTCCACGGGACATAGAGAGAATTTGCCACATCTTCGGGGAGGACGCCCGGATAGTCTATTTTTTGCGTCCACGGTGCGACCCCATGGTAGTAACCCTTGAAAAACACGATTTTTTTGCGATGCGTGTGAGCACGCGCTGTCATGATGGCAAGGGTGGTTGCATCGCCGCCGTTTTTGGCGAAAAAAGCCCAGTCCGCACTTGCCACCGTGTCAACGAGGAGTTCCGCAAAGTCTACCATGACACGGGACGGCGTCGTAATACAGTCACCTTTCTCCCGCTGTTTCGCGGCCGCCTCGTCAATCTCGTCATCGTTGTAGCCTAACACGTTGGGACCGTAGGCGCACATATAGTCGATAAACCGATTACCGTCAACGTCCCAGAAATACGCGCCTTTTGCCCGCTCCGAAAAAAACGGAAACGCCGTTACCGGCACGAAACAGCCCTCTGCCGGTCCTTGATGCCCGTAAATACCGGACGGTATCACCTTCAAAGCGCGTTCAAAAATCTCCGCGCTTTTTCTATAATTATATACAGATTTTTCAGTCATAATAACTCCTTATGCTAAATATACCGCAACCCTATCCAGAATACGATTGATGTTGTCCAACATTCCGAGGTTGCCTTTCATAGAGATGATCCCGCGTCCTACACATGCGAGCGCGCTTACCTTACCGTCAAAAAGGTCACGGGCAAGTTTCATATCTTTGAATTCCATGAGAGCGTTGAAATTTCTGGGGATTTGGCGCGAGCAGGAAACTACATGGTCTTTGAAATAGAGCGCGGCTTTCGGTCCATCCGAAATGGAGAGTACCGCGATTCCGTCAACGATGTTTGACGCAGAAAACCGTCCGACTACGTCATGGTTGCCGATCTGCGTTACGGCTTGAGCTATCAGGTGAAACATGATGGTTGTAGAGGCGTTGAAAAAGTCCGCATCCGTAAGGGCAATATCGCTTGCGCGGAGATACCTTTCAAGCAGTTTTGTCAATTCCGTGAAATTTTTAAGTAGAAAACCGATTTTAGTGAAACCTTTGCAAGGAATGGGCGTTGCCGTTCCATCAATCACTGCGTTGAATTTTTCCGCCGATGAAAAAGGCAACTTTATGCCACATTCCCCTGTTCCGGGAACAACGACGCAGCCTTCTCCGCTGAAAGCCAGCCTCACAGCGGGCCCGCTGTGTATCGCAAAGCAGACCGTCAGTGAGTTACGCGGAAGGAGGACTTGTGCCGCCTGCGACAGCCTGCATAAGTCTTCCAGAGCGCCGAGTATACCGAACATATTGATATAAGCGTTTGTTACCGCGTCCTTTGCGGTATTTACCGTGTTTTCCATATTTCCTCCTTGTTTTCCTTAAATTGTGTTTCATTATACCGTATAAAATGAAACCGCGCAAGCTAATCTACGCAACTTCTTTGTTACACCGCAGCCATAGCCCATGTACGTTTCTTTTTAAGCCGCTTTATCCGCCGCTCGCTCACCTTAAGACGCAACGCCGACTCTTTGACGGTATACATCCCCTCCACGGCTCCATGTATTACTACAAGTTTACCCAACGCTCTTTTGCTCATCATGTATCTTATGCCTCTTATCAAAGGTGAAATTTTCACTAATGAACCACAATTTTAAAAATACCTCTTGACAAAAAGAATTTTTACAATAAACTGAATATAATTCAGTTTTAAAATGCGTTCAGAATCGAATCATACACTGGAGATGGAGTATTAGATGGCTTTCATAGATGTAGTTGAATGGAACGATGCGACGAACGATGTTTTTGTATGGAAATTCGGGCAGAATAAGAACAACAACCTCAGTACTTTTACGCAGTTGATTGTAAGGGAGTCTCAAGAAGCGGTTTTATTCTCAAAAGGGCAAATACTGGGAAAATTTGGACCCGGAAAACATACCCTTAATACAGAAAACCTTCCCCTGCTACGCAACTTGTTCGGCATCCCTTTCGGAGGGAAAAATCCTTTTACCGCTGAAGTTTGGTTTGTAAACAAGACCGCGCCGCTTTCCATTGACTGGCGCACCGACACCATGCGCTACCGCGATCCTGAATATGGAGAGATGGTTCCGCTTGCGGCAAAGGGCAGATATGGTCTTAAAGTTGAAGATGCGGAGCGTTTTTTGGTTCAATTGGTTGGTACGTTGACCAATTTTACTGCGTACGATCTTACAAATCACTTTCTGGGCGCGCTTATCGCAAAAACGAAAAGCGTTGTTGTTGCGTTTATGCAGGCGAATCAAGTCGGCATTACGACTATTTCAGCCCGCCTTGATGATCTCTCGCGCTTTTTGAAAGAACCATTGAGAGAATTTTGGGAATCGTACGGCATGTCGCTGACCGGTTTCTACATTACCTCCGTTGATCTTGACACGTCCACAGAAGACGGCAAGAAAATAGCGTCGGCGCTCAGTGACCGTTCCGCGCAGAACATTGCGGGCTACACGTGGCAGCAGAAGCAGGGCTTCGGCGTTGCGAACAACGCGGTTTCCCGAAGCGGCGACATGGGCATTTTGGGAGCGGCCGCAATGACCGGTATGATGGGTGGAATAGGCGCCGCCGCGATGATGCAGCCGCCGTATATGCCCGCGGCTGGCGGACACGCCGGAGCGCAAACGGCGCCGCTTGCGGGGCGAAAAGAGGTGTTCTGCTCAAGATGCGCGAAAAAATACCCTGCTACGTCTAATTTTTGCCCCTATTGCGGCAACAGGTACAACCCCTGTCCCTGTTGCGGCAGCGACAACCTCGCCGGAACCAAGCGCTGCGTGTCGTGCGGCGCCGGGCTTTTGACTGAGCAGGCGGTCGGCGGATTTGGAAATGTATGCCCGCGTTGCGGACAGTCCGCGCCACCGGGCGTAAAATTCTGCACCAGTTGCGGAAACAAATTGACATAGACGGAGCAAGGCAATGACAAAAAGCCAATCGTTAGTATTCAGAGTAGTGCTATTCCTTTTTGGCGCCGGCGTTATGGCGCTCGCCTTTTTTTTGAATACGTGGGGGAAGGTTTTGACGGACGCGGCTGTTTTTACATGGCTTTCTATTGGCATCATGTATCTTTTCTTCTTTACTCCTTTCTTTTTTTCAACCATCACCATCGCCAATTTTTCAGGTAAAATTCCGTCTTTGCCAATCGTATGGACGGGCGTCATAGGCTATATCATCGCGTCAATTATAGTCATTATCCTGCTCTCAAGCTTCGCAATCTCTTTAAATACCGCGATTACCGTTCAGGCGGTACTGGTCTTTTTATTCGCAGTCTGCATGTTTCTCGCTTTTTTTGCATCGTCTCATGCCCGGCAGGTTGGAGAAGAAGAAAACAAAAAAACTCAATTTATTACCGAATTAAAGGCGCGCTCTCAGGTTTTATCCCTCGCCGTGAATCGTCTTCCTGCGGAATATGAAAACGACCGGGAAACAATAAAGCGGACGCTTGAAGAAATCAAATATATTTCTCCGGTGAATGGCTTTGAAGGTTTTGATCTGGAATTCAAGATAATGGATTCTTTGAATGAAGTGTCGGATATATGCGACAGCATAGCGGCGGGCGGCGCTCAAGGTGTTTCTGACACATCCGTTTTGGAAAAGGAAGCGGGAATGTTGCAAATGCTTGTTAAAGAAAGAAAATTGTTAAGAAATTAAGAGGATCGGTGTGCAAGGGAAAATTTTTGCGGAATCAATGAATCTGTATCAGGACGAAGCCCGCATACTTTTTGATTATTACAAGAAGGCGGCGGAAAAGATCGTAAAAGATGAGATGGATTTGGAAGCCTCAATTGAGGCGGCGCGATC
>JAIRNA010000081.1 GCA_031258305.1 Treponema sp. | reverse complement strand
TTGACCAGTAGCCGGAGAGGTCATGTTTCAGCGGTTCGGGTTTCCCAATCCCCTTAAACGGATCGCGGCTGATGGCGGCTATAAGGTCTTTTATCTTTTGAAAAATACGGTGGTCCGTTGTTGACCATTCGCAAAACGCCGCGAAAGCTTCGCTGGAGAACGATACGTTCATACTTCAAACCGCTCAATCCGCTCAAGGGGCATGATCCGCAGGGGCGCTCCGCTCCGTATTTCCTCAATGCCCCGTATCAGATGCTGACGGTTCGACTCGAATTTAAGCAAATATTCGGTTTCATCTTCCACTTCCCGTACAGTTATTTCGATTTCCCTGTTCCGGTAGCTGTCCTTGATTCCCTTGAGAAAAGCATCGGTCATTTCATCGGCAAAAAGCCGGTATGTCGCCTGCATAAACTGCTCCTTGTTTATGAAGTAAACCAAAAGGCGGAGGACTCCTCCGCCTTTTTTAGTCACGCCTACGGTTGAAGTGCAAAAACTTACTGTTAGTGATTAAATCGAAGTCGGTAACCGGGTAAGTTTCAGTTCCAGATGGCATTTATGGCGAGCTTCGTCTTCTCTATCTTTGAACGTTCGCATTCGCTGAATCATGTTGTCGAAGTCTACCTTATGCCCGTCAAATTCAGGACCGTCTACGCATACGAATTTCGTTTCGCCGCCTACACTGACACGGCAACTGCCACACATACCAGTTCCGTCAATCATAATGGTGTTGAGAGAAACCATTATCGGTACGCCGAATTCTCTGACGGTTGCGGCGCAGAATTTCATCATGAGAGGCGGACCTATGGCGATGCTCATATCCGGTTTTGGTGTTTGGAAGCATAATTCCTTGAGCGGTTCTGTAACGAGAGCTTTTCTACCATAAGAGCCGTCGTCCGTAACGATAATAGTCTCATTCGCAAACTGCCTTATACGTTCCTCAAAGACAATTAGTTCTCTTGTCCGCGCACCAATGATGGCAACGACGTGGTTACCCGCTTTCTTCATCGCTTGGACAATGGGGAAAAGCGGAGCGCACCCTATACCGCCACCGACGCACACAACGGTACCGAATTCTTTGATATGGGTGGGGGTGCCCAAGGGACCCAACGTATTATCCAGACTGTCCCCTGCATTTTTGAGCGCCAACCTCATCGTTGTCTCGCCAACCGCTTGAAACACAATGGTAACAGTACCGACAGCCTCATCTGCATCGGCTATGGTGAGCGGAATACGCTCGCCAAGCTCGCCAGACTGCACAATCAGAAACTGCCCGGGCTTGCGCGAACGCGCTATGAGCGGCGCAGACAAAACCATTTCATACACATCAGCCGAAAGCTGTTTTTTTATCAATATTTTATTCACAAGACAAGTCTAACAAAGAATTAGAAAGAGTGCAATGGAGTATTTTGTGGTGTCAGACACCATTAGCAAGGGAGCTTACCAAACGCCTCTTGAAGAATAAATGGGAATGATTGAATGTTAAAGAATAAAGTACAAAAAAAAGGGGGGGGCGAGGCGTCAGACACCATAGAATGTTTGAGCGGCTGAAGGGAGTCGAACCCTCGTCACGAGCTTGGGAAGCTCGGGTAATGCCGTTATACGACAGCCGCAATGATCTCTATTATGCATAGAAAAATATTTTTGTCAAGCCCTTCCTACCGAATATTTTGAATTCAACTGCCTAGCCGCCTGGGATTAAAAGCGTCCCGTACACCTTCGCCTATGAACACGAGAAGGCTGAGCGTCAAAGCAAGCACGGTAAACGCCGTAACACCGAGCCACGGCGCTTGGAGGTTTGCCTTACCTTGCGCTAATAGCTCACCTAATGAAGGGGAACCTACGGGTAGTCCAAAGCCTAAAAAGTCCAGAGACGTAAGTGTGGTTATCGACCCACCGAGGATAAAAGGTAAGTAGCTCAAGGCGCTTGTCATAGCGTTGGGGAGGATGTGGACAAACATAATGCGTGAATGTCTCATACCCATAGCACGCGCCGCAAGCACGTATTCAAAATTACGGGCGCGGAGAAATTCGGCTCTCACTACCCCGACAAGGCTCATCCAACCAAATAGAAGGGTAACGCCCAATAACCACCAGAAATTCGGTTCTATCACAGATGAAAGGATGATGAGCATAAAAAGAGTCGGCATCCCTGACCATACTTCCATAAAACGCTGAAAGATAATGTCAAAAGCGCCGCCGTAATAGCCTTGCAAAGCGCCTAAGGCGATCCCGATGGTTGACGAGAATAATGTGAGCGTCAGCCCAAAAAGCACGGATACGCGGAAACCATAAAGCGCCCGCGCGAGTACGTCTCGTCCGCGGTCGTCTGTTCCTGCCCAGTTTTCACGGGTGGGCGGAGAAGGAGCGGGACTCGGTAGGTTGTAGTTGATAGTGTCGTAACTGAAACCAATAAGAGGACGAAGCATCCATCCTTTGGACTCTATTTTTTCAATAAGAAAGGGATCCCGGTAATCCGCATCAATGTCAAATTCACCATCAAAAACGAGTTCCGAATAGTTTTTGATGACCGGAAAGTAAAGTTTATGGTCATAATATACCAAAATCGGCTTGTCATTAGCAATGAATTCCGAAAACAGACTTATCGTAAAAAATACGCCGAAAATCCACAGGGACACAAACGCCCTCTTGTTCTTCTTAAAACGTTCCCATTTGTTCATCTTTATACCTTCTTTTCAAACGCTTTACACCTTTCTATCGGGACGCAAAACCTCCGCGCCATTACAATAGACATGACGAACCTCCGCGCCTTCGTTCAAATAACAGTGCGCGAGGAGTCGGATGACGCGAGGGAGGCTGTCCTGCGCATCCGGCTCCTGCACCGCAAAGAGCGCCAGATCCCGCGCCCGGCCTGTGCGCCGAAGCGCCGTGCAAGGGTTCAGCGCGTCTAAGTCCGACGTGATGGAAAAAATCACCGACACAACATCAGCCTCGTCAAGCGAATTCTTCGCCAAAAGTTCGCTGTAGAGCGTTGATACCTGTCTTTCAATATCCTCTGCCTCGTTAAGGCATTGCGTCGCGCCCCGAAGCGCATATAGCCGTTTGTTTTTAGGCATAACTTTTCCTTCGAAAGAAGATTTTTTGCGGGATAGGATTTTGCTAATATTGCGCTTTACAACAAAATCCCACGACAGCCTTTCAAATCCTCGTGTAATTCGGCGCTTCTTGAGTAATGGTAACGTCATGGGCATGACTTTCCCGTAAACCGGCCGCGGTTATTTTTACAAAACGCCGATATTTTTTCAACTCCTCGATAGTTTTGCACCCTGTGTAGCCCATACCTTTACGTAACCCAGACACGAGCTGGTTCAAATACTCCTTCAATTCACCCTTGTAAGGGACGCGCCCTTCGATGCCCTCGGGAACCGGCTTTTCATCCTTGGAAATTTGATAGCGGTCCCCAGCTCCGTCTTTGATTGCGCCTATACTGCCCATACCGCGGTAGGATTTGTAGATACGTCCATCATAGATGATTTCACTCCCCGGGGCTTCTTTCAAGCCTGCGAAAAGGTTGCCAATCATGACGACGTTTGCGCCCGCGCCAATGGCTTTGGTAATATCACCCGAAAACTTAACGCCTCCATCCGCAATGACCGGCACGCCCGACTTGGCCGCCTCTTCAGCGCAGTCCCACACTGCGCTGAATTGAGGCACGCCCACGCCGGCAACGATGCGCGTCGTACAAATGGAACCTGGACCAACGCCCACTTTCACTGCATCCGCGCCCGCGTCAATGAGGCGCCGCGTTCCTTCCTCTGTTGCCACATTCCCACCGATAACTGGCGTCCCAAACTCTTTCTTAATACTTGTAACCGCATCGCATACATTTTGCGAGTCCCCATGAGCGGTGTCAAGCACCACATAGTCAACCTTGGCATTCTTGAGCAGAGGCATTCGTATACGATAATCCTGCGGGGAAACAGCCGCGCCTACTATCAGCCTACCCGCCTTATCGGTTGCGGCCTTGGGGAAATTCGCGTGTTTCTCCATGTCTTTTACCGTGATAAGTCCAGTAAGCCGTCCTTGTTCATCAACCACCGGTAGTTTTTCAATGCGGTGTCGGTCGAACTTTTCACGGGCGCTCGCTACGGATGGATTACCTTCCTCCACAATCACGTCGTTGGTCATTACATCAAGAACCGGGAGGCTCTCGTTCTTGCAAAAGCGGAGGTCCCTACTCGTGATAATGCCAAGGAGCCTGTCGTTCTTGTCAACAACGGGCATTCCAGACACATTGAATTTGTCCATCATCACCTTGATGTCGTGGACGAGCGCGTCCGCATTCACGGTAATAGGCGTGTCAATTATCCAATTAAGATAGCGTTTGACATTAGCAACCTGTTGGGCTTGGGCCGAGGGGTTGAGGTTGCGGTGAATAACGCCGGAACCACCTTCAAGGGCAAGAGCAATGGCGAGCTTTTCTTCGGTAACAGTGTCCATTGCGGCTGAAATAATGGGCGCATTGAGCGCTATGTCGGCGCATAAGATAGTCCGCACATCACAGTCTTTGGGAAGGATGTTTGAATAGTTCGGCACTAAGAGAACATCATCATAAGATAAAGCTTCGGTAAAGAGGGGGATATTTTTATAAGTTTTCATAGTGAAGTATGGCATAAACCAAAAAGATTTACAAGAGGGGAGAGCCGCGAAAGCGGCGCCTGTACCGCCTGAAATAACTTTTCCCAAAACACGGCGCGTATTTTGGGAAAAGTTTTGTTAATCATCTTACTCCAGCTCTTCCAAGAATTTCTCAAACTTATAGTCGGATTTTTCCTCTGCCGCTCGTAGTTTCTCCACGGCGTGGGCGATTGCCTTAATGCGCTTTTCCCACATTGCCTTTGACGATTTCGCTGATTTTTTGACCGCAACCGACTTAGGTTTGAAGGCGCTATCGCTTTCAAGCGCCAGGAACAGGGGAACATAGCTTACGGCCGCGTCAAAAGCATCTTTGTTGAACCACACGATACCGTTGAAGACGTTTATACCGAGGAGTTGACGGAAGTCTTCCTCTTGATAATGTTCCATGATGATTTGCGTCAAGTCGTCTGGAACCGAGTCGCCAGACGTGCGGGCAAGCACGGCTTTTATCAGCGCTATGACGCGATAGGCATCCCGGCCCACGCCTGCTTTGACAAAAGCATCCCGCATTTTTCGGTCAAGTTGCCAATGCCCTATAAGCGCAGTTACATCAGCACCTGAACCACCACTCAAAAGAGCGCGAAGCGAAGACAAAACCCCATATCCCAAAATAAAAGGCAAATCTTCCACAGACGGCGTCATATGAGCGGGCAGATTGAACAGCCGCCGTAGATATCCTGCAAATTCCTTCCACACAGTAAACGGATCCGGAACCTTACGAGGATAATACGATGCGGTTTTGAATGGCTCGTAACGCCCGTCCGCGCCGACTAAGTAGCGTTTTGCCTGAATTATGAAGCTTAAAACTGGTTCCTCAAGCGAATCGATGTATTGTTCGGCGTCTCCTGCGAGGATCGTTGATTTACTCCGCGAGAACATATCGGATAAGTTATTCAGGCGTTCACGAGAGAAAATCGCCATAAATGGTTTATAGAGTTCTGCAAGGAAGATATCTTGGAATGCGGCTTCGAGATCATATACCCCATCGCCGTTCAATTCGTTGCATATGCGGGACCATTTGCCGTCCGCGTCATGAACGGCATGTATGTCAAGATAAACCTGCGCTTCATAGCCTTTTAACATAACGAAGAAACCCCGCTCATAGAGTTCTTTGACAGAGCGTATGAACCACAGTCCGGAACGCTGTTCGTGGAAAAGCGCGAAATCTCCATCCAGCGCCAGCGCCTGCCCCAGCGTATCTCGTTTAGTTCCGCCATTCTTGAGCGGAATGTTCGCGCAACTTCCGTGGATCCAGCCTGCGGCTTCGTAGTAGGAGTTGTTGTAAAACACAAGCGATCGCTCCTCGTCAAAACGGTTCGAGTAGGCGAAGACATTCTCATTCACCGCGCCGCCTGACGCATAGAGGTCAAACAGGCAGAAGTTTTCACTACCGGAGAATATCATACGCCGCTTCATCAGGGGGAAAATTTCGCGCTCGTGCCTATCGCCGAGCCATTTATCCGGCTTTTCATTGCGGTAGGAGCGCCGATATTCCATGCCGTATTTTTCTTCAAACCCCTCGATTTGCCCATGCCCGAACATAGGCAAGCCGGGCATGGTAACCATCAGCGTGCAAACGCCAAAGTACTTATCGCCTTTACCGAATTGTGCCACTGCGGTCTCTTCATCAGGGTTGTTCATAAAGTTGACAAACCGCTTTAGTACTTCCGGGTCAAATTCAAGCGTGTTCTTGATTGAAGCGCGGTATTTGTCATTCTCCTCTTTTTTAAGCATATTCATAAAAGCGGAATTGTAGACGCGGTGCATTCCGAGCGTGCGTACGAAATAACTCTCCATCATCCAGAAAGCTTCGGCGAGGAGCAGGGTATTAGGCGCTTCAACCGCGCACCGGTCAACCACTTCGCGCCAGAATTCGTTGGGGATTCGCCGGTTGAACTCTTCGTTAGTCATGGAGCCGTATTCGGCGCGAGAGGCGATGTCGCCGCCATGCCCAGGTTCCGGGTACCAGAGCCGCTGGATATGCCGTTTCGCCATAGTCATTGCCGCATCAAAACGCACGATAGGGAACTGTTGACACACCCCAATAATGGTACGTATCACGGCTTCACGGGCTTCGGGATTCAAAAAGTCTATCTGCGCTGTGTCGTTCCAGGGCATAGACGTACCATCGTTACCATGGTAGATATAGCGTGTCCGCCCCGTACGGTTGTCGATATGACGAAACACGACAGCCGCATCACTTCGGGTGAAGTAGTGTTCTTCAATTTGTACCGTTATATCCTCCCGCCCCGAAAGGTTGCCGCAGTTATAACTGTAAGAAAGGAAGGGGAGATGGTCTAATTGCAGGAAACGATCAGGGTGTTCCATAATCCAGCGAGAGTCGATGCCTGTGTGGTTCGGAACCATATCCGAGCCGAGTCTAATCCCGCGTTGCCCGCACCGGTCGCGGAGATTCCGCAAAGCGTCCCAGCCGCCAAGTTCACCCGCGATGTCGTAGTCATAGAGGCTATAGGCGCTGGCGGCCGCCTCCGGATTGCCGGTCCACTGTTTGATGGTCTTGCTGGCGTTACTCCGCTCCCACAAGCCGATAAGCCATAGCCCGGTGAAGCCGCACCGCGAAAGCTCGTCCAGTTCTTCATCGGGAATCTGGTCGAGGCGGGTGATTTCCCGGTTGTATTTATTGGAAAGCTGATAGAGCCACACAAGGGTTGACTTTGCCATAAGCACGGTACGGGGCATCCATTCCTGGTCAAGGCTAAATTTTTCGTATTCGTTATCACGATGTCCAAAATATATAACCTCGGTAGGACCGGCCGCTCCGCCCCAGAAAGGTTTTTCCTCTTCTTTGATAACATCCATACCCATTAAAAGCCGCCTCATAAATTTCTTGAGGAGAAGCCCCCATTTTCGGCGTATGAAATCGAGCTGTCCGCTTAAAGAATCCGGAGAAGCGAGAGACGGAGCGCGAAGTAAATCCCACAAGTTCTGATCGTCTGAACCAAAGATCGGCAAAGCTTTCAGATGTTTTTCCAATTCTTCAACAGCGCTGTCGTAGATGGCTTTAGTTTCCATAGATAAAGGCTTGTCGTCAAACAAGAACAGGAAAGGTTTAAACGCGGGGTTGATATTGGCAAGCGCCAACAAAAGAATTTCTTCGAGAGACATAATAGAATGACTAACGCCGTCTTCGGAGGTTTGCAAGTAATTTTTGACATCGGTTTCCTTCGTGTAAACCTTTTTCGGTGGAAAACGCTCGCAGAATTTACGCAATAACTCGTCAGTTTGCTCTTGCCCCAAGGTTGCATTGAGGTGGGAGAGCGCCGTATCAAATACGTCCGGCTGCACCTGCTCACGGTAAAGTTTCACCACGTAATGCAGAATCTCATCAATGAGACCTATCGCGTTGAGCTGTCCGCTTTTAACTTTGTAACCTTTTTCATTCAATTTCTGGGACAAGGAGCGCACCTGCGGAAAATCCACACATACCACGTTGCCTGTCAGTGAGAACAGTCCGCTCTCAAGCGCGCACTCGTTCCGTACTTCGTTACAAATATGGAATTCCATAGTCGGGTTCCGCGTTTGCTTTGTTCCGCCTTTACCTTCAAAGGCGGTCAGGATGATTTCTAATTTCATGTAGTTTCCTTACTATATGGTTCTTTGGAGATACGTTTCTTCTCTATTTTTTCTCGCCTTGCTTCACTTTCGACAATTCTCTGACCGCATAGATGAGTTCTTCGTCCTTGGCGATTTCCGCGATAGTCACGGGCAGACGGTATGTCCAGTTGAACTCGCTCACAGAACCAGGCACATTGACCCTTTCGAATTTAGAATCAGGCGCATAATAGCGCTGTGAGAGGTGGAGAATGTCTTGAATCTGGAAAACACGAAACAGAGATGCGGCAGACGCGGCTTTTTTCAGGATGATTTTCGCGGTGCCCGGGTTGTAGACAGGCGGCAGGGCCGGTTGTCCTAAGAAAGCGCTGAACACCTCCTGTTCCGCTTCGTGGTCCCACCATTCGCGCATAGTGGAGCTGTCGTGAACCGCAAGCGTGCATACGCTTAATTCAGGATAATCCTCCAATGGTATGAACGGCGAACCTTCTTCGTCCCATTCACGCGCCCACCGTACCACACGGAGCCCCAGAATCTTAAGTTTGTTAAGCGTTTTTGGCACACAATCCGGAACCTCGCCCAAATCCTCAGCACATGGAAGCATAGACGCAGATTCTTTCAACATGGCAAGGAGCTTCCTCCCCTGGTTCTCCCACGCCTTTTCGGAGGCTATACTCTGCCTCTCGATAAGGGCTTCCAGTTTACCCTTTTGTTCGTCAGAGAGACTATTGTAGGCGCGGGTATCGCGGTAGAAC
This sequence comes from Treponema sp., assembly GCA_031258305.1. Lineage (GTDB taxonomy): Bacteria > Spirochaetota > Spirochaetia > Treponematales > Breznakiellaceae > JAIRKH01. The sequence goes on along the minus strand of JAIRNA010000081.1, from coordinate 30,465 downwards.
CAAGTCGGCGAATACTTACCCTTCTCATATTCCTGCAACGTGCGATTTCTCCACGCCCAAATCAGATAATCCTGCACAAACGGGTGCAGGTCCTTGTCAATAATATCTTTTTCGCCTTTGATACTATCATTGAACCACCACAGCTCTTCGTTATTGATACGCTGAAGGCAGGACATAAAGGCTTTTTCTGCGGATTGCCGAATAGTCTCGTAGTCATTGTTGCCGTTTGCGTCTTTTAAGCCGTCAAGAGAACGCCATACCTCGCTCGTGGGAATGTGAGGGTAGGAAAGCCAGTGGATTTTCGGGGTATCAAAGCCTAGAAGTTCCATGTCCTTACGGAGAATCGGCTTATAGGGGATAAACCTCCCCATGAGCGAAGACGAGGACAAGTCCTTTCGAGAGGAAGCCCAGATACGGAAAAAGCCCAAAACGTGGTCAATTCGGTAAGCCTTATAGTATTTCTCAGCGGCTTTGAGTCTGTTCTTCCACCATTCGTAGTTATTTTTCGCTAGATTATGCCAATTATAGACCGGAAAACCCCAGTTCTGTCCGTTAGGACTATACATATCAGGTGGAGCGCCCGCAGATAGGTTCATATAAAAATATTCAGGGTACGCCCACACATCGCAAGAATCATCGTTTATCAGAATAGGGAGATCGCCTTCGAGAATAAGCCCTGCATCCGCGACCGCTTTAGCGGCTTTGGCGAACTGCTCGTCAAGCGCGGACTGTACCCAGACCCAGAAAACATGTTCGCCGCGGAGACTCTCATCTTTCCAAAACGCCTCTATTCGCTCATAAGTAATGTTTCGGTATTGAGGGGGCCATTCTTTCCAGCTTTTTTGTTCATTAGCTTCTTTCAAACGCTTAAACACCGCGTAAGGCTTAACCCAAGGGTTTTCCTCTATCCATTTTGCGAGCTTGCCGAAGACAGCGCTTTTGATAATAGCTTCCTTGTTAGCGGAGTAAATTTTCATAAGCAAATCGAGCTTTACGCGGAGAATCCGCTGATGCGGGAAACGAAGTTCTTGTTCAAACCCTTCTAATGCATCTTTAATTTTTTGGGAAAAAGACGCGGCTTCTTCTATATCTCCAATTCTTATGTAAAGAGGATGCAAAGCAAATGCCGAGAGCGCGCTGTACGGCGAACTCTCAAAACCAGTATCGTTTACAGGCAATAACTGAATAAGTCCCATGCCCATATTTTTTACCGCAGAGGCAAATTCAGCGATGTCGGGGAATTCCCCTACACCCAAACTCTTTTCTCCACGGAGCGCTCCCACCGGAACGACGACTCCTATTCTTCTATCCATAAATAGCCTCCTAGTTCTCTTTTGAAGAACTTTTCTTATTATACCATACTATAATTAAAAATCAAATATTTTTTCACATTCATTTTAGTAAAATATAGAACACAGGTCAAGCGGTATATCAAAACCGTATCATAAAACGCCTAACGCACACAGACGCGGTGTCTGACACCCGTTTTTTGTACAAAACGTTAAAATTTCTTTAAAACCCCTTGCAACTTTTTTTAATTTATACTATGATAACCATGATATGAAAGTCAGTAATAGAAATAGTATAAATCATCTCTATAAGACACGGGGCGTAGATTTTGTTATTGAATCTCTTAAGATCCCCCCCCCCCCGGCCGTCTTATTTTAATATACCTGTACAAGCCTATACTGGTAGCGTTCCTCGAATTTTTTCTCATAAAAATATTACGAATAAACATAGGTGGTTTTATGCCGCAAAGTTGCATACGATGAATTGTGCGCAACTCTGTTGTATATGTGTTGAACTCCTTGTATAAAAATTGACAGGAGGTTTTTTGTTCAAAACAAGAGGAACCCCGGAACCGTAAATTCTTGCAGGATATCGTCGGAACCGGGGGCGCGAAAAACGCCGTTTATCATACCATATTTTTGCTTTTTGTTTTATGGCGATTTTCTCCTCTTTTTTGCCTCCGCGTATACGGAGGGATATTAAAGGCTTGTACGAGCCTAAAAATGAGGAGGAGACTCTATGCTAAAAAAGAGTCTTTTTTGGGGAATGACAGCCGTATTGATACTGGCGTCATTCGGATTTATGGGGTGCGCGGAAGAATCCGACCCCCTGAAGAGCGGCGAGAAAAGCATCATTGCGTTTAAAGTCAACAATGTGGAAGGCGTTATTGATGAAGACGCGAAGCGTATCGCGGTTACCTTGCCGTCTAACAGCGCGGTAACCGCGTTGTCGCCGATTGCGGTGGTCTCAAAAGCAGCGCAAATCATTGACCCGGCTACCGGCGAGGTCATCGGAGAGGCGGGAGCGGCCGTAAACGAGCGGCAGCTACCACCTCATGACTTTACGGTTGGGAAGAACTATGTGGTGAAAGCGGAAGACGGCTCCACGCAAACCTACTACGTTGAGGTAACGGTTCTTCCGATGCCGCCCGTACCGCCCGCAGTGGTTCTCCAGTCGTTAAGCGTTATCGTGTCAAAGACGTACTATGATTACAACGAAGCTTTTGACAATGGATCTCTGGTGTTGACCGGCTCGTATTCTGACGGTTCTAAAAAAGTAGAGCCTGTAGACAGCGCTACCATAACTGGGTACGACAAAGCGGCGGCAGGAACGCAGAACCTCATCGTGGCTATTGGCGACATCTTTACGACCTTCCAGGTGACGGTTCTGCCGGAACCGCCCGAAGAGGCTGATCAAGCGGTTGAAGTAACCATTGCGCTGCCCAACAGCGCGGAAGAGCCGGTCGTCTACGGAATACCGGAAGGCGGTATCATCCTCACCAGATATGGCGTAACTGCGGATACGCCTAATATGGTGCTCATAAGCGTCGGCGGGTCTGACCTATGGACAGGTATATCTTGGAACATTGACGGACAGGATTATAGCAATGACAACATCATCACGATACACGCTTGGGACGATTACACTTTGACCCAGCCCCATACCATTACGTTTACTGGCTATAAGGGCGGGGTGGAGTATTCAAAGACCATCAGCTTCACGGTGGTGAAATAAGGAGGAATGATGAAAAATTCTATTAAGACAATTTTAGGCGCGTTCTTTATTGCGCTTATCTTTTCCTTTGTCGGATGCGCGGACGGTTCGTCGTCTGGCGGCGCCGCGGACGCGGCCGCTAAAAAAGCCGAGGCCGCCAAAATCGTGGTGAACATAGACGGCACTGCCCGCACTTTGGGGCCGAGCGCGGCCGATTTGAGTTATCGGCTGGTTGTAACAAACGGCTATACGAAGTTGGAAGAAGACGTTACTGGTTCTACCATCACGAAGGAACTGGATGCCGGGTCTTGGACTGTGGGCGTGTGGGCGTACACAGGCGATGATTTGGGCGTGGGCTGGGTAAGCAAATCCGTTACGCTTGTGGAAGGTGAAACGAAAAACATATCCCTGGTGGTTCTCCCCCTTACGGACGAAGAGGCTGCGGGAACCTTCTCCTGGGAGCTAACCCTGCCTGACGGAACCGAATCTGAGTATACATGGGCCAGTGGGACGCTCACTCCGTCTTATCCGAACAGCGCGAACGAGTCGATAGATCTCGGCAATTTCTCCGAATACAATGAATCGTGGACCAACATCAGCGGCAGTTTGGAACTCCCCGCGGGAAAATACTCCCTTGAGGCTATCGCGTACAGCAATCGGGAAATCAATGACGCTAACCTCAAAGCGGTTCGTAAAGAAATCGTGTACATCTACCCGCATCTGACGACAGAGGGCGTTCTTGCGTTTACCGCCGCGGATTTTAGCGCGGAAGTTTACTTTAGAGGAACCGCGTCTCTCAACTACAATTACGAGCCAGACGCGGACGACAGCTACACGCCGACTGAGGTCGAACTTCAGCTTGCGGACGGCACGGTTAAGATCGCGTCAATCACCCTCCAGACCAACTGGCCGGGCGAGGAAGAATATGCGTGGGAATTAGACACGCCTTCAAACGCCATAAGCACCTATCTTACGAGCGCGCAATTCCGTTTCAAAGCAACGGCGGGTACTAAATCCATTTACAGCCCCTGGCAAAGCTTCAGTTTATCCGACATAACAGGCAATACAAACGTGGATTTGTCCGCCAGTGTCTACAAGATAAACGTTCCCGCTCATACCGGCGGCACGGTTACGGTTAATCCCGAAGCCGCGGGTGGCGGATTGGCGCGGCTGACCGTAACGCCCGCCGCAAACTACGGCTTTGACGCGACAAGCGTTACTCTGCCTAGCGCGACGATCGTTGACGGAACAGACGGACTCCAATACGACTTTACTATGCCGTACAGCGACATAGACGTGATCGTCAATTTCTTCCAACTCACGGGAACCGTTGTTTTGAGCGGCGACAATACCACCAGCCTGTATAAACCCGTAAAAGTTGAGGCGTTTGAAGAGGCAGCCGGATACGAGTGGAAGGTAATAGCTGAGACGACAACCTTTGGCGCCGCGAATGACGATTACCCGTGGACCATAGAACCTGCGAAATACGTTTACACCAATAATGGCTCTACAACTAGCGGGCAGAAAAACGTTATCTTCAGGGTTACACTTGAGTCAGGGGATAAATCGATCTCCTATGCTTACAGCGTTAAGAACGCCATATCCAATCTTTATGGGACAGGCACGGCAACGGTAATCATCCCCATTAACACGTTGAGCAACGTCTACACGACAACCCAATCAGACACTTCCATACAGCTTTTCTGGGACCATGCAGCTTGGGCGGTCGGTGGCTATAACGTCTACCGTTCTACGAGCGAATATGGCGCCTATAGCAAAGTGAACGATACGCCGATACCGCTGAACACGACAAGTGAACAGGCTACTTACGAAGATGTGGGCTTGATCACCGCTTATGGGTACTATTACTATGTGAAAGGCATCCTTTCAGGCGGCACGGAGGGCGAGGAATCCCGCGTGGGCTATCTGGCAAAAACCAAGTACCAGACGCCGACAAATGTAACTGCGACATTCCAACAAAACTCGGCGCGAAACTACGTTTCGTGGAGCGCCGTGCCTTACGGTCAGAATAGCTACACGCGCTACTACGACGTGTACCGAAACGGCGAGTATATCGATTATACAACAAGCACTTATTATTATGATAACAGTGATGTGCAGTTCAACACCATATATACGTATACGGTAATCGCACGCGGTACTGACGGAGACAACAGCGCGGAATCCGCGCCGAGCGGCTCTGTCTTCACGCCGAATATAACGGATATTCCCTTAAACGCCTACACACAGCAGTATATTTCAGCAGGAGAATATCAGTATTTCCGGGTAAATGACGCGCAAAACTACTCGTATCGTTACTTCAATCTTAGCTGGACGGATGCGGACATTTATGTACAGGGGGGCAGTTATAGCAGCTTCCCGTATAATTCAAACTCCTATTCTTCAGGATATAGTGGCAGTTTTTCCATCAAGGGCTATTATGATATTGGGCCTCTCATAATTGTCGTATACGGCAATGGTAGCAGCGGCAACTACGCTTTCTCTGTACAAAACTAGTAGCGCCTCATTTTAATAAAGAATGAAAAACCCCGCCCTAGGGCGGGGTTTTTTTTTGGTGTCAGACACGGGACACGGTGTCTGACACCGTGTGGCAGCACGGCGACGGGGTGTCTGACACCGCTCGCTCATCAAAAAAAACGGTTGACAAAAAGCCATAGATATTTTAATATTAAGACGTGGAAAATACAGCTTTTAGAAAGGAGAATTAGTAATGAAGCATATAATATTCACAGCGGCGGTACTTTATAGCGCGGCCGTTTTGTTTTTTTCCTGCGCGACCGCAGACGCGTATGTGCCCATCGATTCAGCCGTTTCGTCAGGCGCTTACGGTAACGCAGCCGCAGCGGTCGAAAGTGAAAAGAATACACTATACGGAAAAAACAGCGCCATTCTTTATTACCTCGACGGCGGCATGTTACACCATTACGCGGAAAGCTACGACGAATCCATCCGCCTGCTGCAAGACGGTGAACAGGCTATCCAGGACGCCTATACGAAGAGTGTAACGCAAACCGCGGCATCCCTTTTCATCAACGATACCACGCTCGACTATGCAGGCGAGGATTATGAAGATATCTACATCAACGCCTTCAACGCTCTGAACTATTACCATATGGGCGACATAGACGGAGCCTTAGTCGAAGTCCGCCGTATGAATGAAAAACTGGAATACTTAACCACAAAATATGCGGCAATGAAACAGAAGCTTCAGGAGGAAGCGGAAAAGGAAAGTGGAGGCAGCGCGGTACAGTCCCCTGAATTTCAGGTTTCAAAATTTGCCAACTCCGCACTCGGGAGGTATCTGAGTATGCTCTTCTATCGGGGGACAGGCGGCGCCGACGATGCGCGTATCGACCGCGAGTGGCTCCAAGCCGCGTATGCCAATGCGCCGGAAATCTATAACTTTCCTCTGCCCGCATCCGTAGATCAAGAATTAAATATACCAAGCGGCAAGGCGCGCTTGAATGTCATCGGTTTCGGCGGCCTATCGCCAATCAAACGAGAGAATATAATCCGCATACCAATCGGAATCGGCTTAGGGGAATACATCAAGATCGCCCTCCCGGAACTGCAATACAGACCCTCGCAAATCACCAGAATCGCAGTGGTTCTCGATGGGGGGGAGACGTTTAATCTTGAGAAAATTGAAAATATGGAAGCAGTGTCGCGGGAGACGTTCCAATCAAAAATCGGTCTACTCACCTTCAAAACCACCTTACGGGCAACCGTCAAGGCTGTATCGGCAAAGGCGGCAAGCGATATCGGCAAGAATATGGCTGATAGTGATGATTCCAATGTGGCCATGGTCGGCAATATTCTCAAGCTCGTAGGCGCTATCGGGAAAGTAACAAACGAATTGAGCGAGCAGGCTGACCTCCGCGCCTCACGGTACTTTCCCGGAAACGCCTATGTGGGTGGTATAACGCTCGAACCTGGCACCTATTCTTTCACCATAAACTACTACGGAAACAACGGTTTGCTTGAATCCATCAGAAAACAGGACGTGAAAGTAGATGCCAGACGGCTTAACCTCACGGAAGTTGTTTGTCTCAAGTAAATACGTGCGTACGAAGATTCGGAACATGGTCGTTTTACCGTGAGGCCTTGAGCGTCGCCCTGCCGGTGATACTGCAACAGCTCATAACCGGTATGGTTTCCCTCATAGACAATTTCATGGTCGCAGGGCTTGGAGACGTGAGTATGGCAAGCGTCAACGTATCCAACCAACTCACCTTTACCTTTATCGTTATTGTCAATGTGATGTGCGGGGCGGGTGGTATTTACCTGGCGCAATTCAAAGGAGCGCGGGACATCAACGGTATGCAGCACGCCTACCGATTTAAGGCCCTCTTTGCCTTACTCGTGTCTACGGTCTACTTTGCCTTGTGCTGGCTCATTCCCGAAAAGATGCTCGGAATGATGACGATAGGCAATAGCGAGCGGGTGAAAATTATCGCTGCAGGCGCGGATTATCTTCGAATAACCTCCTTCGCCCTCTTCCCCATAGCCCTCTCTTCAGCTATCGGGAGCGCTTTCCGCGAAACAGGTACCCCTAAAATTCCACTGATTATCTCCGCGGCCGCCACTCTGGTAAATACTTTCGGGAACTGGTTACTGATTTATGGCAACCTAGGGATACCCCGCCTTGAAATTCAGGGTGCCGCAATCGCTACGGTCATAGCACGGTATTTCGAAGTCGGCGTATTCCTGTTCTATGTCCATCGGGAAAAAACAAATTTCTTTATCGGTTTCTTGTCTCTGTTCAAAATCAATGGACGTTTGGTGAAGGAAATTCTTTTAAAATCTGTGATGATGTTCCTGTCGGAAATTTCGTGGATAGGGAGCGAAACCGTTATAACCGCGCTCTACAACGGGCGTGGCGGCGCGGAAACGGTCGCAGGTATGGCGGCCGGCTACACTATAGCGAACATCCTCTTCCTGCTTTTCGGAGGCATCTGGACCGTGTCCGCTGTCATCATCGGCGGGGACCTGGGCGCGGGCAAACTCAATGAGGCGCGACAGAAAGCCGTGTGGATAAAATCAGGCGCGGTCGTCGCAGGCGCAGTCGTCGCGGTATTGGGGGCGGGTTTGGCAATACTACTCATTCCACTGGTTTTTTCAAACCTCACCGAAGATGCACGGCGCATCAGTCTGGGGCTTGTGTTTGTGATTCTGGTCTATCTGCCGCTCTGGTGCCTCTTGAACGCTCTGTTCGCTATTTCCCGTTCAGGCGGAGATGCAGCAATGGGTATGTATGCGGATGTCTCGGTGAGTCTCTTCTTGTTGGTTCCGGGCGCTTTCATCCTCGCCTTACTCACGGATATAGGACCCGTGACAATGTTCGCAGTGCTGAAAACCACCGATGTCATTAAATACTTCATTGCCCGCTATTTCTTCAATAAAGAACGTTGGGTGCGAAACCTGACAATTGGTAAAGGCGAATGATTTTCAAAAAGAATAGTTATGCGAGATATTTTTTGTGCCCAGCTATTGACAACTTTGAAAGCGAGGTGTAGTATGAAAGACGCAACAAAAGACCTGTTATGGCGGAATAACTGCTCAAAACATTAAAAGTAGTTAAAAACGCTAAAGTAGACTTGTTCGATACGTTTTCCCGGACAAGTCTATATAATTTTAGGAGAGCCTTATGCGAAAATCAACAGCCAAAATATTTCTCTTCCTTGTTATCTTTATATTATTCTTTTCTTGCGATGGAAGAAAAGAAATTCCCTTTGAATTAGCTAATAATAGAATTATTCTAAATGCCAATATAAATGGAAAAAGTGGAAAGTTTTTTTGGGACACCGGCGCGGATGTTTCGCTATTTGATTGCGACTTCAGCAATTTGGAGTTCTCCCAAAGTGGAGTGATGGCTTTTTATTTTGAGAATCCTGAAGAAGTGAATTATTATTATTTACCGGAAATAATTATAGAAGGTGTGCGTTTAAAAGGCGCGTCGGTGATTACGAGAACAACGGCGAGTTTGCGGAATAGGACGCTGGAACCTGAAGGTCTTGACGGAGTTCTGGGAATAACCATTTTTGAGGGTTACTGGTGCGAACTCTCTTTTTCAAAGAAGAAAATAATACTTCACAAGAAGAAACCGGCGCGCTTTGAAAAATTTGTGCCGGTGACATTAGAAGGGTGTTTTTTTTGTATTCCGGTTGACGTGGACGGGAGAAAGTCGCCGTTTATTGTCGACACCGGAGCGCAGGAAATGTATTTTCCTTCCTCGGTTATAGTTGGAAAGACAGAAAACGAATATAGAAAAATACTTTTAAAAACGCAGAGCATTTATCTGGTAAAAACACATAAAATATCAGTTTTTGACGATGTTTTTGAGAATAAGGCTATTGTCCCGAACTCAAGTTGGTTTGACGGGAATAATTCGCGGGGACTGCTTGGCATTGAATTTTTGAAAGATTACGACGTGCTTTTTGATTTCACCAACCTTCCTTTTAGCTCCAGCGGTTTGTATTATACACGTATTAACGCGGAAAGAGATGAGAAAAAGTTGTTTCCTTTGGAAAAAGCGGTGGTTGAAAAGATAGAGGAATCGGGAATTTATTCATTCTATAGGATTCCTGAAGGAATTACGCTTGGAATTGTCGAGGGAAGCGTTCTGAACGTCGAATATGGTATAACTGGAAGAACGGTCATTACGAGGATTAACGGGAAAGCGGCGCGGGAAATAAGCGATGCGGATATGTGGAATATGGATGTTTCTAGAGTGAAGAATTTCACTGTTCTTGAAGACGGCGAAGAGCGGACAGTGGAACTCAAGCTGGGAACCCCCTGAATTTCATTTTTATAAAAAGGTTAATACTCCGCCCTAAGGGGCGGAAAACGGGGGGGGAGCTGGGGGATTTGTTCCCCCACATACGCAAAGATTTGGTGTCTGGCGCTATTAAAAGGCAGCACCGGGGAATGATTGGTGTCTGACACCAATGGTACCGCCTTTTTGATTCGAGCTAAAAAGCGCATGGCGCCATTAAGGCGGCATTATTTAAAACTATCCGCTGATCTGAACAATCGGTCAAGCGTCCATTTTGAGAGTATATAAACGTAATCCGACCCGGAAACTACCGCGTCCCGCTTGTTTGCATCCGACAGAGCGCCTACGCTTACGACGCGGTTTGTTCCATTGCCGAGCTGTATCACGATTTTACCTTCAGCGGAACCGATAAGAAAAGGCTCTGCCGCAAAGTCTTCACCTTCCGCGTCCAGTACGCCGTGGATATAGGATTCAGCTTTAGCGGCGTCTACTTTTTCGCCATTGACTGTCCATCCGCCTTCAACCCGCGCAAGCATTATCGGTGGCGGTGTTTTTTCTTCGTCGATTGGCGGCAGGGTGACATCAAGAGCTTGAACAAAATCAATGGTTAGCTTTTCGGTTTCCGGGAATAGTCGGAGGTTGTACCACGAAATTTTACTTCCCGCAACGTATAGATCGAGCGAATCCGCGCTTGTACGCGCCTCGTTCAATCCATTTTTCCTCAAGTAGATTTGTCCGGTCGTTGCTTCATTGCCCACAAACATATCTAGAAATACCGCGTCTCCGCCCCGAATGATAAGCCTGTTTGCCTTGTCCTCGGTAAGTCCCAGTCGTTCAAAGGATGCGCTTTCCCTGCCGCGCACCGGATAGGCATCTTTTTTGGATAAAAGGTTAAGCAAATCCAATACTCGTGCATCTTTTGCCGTATATTCTCGCCCGTCAGTCTCAACGAACCATGCCTCGTCTTTCTTCACAAGATTTATTTTGCCGTTTGAGTTACTTATTTCAATGCCCGAAACGTGAGGTACGGATTTTGCATCAAGCCACGCAAACACCGCGTCCCGTGCATTCATCCGCTCCGGGTCAAAAATAAGCGTCCCCCCGTACACCATCGCCAAAATCCCGATCAAACCGCTCAATATGGTCAATTTCTTATTATATGTCATGTTTCACTCCTTTTTTCCGTCTCCATGCCAGTAGTAAGCCGCATCCAATGACCAGAATAGGGATAAGTCCCAAATTGACGATGCGGACCGAGTTCATCACAGCGGCTTCTTTCACTGGGTCTAAAATTTTGTCGAGTCGTCCTGCCTGGGGCTGTCTGTTTCGTATGCCAATAATATCGGAGTCATTGGACAGGTAAAGCCCAACTTGCACCATAAAGTCCAGATTTTCGCGGCGTTGGATAAAGGTAGATGCCGCATCGCTGTCGCCAATAACGATAATGCGCGCTTCTTTTGGTACTGTAGGTAGATCGGGCAGAATTTCATCGGATCCTTCGCGTATCGGCTTGGGTTGACCGTTAAAATAGCTAGGAAACAGACCGGAAAGCATCACGCCTAATGTTTTTTGCCCTATGGTGTCTGATTCCGTGTCAAAAGCCGCACCGAACTCGGGGTTTGCCGAAAAATTCTTTGTTTGAAGCCAGGCCTCCGGCGTGCTCGTAAAAAGCGGTTCAGCCGTTACAGAACCGGGCGGGTTAAGTTCAAGAGGGCTTGCCCAGAAGAGGTCGAGTCCGTTGAAACGGGCAGTTATAGGCTGTTTCGGGTTGCCGTTGTTGGCGAGAACGCCGATCCACAGCGGGTAGCGGCTTATACGGTATTGGCGCACACCGGAACTGGTCGCGGTCTGGTACTGTATGGTCAGAGCGGAACGATCGAGCACAAGGGCAGGCATAACGGTCACCCCGGCCGCCGCAAGCATTTTGAGCAGACCTTTATCTTCCATAAGGCGGGCATCGAGGGACCCCTGCGTGTCGATGGCAACCGCTTCGGTTGCAAAAAGCACGTTTCCACCCATCTGGATATACCTATCTATGCGGTAGAGCGCCCAATCATCAAGGCTCTCGACACCGCCGAACACAAAAAGAACGTTCAACGCGTCTGGAATTTCATCGCCAGAATTGATTTCACGTACAGTGAAACCTGCTTGTTTCAAGGCTTGGTCCAGGTATTGATAATCTTGCGTCCACTGCTTGGACTCATCACCCACGATAACGCCGAGTTCCACATTGGTTCCCCGAATCATAGAACGGATTCGACTAGTTATGTCGTATTCAAGCGTGTCTAGGGAGAACACTACCGGCAGAACTTCAGTCTGGTCCAGATATTCGATGACGATGCCGGAATATACGGTTGCGATACTTGCCTCGTCTTTTTCAATGTTCTGTATCTGCTGGGGCTGAATTCCAAGCTGTTCAACCATGCTGGTGATTTGCGCCTTTGCGGGGTCCTTGACCATGACGCGAATTTTGCCATGTGAATACGCTGCATATTCCCGCAGAAGGTCTTCAATTTCCGCGGGAATCGGAGTCATTACTGCAAGCTTCCCGGAAAGATAATAGGTAAGCAGAACTTGGTCTGGAATCTCTTTGTAAAGATTTTTAGAAACCTCAGAAATGGTGTAGGCATGATTTCGCGTGAGATCAAGTCTGAACCACAAACGCCTGCTTATGAGCAAGCCCAAAACAATGACGGTTACAGATAGAACCGTAATAATGGTGAATTGCTTCTTTGTCATACTTATCTATTATAAAAAAGAATCCGATTTTTGTCAAATCATTAATTTTCATAAAAATCTCTTTATATTTTAGAAACTTCAAAATTAATGGAAGGCGGCGGTTCCCACAGGCGGCGCCTGTTTTTACAGAACGCCTTCCGCCTTGTACGCAATACTGCGAGCGCCGCATTACTTACCAAATGTCCATTCATTTATTTCCTTCTTTGATACATACCATACTATACCGTAAACAAATTCTTTGATATTACAATGCTTGCAAAACGGGATCGGCTTGCATAAAAAGTCTAATATCTCATTTGTACTTTTTACTTTGTATATATCTATACTATTTTCTTCGCTATCATCAAGGTTTTCGTTAAAATATTCATTGAAAATCCATGCATGCGCCGCTATACAGCATGTATATAATCTCCCGCCTCTTAGCGTTATACAAAAATTGTTTGGATACCCGCAATTCTCAAAATTATGGCGTTTATTCTGTCCGCCTGTAACATCTATAGGCGCAAAGTGGAAAAATTTATTGCCGTGGGGTTATAATTCAAGTTTACGCCTTTATTCTTCCAGTGGGACACTCTTTCAAAATGTATATTTATTGGATAATCTGTAACATTGACCTCTATGTCATTTCTTATGCAATTTTCCCAAAAAGCATCAGGCATTTTTGGAAGCAAAATTCCGTTTGTTGTTAATTGAATGGGGCTTCCAGGAAAATGTTTTCGCGCAATATCAAAAAAATCGTTTATTTGGGGATGCAGCAATGGTTCGCCGCCTAATAAACGCAGATACCGTAACTCTTTTGTTAATTCTGAAATTCTTTTGCAATCATTTTCAAAAACACTTGGATCCAGATATTCTTTATGTGCAAGCGGGGAGAAATGACAACAGGAACTACAATTCAGATTGCAATGTTCCACAATATGAGTCTCAAAGCCCAACATTGTCATTGGAGAAATGTTTTGCTTTTTCTTTTTCCATTGTTGATTATAAAAATAGGCACCTTTTCGGATAATGCTGCCGGGCAAAACTTTTTTCAGCCAACTTTTTAATGTGCTTTTCCTAAACCATTGATAAAAACTTTTCCTCATTCGTCATAACCCTCCGAAACCTTCCACTTTTGTTTTTCGGCGGCGGTTCCCGCAGGCAACGCCTGTTTTTACAGAATACCTTCCGCCTTGTACGCAATACTGTGCATACCGCAGCCGTTATATCCACGGCGGCACGCCGCCGGAACATACGCGGTTCAACCGCCCATACGGGCAAGTTGCCTTTGTTACGGCGTATACCCTCTCGCATACGCCACGCTCTCACACCCAGTCCGTGTGTGTCTTCACACCCATCCTTGATTAGGACGCCTCTTTCACTACCAATCCGCTCTTAAACGGTATGGCGCACGGCTCCTTCAAAAAGCTGCTCCCGCTGCTGTACTGCCCACCGTCTATGATAGGCATAGAACCTCCTTGTAAAATAAGTATAAAAAAGCCGCGGGCTTCTGGGATGAGAAGCCGAAACGGCTGTTTTCCCTTTTTTCCCTTAATTGAGAAGGATTGAGAAAATATTCCGCGTGTTCGCGGACTTGTATAGGTTGTACGAACTAAAAAATATATACGGGGGGGGGGGGTAAATTGCCCATAAGCAAGATCGCGTTTTGTTGGATTCTGTGTATTTGTTGCCGCATGGAAATATAGTTACTCAAAAATGGAGAATTGTCAAGCGGTTTTTTATGAAAAATAAGCATAAAGCGCACGAAAGTTGGAGCGCCTGACAGGGACAGCGTCGGCTGACGCGGCTTGTTCCTTCTTTTATTTTATGCTATTATCTCAAGAAGAGAGGCATATCGTGTTAGATTACCATTTTATTGTAGAGAACTTACCGGCGGTGAAGAAGAACATCGCGGAGAGGTTTATGAAAGCAGATGCGGATGCGGTTGCCGCGCTGTTCAGCAAACGTACCGAACTAACGACAGCGCTCCAAAATTTGCAACAGCAGAGGAACGCCAACGCTGTAGTGATGAAGGGCAAACTTGATCCCGACAAACGCTCCGCGCTCATTGAGGAAGGGAAACGTCTGAAAGAAGCCATCGTGGAAGCGGAGGCGGAACTCGGCGCGATTGAAAAGGACTTGGATGCAGAGGCGCGGCGTATTCCGAATATGGCTCATCCTGATGCGCCTGTCGGCAAGGAAGACAAGGATAGCCTTGAGGTAAAACGGGTCGGGGAGCCGCGGCAATTTGACTTTACTCCAAAAGACCATGTGCAACTTGGACAAGAACTCGACATCATTGACTTTGATTCAGCAACAAAGGTTTCGGGCGTCAAATTTTACTACTTGAAAAATGAGGGCGTGTTTTTGGAACTAGGGCTTGTGCGTTATGCTTTGGATGTCTTGCAAAAAAAAGGTTTCACCCCGTTTATCACGCCGGATATTGCCAAAGAGGGTGTTCTTGAAGGTATAGGTTTCAACCCGCGAGGCACGGAGTCAAATGTCTACACTCTCGAAGGCGAAGACGCCTGTCTGGTCGGAACCGCTGAAATCACCCTGGGCGGATATTATTCCAATACCATTCTTCCTAAAGATAAACTACCCTTGAAAATGGCAGGCTTGTCCCACTGTTTCCGTCGAGAGGCCGGCGCGGCAGGGCAATTCTCCAAAGGGCTTTACCGCGTTCACCAATTCACTAAACTAGAAATGTTCGTCTACTGTCTACCTGAAGATTCCGACAAATTCCACGAAGAGCTTCGGGCGATTGAAGAAGAGATTTTTTCGGGATTGGAGATACCGTTCCGCGTGGTTGACACATGCACCGGCGATTTAGGCGCGCCCGCGTATCGCAAATGGGACCTGGAGGCATGGATGCCGGGGCGAACCGGTTATGAAGGTTCGCCTTCGGGGAATGGCGCTGAACGTCATTCTCCGAAACCGATCGGAAGCTGGGGAGAAGTTACATCAACATCCAATTGTACGGATTATCAGGCACGGCGTCTCAACGTCCGATTCAAAGACGAGGGCGGCAAAAACCGTTTTGTCCATATGTTGAACGGCACTGCTATCGCGGTTTCCCGCGCTATCATTGCCATTCTAGAGAACTTCCAACAATCCGACAGTTCGGTGATTCTGCCAAAAGTTCTGGTTCCGTATTGCGGGTTTGAAAGGATTAAGAGGAGAGAATAGAGCCATTATCCACAAAGAAACTTGTAATTTTACGCAAAATTCGGTAACAAAAAACCAATTCCATATTCCTTTAATAGAGAAAGGAGAATCTTTTGATAAAACAAAAACTTACTACAGCCGCCACCAGCGAATGGCGGCTACGAAACGATGCGGATGAAGAGGAAATACCCGCGTGTGTCCCTGGGTCCATATATGCCGATTTGCTGGCAAATAAGAAGATGCAAGATCCGTTTTGGCGGGATAACGAGGACGCGGCTTTCGCGCTTATGGAAAACGATTGGGTTTACACATGTTACTTCACCGCGGATGCAGTGCTTTTCGGGTGCCGCAGAGTCCTCCTGCGGTGTGAAGGTCTGGATACTCTTGCCGATGTATTCCTCAACGGTGAATTGCTTGGCAAGGCAAACAATATGCACCGCGTTTGGGAGTTTGACGTTCTGCCTTTTTTAAAAACTTTGAAAGACGGTGAGAATTTGCTTAAGATTGTGTTTCATTCGCCTAATAAATTTGTGAGGGATGCGTTTCAAAAAACCAGAACCGAAGGAGCCGAGGAATGTCTCGATGGGTTTCCTCAACTACGGAAAGCCCACTGTATGTTCGGATGGGACTGGGGTCCTCGTCTCCCGGACGCGGGCGTTTGGCGAAACATAGAGCTTATCGGTATTGAAACAGCCCGCATCACGGATGTTTTTATCACCCAAACTCACCGTGAAAGAGACAAAAGGGAAGATGGAAAATGCAAACAGGAAATGCCCATCGTTGACTTGCATATCAACATAGAAATTGATGGCGGACAGGACAGTTTAAAATACCCCTACAAAGTAACCATCAGCGCGCCGAACGGCGAAAATGAGGGGAAGACCATCTATGCGGATTCGCCTCAAACAATCTCCATTGAAAGTCCGGAACTGTGGTATCCCAATGGCTATGGTCCCCAGCCTCTCTACTCGGTGAATGTTGCCTTGCTGTCTTCTGACGTAAATGCCTCGATATGGGAAGGGCGTATCGGTTTACGGACGCTCACGGTGAGCCGTGAAAACGATGAATGGGGAGAGCGTTTCGCCTTTGAGGTGAATGGCGTCCGCATCTTCGCGATGGGCGCGGATTACATTCCCCAAGACAATATCTTGAGCCGCGTTACCGCTGAAAGCGTCCGCGTTCTGCTTGAGCAATGCGCCGCGGCAAACTTCAATATGGTACGAGTATGGGGCGGCGGATATTACCCTGACGACTTCTTCTATGACATATGTGACGAACTTGGGCTTATCGTGTGGCAGGATTTTATGTTCGCGTGCGCCGCTTATGAGCTTAGTGATACATTCGAGGAAAATCTCAGTCGAGAACTGTCGGACAATATCAGACGTATCCGCCACCACGCCTGTCTCGGGTTATGGTGCGGTAACAACGAGCTTGAGGGCTTCTTGGCGCATGGGATATGGGCAAATCTCAAACAAAAAGCCGATTATACAAAGATTTTTGAGTACATTATCCCAAATATTGTCAAAAAATACGACCCGTCGACTTTTTATTGGTCCTCAAGCCCTTCTTCAGGTGGGAGTTTTGACCATCCACAGGATGAGAACCGCGGAGACGCGCATTATTGGGATGTGTGGCATGGGAACAAGCCGTTTTCGGATTACCGCAATCACTATTTTCGCTTCACGTCTGAATTTGGCTTTCAATCTTTCCCCTGTCTCAAAACTGTGGAAGCCTTTACGCTTCCCCAAGACCGTAACCCGTTTTCTTATATTATGGAAAGGCACCAGCGTAATAACGCGGCAAACGGAAAAATCATGATGTACCTTTCTCAGACCTTTCTTTATCCAAGTGATTTTAACGCCTTCATTTACGCATCACAGCTCTTGCAAGCGGAGGCCGTCAAATACGGGGTGGAGCATTTCAGGCGCAATCGTGGCAGATGCATGGGGGCGCTCTATTGGCAGTTAAACGACTGTTGGCCTGCGGCATCTTGGTCGTCCATAGACTATTTCGGGAGGTGGAAGGCGCTTCACTACTTCGCAAAACGTTTTTTTGCCCCGCTTTTGTTGTCATGCGAAGAGAACAGTACAGAAACCCAAGAGCCCAATGTCAACGCTCAACCTCAGAAAAAGGCGGCAATCAAGAGAAGCTTCCGACTTTGTATATCAAATGAAACCCGCTATGAGATGAGCGCCCTGGTCGGATGGGAGATTCGGGATAAAAACGCCGAGATACTGAGAGAAAATTCCAACTTCGTCACCGTACCGGCGCTGTATTCGCTTTGGCTTGAAGAGATTAACGTGTCAAATCTCAACATTTACGATGAGTATGTGAGTTTTCATCTCATCAAGGATGGAGAAACAATTTCGGAAGGTACCGTTCTCTTCTGTGCACCGAAACATTTCCATTTTATGGACCCGCGACTGAGTTATCGAGTCGACGAGGATACCATCACGGTCAAAGCCGGAACTTTTGCCAAAAGCGTTGAGATTCAAGGTACAGATGTATTTCTTGAGGACAATTATTTTGATATGAACGCGGGCGAGAAAAAGGTAAAAATTCTGAGCGGCGGTTATGAAAAGATACAGTTGCGAAGCGTGTTTGATATAAAGTAAGATGCAGTATTGTCTGAATGAGTGGCAAAGAGACGATGGTTCGGTGTCATCGGAATGGCTTTTATGAATCACCGAGAATACCCTATACAGAGGAACACAGACTCTTTTTAAGATTCCGCGTCATCTGTGAAATTATCCGCGTATCAAACATGGATGTCTGATATGGTGAGCAACCGTATCGTCTCTGACCCATAAGGGGAGACTCTTGTACCCATGACATTCCGTTCTCCATCCGGGATCTTCGGTCTTTTCGCCGGAAAAGAAGTTCCTCCATTTTCCATCTGGCAGATAGTAAGAAACCGTTCCGTCTGCGCTAAACACCGGCGCGACGAGCAGGTCGGATCCGAGCATATATTGGCGATCGAGATAGGCGCAGGCCGGGTCCTCAGGGAATTCCAAGAACATAGCGCGTAACATGGGAATACCTTTTTCGTGGGCTTCTTTGGCGGTCTCGATCAAGTAGGGCAGAATAGATGCCTTGAGTTCGGTGAAGAAACGGCAAACATCAGTGGATTCTGCATCAATGTTCCAAGGAACGCGGTATGAATTGCTCCCATGGAGCCGTGAATGTGAAGACAAAAGACCAAAGGCAAGCCACCGTTTGAAAAGGTTCGGATCCGGTGTGCCTTCAAAGCCGCCGATGTCATGGCTCCAGAATCCGAAGCCGCATAATCCCAAAGACAGTCCTCCGCGGAGGGTTTCGGCCATTGCCTCGAAGGTGGATTCGCAGTCTCCGCCCCAGTGAACCGGAAACCGCTGCCCACCGGCAGTCGCGGAACGGGCGAATACGCAGGCTTGTCCTCTGCCTTTTTTCCTTTCAAGTAATTCAAAAACCGCCTTGTTGTAAAGAAAAGCATAGTAATTATGACACCGTTCCGGGTCCCCTCCGTCAAAATACACCGCCGATGTCGGTATACGCTCGCCGAAGTCGGTCTTGAAGCAATCGACACCTATGTCGAGTAGTTTTGACAAAAGATCTGTGTACCACAAAACAGCGGATGGATTGGTGAAGTCAACAATAGCCATACCCGCCTGCCATTGGTCGGTTTGAAACACCGAGCCATCCGGGTTCTTGATGAAGTACCCATTGCGCCTGCCTTCACCGAAGAGCGGGGATCGCTGGGCTATATAAGGGTTTATCCATACGCAGATTTTGACGCCCTTTGCCTTTATCCGCGAAAGTATTCCTGCCGGGTCCGGGAAAACAGCCTTGTCCCAGGTGAAGTCGCACCAATTGAAGCCTTTCATCCAAAAACAGTCAAAATGAAACACAGAAAGTGGAATGTTCCGCTCAAGCATACCATCAATGAAGGACATAACGGTTTTTTCATCATAGGAAGTGGTAAATGATGTGGAGAGCCATAGTCCGAATGTCCATATCGGCGGCAGGGCCGGTCTACCGGTCAGCGCTGTATAGCGTTCTATCACTTTCTTGGGCGACGGTCCATAAATAATAAAATACTCTAGAACTTCTCCGCTCACAGAAAATTGAACCCGTGAGGTCTTTTCACTGGCGATTTCAAAAGAGACCTTTCCTGCGTCATTCACAAATACACCGTAGCCCCTATTGGACACATAGAAAGGGATGTTTTTGTAAGCCTGCTCGCTGGCTGTTCCGCCGTCTGCGTTCCATATGTCAATGGTCTGCCCGTTTTTCACGAGTGGGCCGAACCTTTCCCCCAGACCGTACACACATTCGCCGACTCCAAGGGAGAGTTCTTCCTTGATGAATTTTTTTAGCTTGCCGCCTTCGGTGACAAGCATATATCCTGTTGATTTAGCCTCGTTTTTAGTGAGGAGTCTGTCTTTTCCAAAGAAGGAATTGCGCCATCTTTCGGCGTGTCTTTCAGATAGGCTGTGTTCGATAAACACCGAAAGGTCGCCTGTACGGAACGTTGCGCCCTGGTCAACGATACGTATGTCCGGCGTAAAGTCCGTTTCATCAGAAATACTGAAATTGGGGCGCGGGGGTATTCCGCCTTCAAAATGGGTTATACGTACTTTAAGTACGTTCTCTAGGGGACTAGCATACCGGATAGTCAGCAAAGGCGTACCGAGCGTATCTCCCCTGGTTCTGACGATGCGGTCGGGCGCGTAAACAACCAGTTCCCTCTTTTGCCGCTCGCTCTCTATTGCCTGCGCCGCGTAATGCGGCTCCACGCCGTCTCTTGTAAGCCAATAGCCGTTGGTAAATTTCATGCTTTAAGGTATCATAGAAATTGCTCTCCCGTCAATGATTATTTGTACTTGTATTTTTTCATATTCCTGTTAAAATAGAAATATGCAGAACAAATTGACTGAAGAACTCGCAGTCTGCGGTTTTAACGCTGTTTCCGCAGTTGGAGAGATTCATCCAGAAACCATAAACAGGCTCTTTTTGCGGGAAGACCGATTTATGTCTTTTAGCAAGGTGTGTAAAAGCTTGGCCGCGCGGAGAAGACCGTATAAGATGTGCGATGATGCGGAATTGGAGCGCATCTGCAAGAGTAATCACCATCAAGGCGTTGTGGCGATGATTACAGCGCCCAAAGTGGAAAGGCTGACGCGGAATGATCTTGAGGAATGGACAAGAGAAGGCGCAACCGGACTCGTATTACATCTTGTCGGCAATACCCATAACTTCGGTGCAATGGTGCGGTCAGCCGCGTTTTTTGGGGTCCGCAGAGTGGTGATGGGGGACACAGATTCCGAAGCCTGTCTGACAACCGCCGCTTACCGCGTGGCCCAAGGCGGTATGGAATATGTTACGGTCAAAAGGGTGTCAGACACCGTTACATTCCTGAAGGATGCTTCCAAAAAACTCATTACCATAGGCGCTGACCCGCGTGGACGCTGGCGTATCCGCGATATGTCTACCATTATGCTGGAAAAGAGAATGCAAGCAAGGCGGGGCTTGGCCGTAGTTATTGGCAACGAGGAAACTGGATTACCGCCGAAAGTGAAACAGGAGTGTCATTACCTCGTCCGCGCACCCGGGACAGGCAACATAGAGAGCCTCAATGCGGCGCAAGCCGCGACTCTGTTGATGCATGAAATATTCGAGCTGTAAGGAAGGAGGAGTTGGTTCTCCTTATCACATACTCACGTATAAAAAGGAAAAATTATGAAAGAGAAATACATTCTTGCGTTAGACCAGGGAACGACCAGCTCACGGGCCATACTGTTTGACGGAGAACAGAACATCGCCGGTATGGAACAGCGGGAATTCTCGCAAATCTACCCAAAAGAAGGCTGGGTTGAGCATGATCCTATGGAAATCTACTCATCTCAATACGGCGCGATGATGGAACTGCTCGCCAAGTACGACATTTCCCCCCACGACATTGCGGCCGTGGGCATCACGAATCAGCGGGAAACCACTATTCTCTGGGACAGGCGTACCGGTAGACCCATTTACAACGCCATCGTGTGGCAATGTAGGCGTACGGCGAGTATCGTTGACGATTTGGTGAAAAAGGGACTCGATAGTTATATAAAAAAGACGACGGGTTTGGTGCCGGACGCCTATTTTTCCGCGACAAAAATCAAGTGGATTTTGGATACCGTTGAAGGAGCGCGGGAAAAGGCAAGGCAAGGGGACGTGCTTTTCGGTACCGTTGATACGTGGCTCGTATGGAAGCTCACCGGCGGCGCGGTTCACGCGACCGATTATTCCAATGCAAGCAGAACCATGCTCTTCGACATTCACAAACTCGACTGGGACGAAACCCTCTTGGAGGCGCTTGACATTCCCCGCGCCTGTCTCCCGGAAGCGCGTCCGTCCGCGTGCGCTTACGGAAAAATGAACATTCAAGGCGTGTCTGTCCCTATAAGCGGGGCCGCAGGCGACCAGCAGGCAAGCCTCTTTGGGCAGTGTTGTTTTGGGAAGGGCGAGGCGAAAAACACCTATGGCACGGGCTGTTTCCTCCTGATGAACACGGGGAACTCTGCTTTTGAAAGCGGAAACGGCCTGCTCACGACCATAGCGGCGAGTCTTGACGGCAGCGTGCAGTACGCGCTTGAAGGGAGCGTCTTTGTCGGAGGCGCGGTGATGCAGTGGTTACGGGACGAATTGCGGCTCATAGACGAGGCGGGAGACGCGGCCTATTACGCGGGTAAGACTCCGGATACGGGCGGCGTCTATCTGGTACCTGCTTTTACCGGTTTGGGCGCGCCGTATTGGGATATGTATGCGCGTGGGGCGATAGTGGGTATAACCCGCGGTACCAAAAGCAGCCACCTTATCCGTGCGGCTGAAGAATCCATCGCCTATCAGTGTTATGATTTGCTTAAAGCAATGGAAAAAGATACGAATTCGCAGACTGTTGAGCTGAAGGTTGACGGCGGAGCGAGCGGAGACGGCTTCCTCATGCAGTTTCAAGCCGATGTTATGGGAACGGTCATCAACCGGCCTGTTATTCGGGAGACAACGGCGCTTGGCGCGGCGTACCTCGCCGGTATAACCGAAGGTTTCTGGTCAGGGGTTGATGAGATTCGCTCCTTATGGAAAAGCGGCATGAAATTTTCGCCGAATATGTCTTCGGAAAAGCGGGCGTCCCTGCTTGCCGGCTGGCACAAAGCCGTCGAGCGGAGTCGGAACTGGGCTGATTAACGCGCGGCTCTTGAACTTGTTCAGTATGCTAATCAGTGAAATCCGCGTCATCTGTGGACAAAAAGAATAGTGATGCGCCGCTCTGCACCGAGCGGCTATGGGGCGGGCGTTGAGGTTCGCGGCTCAAGTACCATCTCTTTGACCCGCTATCTTCTGATTATCTTCACATCACTGCCAAACGCCTCCGCCCCGATGGAGGTAACCGGCGCGCCGTGTATCCGGTCCGGGATGCGGACGTCTGCCGCGCTTCCCTTGTAACCGGTAATTGTCTGGAAATCACCCGCGTTCTGCGCCGCATCCTGCGCAAACAGCGTGAGCGCCGAACACAAAACATACGCCAGAAATAGCCATGTCTTCTTCATATCAAACTCCTTGTGTGTGTAGAGCCCACCCGCGCTTTGTTTCTTGCGCCGACCATTCAGGACGCCGCTGACAACACGGTCAGGACTCGCCTGACAACACGGTCGAGACTCACCTGACCGCACGGTCGGGACTCACCTGACCGCACGGTGCAGACATTCGCAAACAAGGTGTCTGACACCATAGCAACACGGTTGCGTCCTCGCAAACAATGTCTGACACCGACAACACGGTTGCGCCCTCGCAAACAAGGTGTCTGACACCGATAACACGGTTGCGCCACTCACAAACAAGGTGTCTGACACCATAGCAACACGGTTGCGTCCTCGCAAACAAGGTGTCTGACACCGACAACACGGTTGCGCCACTCGCAAACAAGGTGTCTGACACCGACAACACGGTTGCGCTACTCGCAAACTGGTGTCTGACACTTCCCCGCCTTTATGCAAGACGGTAGGGGGGTCCCTGCTTACCCAGAGTAACGCGGGCATTGGACTTGTTCAGTATGCTAATCGGTGAAAATCATGGTAATCTGCGGACAAGAAGGCGGGGCGTTGCGGGGCGGAGCCCCGCAGAGGGGGGAGCGGAAAAGCCGTAGGCTTTGAAGCGAGGGGGGAGGCTTCCCCCCTCTTTAAGTACGAGAGTACTAAACTGCAATCAAATCTTCAAAAGCGGCGATACCTGCGCCGTCCATAGCTCTGCCGATTTCCTTGCCGTCATTGGACAGCAGAATCGCGGTAGGCGTTGAAAACACGTTGCGTTTATCGGCTTCGGCGAGTCCCGCCTCGGTGTCCGCATTCACTGTGTCCACCGGTATGTTGAGCTTCCCCGCCGCATCCTTCGCGGACGGACAAGCCGGGCACGTCGGACGCACAAATAAAAGCACACGCGATTCCCGGTTTTTCGCTTTTTGCGGCGTACAAACCGCCCCTTCTTGGGGTACAAGTCTGACAATAGGCGGTGAAGCCTGCCTGTCTGTTTCACAGGCCGCTTTTTCCGCTATTTCCTCATCAGAAATCTCGTAGAGCTTCCGCTCGCCGTATTCCTCACGCTTCCCTTTGTTCCAGTTCCGCACCGACCGGTAATAACCCACGATACGGCTGTAAACCTCCGCGGGTCCACCTTCCACATGGGCGAGAGACTCCCTCGCCTCAACCAAATCTTTATCGATTTCTTCGATAGTTCTCATTATATCCTCCTATATGAGAGGGGATGTAAGGGAAATTTTTCTATAAGAGGGTAGATTCTTGTCAGTAACCGAAACACACACGCTTCACACAACATGTAATAACAACAAATCCACCTTCCTAACCCTTAACCCCCAATATTACCCTGCCTTTTCCAACCGCCGCACGTTTAAGGCTTCCACCCGTTCCTTCTCCAAGTCGGCAATCCGCTCACGCAGAACCGCCTCTTTTTCTACCTTACAGCGCGGGCAGATAAAATGCTCGCCCTTCAAATAGCCGTGTATAGGACATACAGAGAAAGTCGGGGAAATGGTGTAATACGGGATGCGGTAGTTGTTGGCAATGGTTTTAACCAAATCGCGGCACGTTTGCCAATTTTCAATAGCCTCGCCCAAAAAGGCGTGGAACACCGTGCCGCCGGTGTAGGCTGTTTGCAGAGACTCCTGCAAATCGAGCGCGTCAAAAACATCCTCGGTGAGCATGACGGGCAGTTGCGTGGAATTTGTGTAGTAAGGATCGTCCGCTCCCGCGGTGATGATTTTTGGAAACCGTTCCTTGTCGTGCTTGGCAAGACGGTACGATGTTGACTCTGCGGGAGTCGCCTCAAGGTTGAAAAGTTCGCCCGTTTTCTCCTGAAAGTCCGCCAGTTTGTTCCGCATAAAGTCAAGCACAGTACGGGCAA
The DNA here is from genome assembly GCA_031258305.1 of Treponema sp. Lineage (GTDB taxonomy): Bacteria > Spirochaetota > Spirochaetia > Treponematales > Breznakiellaceae > JAIRKH01. The sequence goes on along the minus strand of JAIRNA010000081.1, from coordinate 5,345 downwards.
AGGTCCGACCTTTTTCCGTGTTAATGGTAACGTCCTCCCCTAAAAAGTTTTGCAGACACTCGTTCATGCCCACAAGTCCGATGGTGTTGAAATGATTGTCAAGGGTCTTCAAGTAACGCTTGGTATAAGGGAAGAGTCCGCCTTCCAAAAGCCTGTTCACCGCTTTTCGTTTAATGGAAAGGCTTTCTTTTGCCAGATTCATCAAATCCTCAAGGCGTTTGTAAAAATCCTTCTCGTTTTTGGCAAGATAACCGATACGCGGCAGGTTAATGGTAACAACGCCGATAGAACCGGTGAATTCGTCTGATCCGAAAAGTCCGCCCCCGCGCTTGCGGAGTTCCCGTTTGTCTAATTGCAATCTGCAACACATACTCCGTACATCCCCCGGATTTAGGTCCGAGTTGACAAAATTCTGGAAATACGGGGTGCCATAGCGGGCGGTCATTTCGAAGAGCATACGGGCATTTTCACTGTCCCAGTCAAAGTCCCTGGTGATGTTGTAGGTCGGGATGGGGTATTGGAAACCCCGCCCTTCTGCATCCCCCTCAAGCATAAGCTCAATGAACAGTCGGTTCACGCGGTCCATTTCCGACTTACAGTCTCCGTACGTGAAGTCCATTTCTTTGCCGCCCACGACCGCTTTTTTGTCCTTGAGGTCATCAGGACAGGTCCAATCCATCGTGATATTGGTAAACGGCGCCTGACTCCCCCACCTACTCGGCGTATTCACCCCGAATACGAAGCTTTGCAGGCACTGCTTTACTTCCTTATCCTTCAAGTTATCGGCGCGCACAAAAGGCGCGATGTAGGTATCAAAAGATGAGAAAGCCTGTGCGCCCGCCCACTCATTCTGGAGACAGCCCAGAAAGTTGACCGCCTGTTGCATCAGGGTTGAAAGGTGTTTTGCAGGCTTGCTGGTGATTTTGTCCGCGACGCCGCCCAGCCCCTCGGCGATGAGTTGCCGCAGGGACCAGCCGGCACAGTAGCCGGAAAACATAGATAGATCGTGAATGTGAAAATCCGCATTGCGGTGCGCGTTCGCTATTTCCGTCGTGTATACGTTTTTAAGCCAATAATTCGCGGTGATGGTACCGGAATTGTGCAGAATCAGTCCGCCCAGCGAATAATTGACGTTGGCGTTTTCATTGACCCGCCAGTCTTCCTGCCGCAAATAGCCGTCCATCGTAGAATCAATATCCAACATAAGCTGCTTTACATCCCGTATTGCCTCGTGTTTAGCACGGTAAAGGATGTACGCCTTTGCCACCGCGACTTCTTTTGCCTCTATGAGGGCGTTTTCAACCAAATCTTGGATTTCCTCAATGGCTGGGATCGAATCCGGGTGACGAGACGCCATCATTTCACCAATCATTTCTTCGACGCGGGTGGTAATCGACTCGATTTTACTCACGCTTTTGTCGGCGGATTTTCCACACACTGCCACAAACGCCTTGGTTACGGCATTCTTTATTTTATCGCGGTCGTAGGTTTCAATTTCCTTAGACCGCTTTACCACATACTTTATCATTTTCTCCTCTCATCAAGGGAATTGGGAGTAGGCTATTGAGAATTGGGATGCCGAATTGATAAACTTTCTGACAACGCTCCCCTCATTCCCGCTCCCTATTTCCCCCTAATTTCTGTATTTCACCGACAAATTCGTCTATGGTTTCAAAGCGGCGGTACACGGAAGCGAAGCGGATGTAGGCGACTTTGTCGATATCGTTCAACTTTTCCAGCACCAGGTCGCCTATGGCGCTTGCTGTTATCTCATTGCTTGCCTTGCCCATCATCGCGGTCGCGTCTTCTATCTCGTTCACCAGACGTTCAACGCTCATTTGAGACACAGGACGCTTTTCCACGGACCGCTGAACCCCGCGCTCGATTTTATTCCGATCAAAAGGCTCGCGCCTGCCGTCCTTCTTAATCACCATAAATGGCTTTACATCGATTCTTTCATAACTGGTAAACCTAAACCCACAACTCAAACACTCCCGCCGACGGCGCACTGCATCCCCGGCCGCCAGTGTGCGCGAGTTCGTCACCTTATCGTCAAGACTGCCGCAATTCGGACACCGCATCGCTTCTCCTCCAAGTCTTTGTCTTATAAAGAAATGCCGTTATTAATGCCTACAATATGTGGCATTTTTTACCGCTGTTTCTCAATTAAACATATTATATATAGTATCGCATTTTTATGCAAGAGGTTTTGACGTTTTTTTGAGAAAAATATTGGCGATATTGCATAACAATATTTCTTTTCCCTATTGTATAATCTTTAAAGATATGTATAATAAAAGGTATGGAGGATTTTATGAAAAAGACAATTCCATTTCTTTGCGTGATAGTTCTGTTCAGTCTTTCCGGATGCGGGCGTTCAGTGAAGATAGATTATCGGATGAACGTTGTCGGTCCGGACAACGGGAATTATTTTAATTGGAGCGCGGGAGGCACGAATGTAAAAGACGCCTTCGACCCATCCGCGCCAGGAGAGAACGGGGCTACCGGCGCCAGCAAAGCCCAGTCTACCAGTCGTTTCGACCTGGCCGTCACCTACGACATTCCGTCCAACGCGGCAAAATACACAGGGTACACCCTGCCGTCAGGATTGCGCGGACTGTTTCTTTACCCGGTCTCGCCTGACAGCGTTCGCGCCAACGACCATTTGTCCGTAACGGCAAACGGCAAAGAGCTGACCATCCGTTATGTTCACCGCGATTCCGCGTATGAAATTACGACCGATGCGGCGGGTAAGATAGACGTAACCACAGCCTGTAAAGTCGCCCGCGGCGTCTGTTCAACGGAAGACCAGCACACGTTTACTCTGAAGCCGGAGTTCTCTAAAACAGGCTCCGCATCGTCCGATATGGGCGACTTCGACTGGGCAAAGGCGACGTTTACGCCTAACGTGTTCAGCGAAAACGCAACACGCCATTACACAGGCTCGCTTGACACCGAGTTTGTCAACGACATTCTCACCATCAAGGGTGCGCTTAAAGAAGTGAAGTAATGGCTGACTGGGTCATCGCGTCGCATCTTTCATTGAAAATATTGCCCGCGTGCCCACGTACCCATATCCATTTGACAGAAAGTGAAAAGCCGTCCAAGCGTTGCCAAAGGTCTTTGTTTTTTACCGGTGTCTTGGCGGCTGTAACCCAGCCGTTTCTTTTCCATGTATGTATCCATGAAGTTATCCCTTGACGGACATATTGCGAGTCCGTGAAAACAACAGAATCTACGACAACATCATCAGCGTAGCCATCGGCGCTCATAGCGACCACTGCTTCCAAGGCGTTTATTACAGCGAGAAGTTCCATGCGGTTGTTTGTCGTGTTTCTTTCCCCGCCGGACTTTTCCGCAACTATCCGCGTAGATTCGTCGAGTATGACATAAGCCCATCCGCCAGGTCCTGGGTTTCCGTGACACCCGCCATCCGTATAGATACTTATCCGCATAGGGCCGCCTTCAACATGGTCAGTGACTTCTCCACCCGTGCAAGCGCCTTTTCTTCGCCAAGCAAGCGGAGGCTACCGAAAAGTGGCGGACTCATCCGCGCTCCAGTAATCGCCACGCGGAGAGGCATCATCAGGTCCCCGAGCTTTACGCCAGCAAGGGCCGCGACCCTTGCCGCCTCTTCTTTACTGAAAACTTCCGCCTCTTCTTCGCTTTTTCGGCAACGGCATAAGGTGGACGCAAGAGGTTTGCCCAATTCCAGTAGTCTCACGGTTTCGGCAAGACCCACCTTTTTCGGGAAGAATCCCGACGGTTCAGGCAAGGGCGGCTCTTCAAACAAATAGGCGATTTTTGCAGGGATCTCCGACAAAAAAGAGATTCTTTCTTTTATAAGGGCCATCGCGCCGATGAAGAGCGGCATATTTTCCTTTATTAACCCCGCGCAATAAGGCAAAGCAAGCTCCGCAAGCTCCTCATTGCTTTTTGCCCTGATATACAACCCATTGAACCAGTCGAGCTTCTTATAATCAAAAACAGCAGGCGCTTTGTTGAGTTTGTCAAGACTGAACAAAGAGACAAGCTCCTCAAGCGTGTAAACGTCCTTGCCTTCTTCATAGGAAGCTCCCAATAGCGCTATGTAATTCACCAGCGCTTCGGGCAGATAACCCTGCCGACGAAACTCGTCGACACTGGTTGCGCCGTGCCGTTTGCTCAACTTCTTGCCATCGCTCCCCATAACCATAGGTAGGTGGCAAAATTTCGGCGGCTCCCAGCCGAAGCTTTCGTAAATTATCGTGTGAAGCGGTGTTGAGGGAAGCCACTCTTGGGCGCGAAGTACATACGTTATGCCCATAAGGTGGTCGTCGACCACATTCGCCAGGTGATACGTGGGAAAACCGTCTGATTTGAGCAGAATCGGGTCAGGGTTCACATCCTCGTTCTTCCATTCTATGCGGCCTAAAAGGTGGTCGTGGAAATGGGTGCATTGCCCCAGAGGGATTTTCAACCTGACGACGTGAGGCTCGCCCGCTTTTACTCGGGACTCGGCAGAGTCCTTGGGAATAGCGCGGCAATGTCTGTCATAACCTGTTTCGCCCGAATGGGCGGATTCTCGTTCATTTCTCAGATTTTCGAGCCTTTCCGCTGAACAGAAGCAATAGTAGGCTTTGCCTTTGTCAAGCAATTCCTGAGCGGCTTTTTGGTAAAACGCGGTGCGTTCCGATTGAATATAGGGAGCGCAATATCCACCTAAGTCGGGACCTTCGTCCCAACGAAAACCAAGCCACTGAAACGTATCGAATAGGTTTTGAACGAAAGCTGGGTCAAACCGTGTGCGGTCCGTGTCTTCTAGCCGCAAGACGAATGTGCCGCCTTGGGACTTTGCGAAAAGATAATTGAATAACGCTGTCCGCACCCCGCCTATATGTTGTAATCCGGTGGGGCTTGGCGCGTAACGATTCCTTATTTTCATAATTTTCATAGGGAAAAATGTAGCATGAAACGAGATAAATATTCAAGATTACGGAGAAACGACATCTTTTTGGTGGAGGAGGAAAGATGTTGATTACCAAATAATTCTCTGAAGAAACCAAAAGTTACTAACGAGAACGACAACGATTTTGTGTATACGCTAGTCTTTTGAAGAACGAAGGTCCTTGCGTACTAAGCGGGATTCTCGACAAAGGTCTTATGCGGGCTCTTTTCGGTGCCGCCCACATGTGTCTGGAGTGAGCGTGGGAATGGAGCGTAGCGGAATGACCTAGCGAACGGAAAACCAAGCCCGCTACTGTGGGCGCAGCGTAAACAGTCCTGTTATGCGACGTAAATCCTGCCTTTATGCCCATTGCAGATTTTTACTTATTATATATTCTTTCATTTCCTGATTGTGTGTA
>JAIRNA010000078.1 GCA_031258305.1 Treponema sp. | reverse complement strand
TTGAGTCGGTTTGCCGTAATCCGCTACAGCCATTTCTTATTTCCCATGCCATCATTATAGCTTCACTGTGGTTGTTAAACAAGTCTATTAAAATCATCTCTAGGAGCGGGGTGTTAAACCTTCATCCCGAGTAAATGGCATATCCTCTTCACAATTTGTCGATAAGCATAGAACATTTACCTGAAGGAATGGGGAGAGTCTTTTTCTTTTTGCCGAGAATGTTGATAGTAAAATAATAGAGCTTTTCACTTTCCATATGAATCTCCCATCCGCGCCCGCTTTTGTTGGAAAGGATAGTTATCAAATTTCGCTTAAGGGAAAGGTTTTCAATACCCATAATGTCCATATTGGGAATGACCCAATCCACGGTTTTGCGGGGTAGAGATATGAAAAGCCCCACGACATTCTCTATCATAAGACAGATGGTGGAAAGCGCCGCAAAGGAGAGGTACTGTGAACGCGGAAAATCAGGTCTTTCCGCCCAAACGGCAGGACCTTCCTTCAAGGGACGGTATGCTTCCCATAAACCGATGTGGCGTGGGTCGAGCGATATCGAATCTAATATAAAGTAGAGATGCCGTATCGCACATTCGCGGGCAATATCCCACCGCTGATAGCGCTCCAAGGCTTTGATTACTATGAAGTTGAGATGGGAAAATACAGAACCGCGGTAACCCCCGCCATTCTCGTCAAATGTCGGCTCGTTCTTTGCCAGGGACGGGAAGGGGTGAGGCGTTCCGAAACATTCAGGGTCTATGAGCTTGTCGATGAGACATTCCGCCTTATCCTCGTTGGGGATTTCCGCGAGCATAGTCCAATAAGTGGCAAGGGTTCTCACCTTTACTTTTTTCTCGTTCTCGTCGATGTCATAGTAAAAACCGTCTTCACTGTCCCACATAAGGGCGTTTATCTGTGTTTTAAGAGCGAAATACTGTTTCTTGTATTGAAAGCTCGCTTCTTTGTCGTTGAGGATTTCGGCTAAAGCGGACATAAAGAGGACGTTGATTGCCATCATCGAGTTGAAGTCAATAGGGTATACGGTACCCTCACGCGGGGCGTTGACCATACCGGTTGCGGAAACAGGTGTTGCATAGAGACCGTTAGGGCGCTTGAATCGAGAGTCGATCCAGAGATTGTAACTGTGTAGTTTAGGCAAAATGTCCCTTATCCGCTTCTTGTTAGCGGATTTGTGGTAAAGATTGTATTCCGCCCACGAAAAAATTGGCATACCAACCCCTTCTGGGTTGTCCTCTTTGAGGATAGGCAGGCCGGTATCTGTAGTGTAGGCGGAACGAATAGCCCCGTTTTCCTCTTGCCGGTCGTAGAATATGTTGAGAGTCGGATGCGCCTGATAGATTCTATTTGAATATACCAGAGAGAAAGACGAAAAAATGGCGTCTGTCTGTAGAACAACCGCGTCTTTATGATAAGAAAAAAATTTCCCCCCTATAGGGCGACCGGTAGGTTTATCTCCTCCAATATCAATACTTTTTTCATCAACAGCTTTCCAACAATCTTGCATCCAAGCCCATGTCTTATCGTAAATATCGACAAAATCTTGGTCGTAAAAATGGATTTTGGGAAAATCTCTCTTTGTCACTTGTTCTCCTTACTTTTTGTAATAGTAATCTAAAACTCATAAGAAGTCAAATTTTTTTTAATTTTTTGTAATACAGCGGCGTTTAGGCCGTGGACGCCGATTTTAGGAAAAGCCCAGACAGATATGCACGGATGTCAACTTTTATAGGCATAAGGTAAAGGTTGAATCCGCAGGTCTCACAGAATTCAATAACTCGTCTGCCAAAGTTGACGTTCCACTCCATAGTTGGAGAAAACCGTTTGGGGAAAACAGCGCGATTCTGCGATTCCCAGTACAGGCGGCTCTGCTCCGAAAGTATAGGCGACACACCCCAAAACACGCTCTTTCCCTCAAGATACTCCGCGTAAATCTCAAGGAGTCTGGTATCAAAAAACGGCTGACTCATAAAACCTTCCGCGCCCGCGTCTTCCTTTGCCTTCAAGTAGTCAATCTCATAGCGAATGTTGGAACGGTAAGGATCAAAAGCCGCGTAGATTTTCAGTTCGGGCATCTCTTGTTTCAGTTTCTTGATAAAGGGAACCGTTTGCGTGGGAAAAATCACGCGTTCGCTGCTGTTCTTCGGTGCGTCTCCGGCAATAACGAGAACACGGTTTATACTATGTTTACGAAAAAATTCAATGAAAGGAAAAGGGCTGTCCAACGCGAAATCTATAGCTCTGACATGAGGTATGCAGGCGTGCGCCGTTTTTGCCGACAAGATACCGCACGCTTCCCATGAACGTAATGGAAATCTCACCAAGTCTGGCACGTTAACGATGTTTAGCTCGGTGAAGTCATGGACCGTTTTTGCCGCTTCTTCAAGCGACTCTCGGCTACGTGGAATCGCCTCAAGTGATATGAGCATTTTCCCCCCATTGATAAACTGCGGAAATTTACATCCGCGCATTTTACGTATTATACTATTCAAAAGCTTTGTTTTCAAGTCCTCGACTGTTTTTCATAAGATGCAGATGTATGTATCCTTTACGTTCAAAAAATACGGAGATTTTCCAAAACTTTGTCGATTAAACACGCCAAGAGTACCATTCCGTTATTTAGAGTGCATCACCTCTACCCCGTCCCAGTTATCCGGCGGCGGATTCTTCGCGTACGTTTCCACGCGGGTGAGCAAGTTTTTCGCATTGAAGTCGTCCGGGAGGAGGGCAAGCGCCTCACGGAAACAGGAAGCCGCCTCCGTAAAAGACCTGTGGTAGTAAAGCTTCATACCTTGGTTATGGGCGGTCCAGGCTTTTTTCTCATTGTCATCCGTATCACGTTTAAGGGTGAAAATTTTTACACCTTTTGTCTTACCCTTCACCGCCACAGTGTCCAGAAGCCTCACGGAGAGCCGTAATTCCTGCAAATGGAGCCGAATTTCATTATAGAGCGACTCTGAAATCAGCAGTTCCGCGTGGTACATCTTAGTAAGCCCTTCCAAACGAGACGCAAGATTGACCGAGTCGCCGATGACCGTGTAGTCCATTTTCCGCTCACTACCGATGTTGCCGACAGTCACCGTGCCGTAGTTTATGCCCACACCGATGCGGAACTCAGGCTTACCCAGTTCCTTCTGCTTTTCATTAAAAGTTTTCAAGCTGTCTATCATATCGAGAGCCGCTAAAACTGACTGCGCCGCGTCATCCTCATGTTTCACAGGAGCGCCCCAGAACGCCATAATCGCGTCCCCGATATATTTGTCAATGATGCCGTTACGGTTCATAATAATATCAACCTGCCCGGAGAAATAACGGTTCAAGGAATTAACTAACTCATCAGGCTTCATACTTTCAGATATCGTGGTAAAACCCCGAATATCGGAGAAAAGAATCGACAAATCGCGGTTTTCACCCACGAGCATAGACTCCGGAGATGCGAAAAACTTGTCAATCAAGTCTTTCGGCACGTATTTTTGGAAAATTTGCCGAATACGCTGTTCCTTTTTCTGCGACATAACCGCATCAAAGGCGTGTTTCTTGATTTGCCGATAGGCGGTTTCCAAGCCCGCAGTCATCATGTTGAATGTCCGCGCAAGCGCGCCTGTTTCGTCACGGTAAATCACCTCCACCCTTTCGCTCATATCGCCGCTTTTTATGATATTATCCATGCCCGCTATCACTTTGGCGAGTGGTTTCGTGAGCATACTTGAAAAAATGACAAGTAAAACAACCGCAAGCGCCGCGGATGCAAAGGTGACAAAGATGGTTTGCATAGCAATTCTGTCTGAGTCACGATAAAACGTTACTTTTTCCTCAGTCAAAAGCACATACCAGCCGAAGGGAACAAAGTAAAAGGCGTGGAATACCCGCTCCCGCCCTCCTAGAGTGGCGCTCATAACACCGCTGTTTTCCTGATGAAGCAAGTCAAGGATGCTGTCTTTTTCCTCGTCTAACGCTGAGAAGGCATCATCGGTCCGCATAACCGTATTTCCCGATTCGTCAAGGGCTAAAATGATTTCTGTTTTGCTGGTGACGACGCTTTTTGCGTAAATTTCAACTGCGTTTTTGGCCGCTTCCACCATATCGGCTCTGCCCGCATAGCCATTTTCAACAAGCAGTAACCACTGATTCTCCGCATATTTTTGCACTTCCGCCATCTTGAAACTAAAGAAACGCTCGGCAATGCGGTTTACACCGTTCACCGCGGCAATATATGATGCAGATTGAACCAAAATCAACGTTATAACAATGAGCGGCAATACAACCAGAATTATTTTGAATCTTATACGCATAAAATCCTCCCTATTAGTTTCGAGACTGTCGCCAGCCATGATGAATTCAAGTAGTCTCTTCAAATCACTTCATAAAAGAATCAGAATTAGGAGTTAAAACTAAAAAATTTGAAATGTAGTCAAATCAACTTTTACAGTTCCAGGCTATTCTTTCTTACTTTTTCTTCCACGTAATCTGCGAAAGATTCAATCGTCATAGGTGGCATCTGTTTTCCATCTCTCATGCGGATGGAAACGGTGCCCTCAGCAGCCTCTTTTTGCCCAACCACGAGCATATACGGGATTTTGCGTGTCTGGCAGGAACGGATTTTGGCATTCAATCGGCTATTATCCAGCTCTTCTGATACTCGGATGTCTCGTGCCTTGAGCGTCGCGGCGACATTTCTCGCGTAAGCATTGAAATTTTCAGCAACAGGAATGACCACGGCCTGTTCCGGCGCAATCCACACCGGAAACGCGCCGCCGAAATGTTCGATTAACACACCGAAAAACCGCTCAAGCGAGCCGAGTAAAGCGCGATGAACCATATAAGGACGCTTCTTTTCGCCGTTCGCGTCAATGTAAACCATATCGAAACGCTCAGGCTCATTGAAATCGAACTGAATCGTGGTCATTTGCCACTCACGTCCCAGCGCGTCCTTGATTTTCAGGTCAATTTTCGGTCCATAGAACGCGCCGCCGCCTTCGTCAATTTCATAAGGAAGTCTCTCTCGCTCAACCGCCTTGCGGAGACTTTCGAGAGCCGCGTCCCATTGCGCCTGATCGCCCACCGAATCCACGGGTTTAGTAGCCAAGTACGCCTTTATATCATTGAATCCGAAAATTTTCCAAATATTGAGGCTGAAACGTAATACTTCAAGGATTTCGTCTTCCATTTGTTCGGGCGTACAAAAGATATGGGCGTCGTCTTGGGTAAAACCTCTGACACGGAGCAGTCCATGCAAAACGCCGCTCCGCTCATACCGGTAGACCGTGCCGAGTTCCGCCCAACGGAGCGGCAAATCACGGTAACTGCGCCCTTTGTTTTTGTAAATGAGTATGTGAAATGGGCAATTCATCGGTTTGATGATATAATCCTGCTTATCAATCTCCATAGGCGAATACATATTACCCTTGTAAAAGCCGAGATGTCCTGATGTTTCCCAGAGCCAGCTTTTGCCAATGTGCGGCGTATACAGAATTTCATAGCCATTGCGGTAGTGTTCCTTGCGCCAGAAATCTTCGATTACCACCCGCATACGCCCACCATTAGGATGCCAGTAGATCAGTCCAGCGCCTGCCTCTTCGTGGATTGAGTAAAGGTCGAGTTCCTTGCCAACCCTGCGGTGGTCTCGCTTTTCCACTTCCTCCAAAAACGCCAGATACGCCTTCAAATTCTTTGGCGTCTCCCATGCGGTGCCATAAATGCGGGTGAGCATAGGACGATTTTCATCCCCACACCAGTAAGCGCCCGCGATACTCTGTAGTTTGAATGCTGCGCTATTGATTTCACGGGTATTGGCGACATGGGGACCGCGGCACAAGTCAGCCCACTCGGTTTCACCATGAACATTCCTCTGTTCGTAAACGGAAATTTCCACGTCAGCAGATAAATTGTTAATGAGTTCGGTCTTGAACGGTTCAGCCGTGAAGCGTTTCAACGCATCTTCACGGGTCAAAACGATTTTCACAAAATCTTGTTTATTATCGATAATTTTTTTCATCTCGGCTTCTATATTAGGCAAATCTTCCACCGTAATAGGAGTAGAAAGCTGAAAATCGTAATAAAAGCCGTTTTCTATTGAAGGCCCAATGGCGACTTTGGTCCCCGGAAATAATCTGGTAACGGCTTGCGCCATCACATGGCTCACTGAGTGGCGAATCAAGGCTAATCTTTCATTGTTTTCTATCTTTTCTATAGACATATATACCTCACGGTAATTCTAAATGATTTTAGAAAGAAAGTCTAGGCATTATTAGCAAAACCTGTATCACCCGTATCAGAAAATATCTGCTTCCTGTTCAACCGTCTCCACCGCGTTAAACGTCGTGGGCGGGCTTTTTGCACCTTTATTTTCCTCGACCGCCCATCCGTCCTCAAATAGAAAAAGTTGGGCGAGCAAGCTTCCGCTCCGAGGGTCATGCCATGCGAGTAATCCTTCGGCGTCAATAGAAAGCAAGAAATTACCCGCATCGATGAGGCTCGTCGGAAAGCCAGAGCCCTGCTCTAGAGTCTCGAAAACAGAAGAAACGCCGTCAAGAGAAATTTCAAAGCGGATGACGCCTTCTTTTCCAACCGTCACGGTAATGACGTCGGATGTTTCTGCAAACGACACGTCAAGATGTTCGCCTGGATATTCGGCGGCCGCGAACGAGGCTTTTGAATTCGATAAGTCGAGTTTTACGATGACGGTTTTGGGACCATTTTCATCTTTTGCGATAACCGCACCAAACAACGCACCGCTTTTACCCTTGTAGACTTTGATACCTACGGAAGCAGGGAAGGCTATCGGCACGGTTTCACCTGTCTGAATATTGACCTTGAGAAAAGGAGCAACGCCAGATACGTCTCCACGTCCTATCAAAATATTCTTTTCATCAAGGAGAACTGCATCCATAGCGCCCGCTGATGAAAACGAAAAACTATTAGCGCCCGTCTTGAGAGAAACGACACTGATATTCCCCACCGCATCCAAAAGGAGCGCCTTGTCTTCCAAGGTGGAAACCGAGCGCAATGGGAATCGCACGTCTGGACGTTTCAATACAACGTCATGCGAGCCTATAGAACTAAAGACCGGTGGAATTTTCCCCTCGTCCTCTTGCCAAAGCACAAACCCTTTTCTCGCGGCAGTAATATTCGTGTAAGGCATGTCCGTAAAGGAAATGTCCGTTATATCGTGAAAATCAACGGGCAACATACCGAGCTTTCCCTGTGCGATTATCAGCATGACGCCGTCTTCCGATACGGCCGCCGAATATATTCGGCGATGTTCTTTAGTCTGTAGCATGGCGAATTTCTGCGTTCCTGCCCACAAATTTCCGTTTTCTGTTCCAAAAAACAGGGAATTTTCCGTAACGAGAGCGCATAGTACCTGCCAATCCAGTTGGCTCTGTTTTTTAAATATTAATGTACCTTTGGTATCCACAGAAAAATGGTAGATTTGCGATAGTCCATACGACCCGGTCTTTTCGTTCGAAGACTCTTTCGTTTGTAACGAGACACAGATGAATTCGGAACTTTCCGGGTTGAGCTGATAGAGGCGTCCTTCGGTAAGAGTGGAATTACGGTCGAGCATGTCGCCTGATACTGCATCGATAACAAAAAAGCCCGGAGCGCTAGTATCCGCGCTTATGCCGCAAAGAAAACGATTATTGCCTACCAGAATCGGGTGACGGAGGTTCGGGATGGTTCTTTTCTCTTGAATTTTTATCCCCTTTTCCATATCCCAATAAGAAATAATCCCGGAATTCTGATAGAGAACCGCGCTGCGTTCGGATTTTCCAGTTGCAACAAGATTCACTATATCAACCGCGTCTATGATGCGGACGACCTCACCGCTTACACCATCGAGACAAAGCAATTCTATCTTATCAGATGGGGCGACAAAAAGGAAAGTACCGACGGCCGAATAGCCGATGAAATTCGGTCTTGCCTGAAAATTTACGCTGAACAGTTTAGATTTTCTGGAAAAATCCCATACGGACACGCGGTTTTGTTTCCCGTCGCTTTCTATAACGGCAATTTCTGTTTTCCCCGGGCGTGCGACCATAGCCTTCAACGGCAAAGCGCTTATTTGAAATCGTTCTTTCGCAATACCAGAGTCCGCATCCCATTTTTGCAGGAATCCGTCTTCGCCCACGCTTAAAATCGTTTTACCATGATTCACCATCGCATTAACAGCGCCTTTATGTCCGGCCGCAGGAAATTGCGGTCCGACTGTTTGCGCCATAGAATATGGTCCCGACATAAGGACAAAAACAATCAAAAAAACACAAGTCAGGAAACGTTTCACACTTCCTCCGCGTATTTACCATTCATTGCTTGTCAGGATGAGCGGTACGCTTCATCGTCCACACTCCCCGCACCGACAACTATACGAGCATTGACATTTTTTAAGCAAAAATTCGGCGGCTTGTCTGTGCGGTCAGTGATTTTCTACAGTATTATTCACTTATGGCGAAGGAAAATTTCGCGCAGTTAGTGCGGACTGCCATCCAATCGCCCTTGAGGGGAAGGTATTTTTTGTCAATGGTAAAACCATAGTATTTGCCTTCTTCTGTGGGATCGTAGATGCGTACTTCGCCTGTATCGCCGTTTGCGTAAATCTTGATATGAATGGGGTCATTAAGGAAGTCTCTCGTCAGGAAGCTCTGGTAATCGTTAAGGTCTACGCTGTGCACGAGTTCCATAGCGGCATTGCTTGTGGAGCGGTAGACTTGTCCACTCAAACCGACCGGTATTTTGGAACCTTTGACTGGATCATCATCATAATTGAGCCATATGAGCCACGACTTACCCACGCCCCAGGATGGTTCTTTGGTCGCCCGGTCCGCGAACAGGTGGATGCCGAATCCACCATGTCCGTCTTCGGCGCCGCCTTCGTAACGAACGTCAAATTCGTAAAGCATAGCGCCACTCTGCGGAATCTTGAGATTCGTCTTTGCCAGCGCTTCTCTGTCGTCTGTCTGATAAACACGGTCTCCGATGAAGGACCATGAACCAACCGCAAAATCATGTTCCGGTAAGTCAATCTGCGCGAACAATGTTGCTGTAACACCGCCTACCAAGAGAAAAAAAACAAAACGTTTCATAAACACTCCTCTTTAGTCACCTATAAAAATTGCATCCCCAATATACGGATGTTTTTATTATTTTAATACAAATAAATAAAAAAGTAAAGTTAGCTTTTGAATAATTTTTAATTTAAATGATCAACCGCCAATCTAGCGACTGATCTAACGGCGATTCCTCTTTGCTGTATATCCTTTTTTTGTGTTTTATATTATATTACATGTATGTTGCTATTAAAAATTTTTCTAGGACTTATAGGGCTTGGAATCGTAGTGCTTGTTCACGAATTGGGACACTTTCTCGCGGCGATGCTCGTCGGCATAGACGTGGAAGCTTTTTCTATAGGATGGGGTAAACCGATTCTTAAAAAGAAAATCGGGGCGGTAGAATACCGTATCGGTATGTTTCCCTTGGGTGGTTACTGTAAAATGCGTGGGGAAAACGAATTTCAAGAAGCTTTTGACAACAATCGGAACCGCATAGAGTCGACACCGGGCACCTTTTTCGGAGTAAAACCCTGGCGGCGCATCGTTGTGGCTTTTGCAGGCCCATTTTTTAATCTTTTATTCGCCGGTATCGTGCTTTCCGTGATTTGGGGCATGGGATTTGAAGTGAACACTATGGAAAACCGCATCGTTCTCGCGTCTGCGGTAAATCCGTCGGAGCGTTACCCCGCGGATAACGCAGGTTTGAAAAGCGGGGACCGCATTGTTGATATCAATGGTACTCCTATCGCCACATACAGTGATATACAGGAAAGTATCGCAGTTCATCCGGAGCAAGACCTCCGTCTCACGGTCGAGCGAAACGGCGCGATGCAAGAATTGACCATTACGCCGAGTCTCGACAAGGAAACAGGCGCGGGGAAAATCGGCGTCTATTATTGGGCGGAGCCTATCATAAGCGAAATGACTAAAGGGGGAGCCGCTGAGAGCGCCGGTTTGCAGGCTGGCGACCGTCTTTTAAAGGTAAACGGCAAGAACATCGAGTACTCGGTCGCTCTCATTCCTATTCTACAGGAGAAGCCAAAAACTCTTTCCATTGAATTTGAACGTGGAAGCGAGACTTTGTGGACAAACCTCACGCCATTTTACACCGATACCAGCGCGGATATGGGTATAAGTTTCCAAAGCCTTCAATACCATACGCCGAGGCTTTCCCTCTTCGCGGCCCTTGCTAAGGGCGGTCAGGAGATGTGGAAAACGCTCGCCGTCTCGATTAAGAGCCTCGCCCTCCTTTTCAAGGGTATTGACCTCACAAAAGCGGTGTCGGGGCCTGTACGCATCACGTATATGCTAGGCGATGTCGCGGCCGCAGGTTTCACCGAGAGCTTCGGAGTCGGCATCCGCAATATGGCTGACTTCCTTTGTCTCATTTCCATTGCTCTTTGTGTGATGAATCTCCTCCCTCTCCCCATTCTTGATGGCGGACTCATTCTACTTTTCGTTGCGGAAATCATCAAAGGAGGTCCCATCCATCCGAAAGTAATTTCCGTTTTTCAAACGGTCGGCGTGGTGCTTATATGCGGGCTTATGCTTTTCGCGGTTTTCGGGGATGTATTATACCTGATACGCGGGTGATCTTATAGAAGACTAGATGTGCTGTCTTTAGATAAAAACAGCCGATTGTATTACAATCGCGCCTAGCTTTGGTACCGCCTGCAATCCACAATGCACTGTTTTTGATTTTTCTTCTTTAATTCATATAATTTTTTGTCGTGTTTAATCTCTTGGGGTTTAATTCCCCGCCCTTTAGGGTGTAAAGCTTGGTGGGCGAGGAATGTGTTCCACCGTTACGCAAAGATTTTAAGGAGAAATCTTCAGATACCCCGCCTTGAAGGGCATGGTGGTTCATTCTTCCACAATTTTTCGCGGCAGTTTTCGATTTCTGATAAATCAGGTAGCGCGGGGATAGCCCCTTTTTTTGTGGTGGTAAGGCTTCCGGCGGCATTGGCAAAGTCAACGATATCCAAGAGTTCTTCCCGTGAAATAGTCCCAAGATCCCGGCGGCTCTTGTCCCGTAGCCTGAAATGAACGGCACCCAGAAAGGCATCCCCGGCGCCGGTGGTGTCAATGGTTTTAACATCGTAGGTGGGAAGGCTCCCGCTTCCGGCGGCACAGCGGAACCATGCCCCTTTCGGCCCCAGGGTAATTAGCACTATGGCGGGACCTTTTCCCGCAAGAATGGCGGCTCCCTTTTCCAAATCCGTAATACCGGTGAGCAGGGACATTTCTTCCTCGGAAACTTTTAGAATATCGGCGTCAGGTATGAGGCTGCGGATCTTATTTTTCGCTTCGTTCTTATCGGGCCACAGAAAAGGCCGGTAGTTTGGATCGTAACTGATGATCTTCCCCAGGGAACGGGCATAGCGTACCGCCTCGTAGACCGCGGTCCGGCATGGATCACCGCACAGGGAAACAGAGCCGAAGTGGAATATTTTTGAATCGTCAATGATCCGCCGGTCAATCTCCCGCCAGGAAAGCATAAGGTCCGCGCCGTCCCGACGGTAAAAACTAAACGATCGGTCCCCCGTTTCGGAAAGGTGGACAAAGGCAAGGGTCGTAAGATAGCCCGGGTCCTTCACTAAACCACGTGTATCAATACCCGCGTCATGGAGGGTCGCCTCAAGGAAACGCCCGAATTCATCGTTCCCCACCTTGCCTATAAAGGCGGTTTTGCCGCCAAGCCTGGCGTTCATTGCCAGTACATTCGCGGGTGCTCCGCCGGGGTTTCGCCCGAATAGGGCAACGCCCTGTTCGTTCGTTCCCGATGGGGTAAAGTCTATTAACAATTCACCTAAGGCACAGATATTATACATCTAGCCCTCCTTATACTTACGCGATCTTGACTACTGATTTTACAATATTCGTCTTATCATCAACACTCCTGTCCATGGCGTTTTGAATATCGCTGAACTCAAAAATATTGGTAACGATGCCTTTGAGGTTCACTTTACCGTCGGCAACCGCGTCAATTGCCATAGGGTAGATATGACGGTAACGAAAAACTGTTTCGACCCGAATTTCCTTGTCCATGGCAAGGCTTATGGGAAAATTCACCATGCCGGTCTTGCCATAGCCTACCATGACGAGAACGCCGCCCTTGCGTAGCATCCGCACCGCCTCGAACGAGGCTGCCTCCACACCAGATGTGTCGATCACAAGGTCGCAGCCGTGTCCGCCGGTGAGGGAGAGTATCGCTTCAACGCTGTCCCGTTCTTTTGAGTTGATCACGCCGTCCGCGCCTAGCTCCAGCGCCTTGTCCAGTCGTTTGGGCATTATGTCGATCTGGTATATCCGGGAAACGCCGCAGGCTTTCAAGGCCATCATGGAAACAAGTCCGATACAACCTGCCCCGAAAACCGCCGCAGTCTGCCCCGCATGAGCGCCTCCCTGATTGGCGGCATGGAAACCAACAGCCAAAGGCTCAATAAGCGCCCCCTCTAACGTACTTACACTATCTGGTAGCTTAAAACACAGCGACGATTCATGGGAAACATACTCCTGAAACACGCCATCCACAGGCGGCGTAGCGAAAAACATAACATCTGGGCACAGATTGTATTTACCTTCCCGGCAGAATTCACACTTCCCGCAGGTTTTGCCCGGTTCCAGGGCTACCCTGTCGCCCGCTTTAAGGTGTTTCACATTCGCCCCGGTTTCAACCACAACGCCGCCTGGTTCGTGTCCCAGCACAAATGGCGGTTTCACAATATAATCACCGATGCGGCCTGTTTCGTAGTAGTGAATATCGCTGCCGCATATTCCCACGTATTCAAGTTTCACCAGGGCTTCGTCATCTCCGGGCAGGGGAATATCACGTTCCAGATAATCCATTTTTCCAATGCCGGTCATAACCGCCACTTTCATTTTACCGTTCATTAAACACTCCTTGCTTAATCCGCTTTTAGCGGAGTTAAAATCGAGCATAAACGCGAAACGTTCATGCTACTTCTTATTTCTGCCGTTGTTTTTGGTAGCAGTCAAAACCTACCGCGATGAGTAGCACCGCGCCTTTAATCAGCATCTGCGAATACTGGGTTATGTTCATCAACACCATTCCGTTACTCAATACGCCCAGAATGAGAATTCCGGCGACTACGTTGGAGATTTTCCCTGCGCCGCCTGATACGCTTACGCCGCCAAGCACCACGGCGGTAAGTACATCTAACTCAAAGCCCTTGCCTGCCAGCGCCTGTCCTGAGTTTGTACGGGAAAGCATCACGATCCCAGCTATGCCGGCAAATAGCCCCGACAATGTGTATACCAGGTACTTCACCAGCTTGACGTTAATACCCGAAAGATTTGCCGCTTCTTCGTTGCCGCCCACTGCATAAAACCAGCGTCCAAAAAAGGTCTCGTTTAAAATAAACGCGCCGATTGCCAAAACTGCGGCCATTATGATTACCGGAACGGGAATCGGCCCCAGGTAACCCTGTCCGATAACGGCAAAGCCTCTGGGAAAGCCGAATATCGGGATGCCGCTACAGATGATGAACGCAAGCCCTTCCAGCATAGTCATTGACGCAAGGGTTACGATGAGTGGCGGCATTTTGATGTTGGCGATGATCCACCCGTTGATAAAGCCCACCGCTCCTGACATAATCAGCGAGAGACAGCAGGCAAAAAAGGGGTGTATTCCGGCTTTTACCATGAGCCAGGCGGCAACAATGTTCACCAGCGTAACTTGTGAGCCGATGGAAAGATCTATGCCTCCAAGCAAGAGCACAAATGCCATGCCCACCGCCGCAATGCCGAGCATGGAAATCTGCCGAGCAACATTAAACAAATTGTCCGGTTTCAGAAACGATTCTGTTACCACGCTGAAAAATATCATCAGAATAATCAGCGCAAGATATATTCCGTACTTTTTCACCACATTAAAAAATTGACTTTTCATAAAATAGCCTCCTTAATACTTGTTTCCGAAGCAAACGCCATGATCCGTTCCTGGTTAAAATCTTTTTTCTCCAGTTCTCCGGTGATGCGGCCTTCAGCAAGAACCAAAATCCGGTCCGCCATACCCATCAGTTCTTCCATTTCCGATGAGATAAGTAGCATCGTTTTTCCCGACACCACCAGCTTGTTTATCAGTTTGTAAATCTCGTATTTGGCGCCCACGTCGATCCCCCGCGTAGGTTCGTCAAATATGATGATGTCCGGCGCCGTCGCGAGCCACTTGGCAATTATCACCTTTTGCTGGTTTCAGCCGCTTAGGTTTTTGACTTTTTGAAGAACACTCGGTGTCTTGATCAAGAGATCGGTTTTGTATGACTCGGCTATGTTCCGCTCTTTTGACTTATTTATCACCGAAAGCACCGCTATTCTGTTTAGAATGGCCATGCTGATGTTCCCTTTTATGTCGATGTCGAGCAAGGCTCCCTGATGTTTACGATCTTCGGTGGCCAGGGCAATACCCTGCTTAATGGCGGCTTGAGGTGTCTTGCAGTGAGAAAGGCTGTTTTTTATCAGAATTTCTCCGCTGGTTTTCGTTTTTGACCTGAATATCAGTTCCGCAAGTTCGGTTCTTCCCGCGCCGATAAGGCCGCCCAGGCCTAACACTTCTCCTCTGCGAAGCTTGAAAGAAATGTTATGCAGTCCGTTCCAGCAGAGGTTTTTAGCCTCAAGAATGACATCATCGCTTACCGGCGATGTGCGGGCAGGATACGTTTCTTTCAGTTCGCGCCCCACCATGCCGGTTACCAGATGATTCACCTTGGTATTGGCGGTATTGAGCGTTTCGATGAAGCAGCCGTCCCGCATGATCGTTACTCGGTCGCAGAGCCTGAAAATTTCTTCCAGCCGGTGGGAAATATAGATAATCGTAACGCCCTGGGCTTTAAGCTGATCCACAATCCCAAACATACCCTCTACCTCTTGGTCCGTGAGCGACGCGGAAGGTTCATTCATAATCAAGATGGTTGATTTCTGAGAAACCGCTTTGGCGATCTCCACAATCTGCTGATACCCTACGGTAAGGTCTTTTACCTTGCTGTCTGGTCGGATGTTGATTTTGAACCGCTTAAATATTATGGCGGCTTCTCTTTCCATCGCCCTTCGGTCAATACGGATACCCTTTCGCAAAGCCCGTCCCAGGAAGATGTTTTCCGCCACCGAAAGCTCGCCTACCAGGTTGAATTCCTGGTAGATGACGGCGATACCGTTCTCCTTGGCAAGTTTGGGAGTCAGGGCGGAAAATTCAACGCCGTTGATGATAATTTTTCCACTGTCTGGAGCGACCGCTCCGGTACAGGTTTTGATCAGCGTTGACTTCCCCGCTCCGTTTTCACCTATCAAGGCATGGGCTTCACCCTTGCGAATCTCTACCATTACATCGGAAAGTGCGGTAACCCAAGGATACGTTTTGGTTATATTCTTAAAAACGAGCAAATTTTCCGCCATAACACAACCCTTATTTGGTATAGTATTGGCTTAAGTTAGCGTCGGTAACCGGGATGTTTGATCGGTATACCACGTGATCCACCGGCTCATTGTTGAGCAGCTTTTTCAAGAGGCCGAAGATTACTTCCGCCTTGGCTTTGCCGTCCCCGGTATTTAGAACCGACATACGGATAGCTTCGTTATTCGCCATAGCCATCAATTCTTCAGGTGTAGCGTCTGCGGCAAAAATACCGAAATCGTGAGTAAGCTTGCCGGAAGATTTGACAGCCTCGTTAGCGCCGACAGCTCCGCCGCCGCCAATACAGGCGATCACCTTCATATTCGGGTACGCTTGCAGGAAAGTCTCGGTCTTCGCCATGTCTTCGGTGGGATTAATCGCGCTCGACTGCGCTACGATCTTCGCGCCGGGCGCATGTTCTTTGATAGCGTCCACAATGCCGTTGCCCCGTTCAAGGAGAATCTCAAGCTGGGGATAATCCAGTATCCCCACCTCGGCAATGCCACCAAGCCTCTCGTTGATCCATTTTGACGCTTCCTCCCCGATAATCTTCCCCAAGAGGTAATTGTCGATAAGCCAGTTGATATCGGAATTTTCAAGATTGTCATCCCAGCAGAAAACCTTGATTCCTTTTCCTCGAGCCTGAGCAAGCGCGGCTTCCAGAGCGTTTTTTTCCGCGACTTGAATGATTATGGCTTCCACATTGTTGGAAATGAAATTTTCCACCTGCCCAATCTGGGTCGAAGGATTGCTTTTGCAGTCCAGGTAGGTAAAGGTCCCGCCGTCGGCGACAATCAGCTTTTTGAGTTCTTCGCAAGTCGATGACCAGACCTGGTTGGAGAGGTCCTGTACCGTCATGCCCACCGAATACGTGGCATTGCTAGTCGTCCCGCCCTCTTTTTTTGAACACCCCACCATCAGGGTTGCCGCTAGGGACAGAGCGAGAAGCACCGTCTTCATAAAACTAGTTTTCTTCCTCCATAAAAGTAATGTTTAATACATATTTTTATACTTTTATAATATGTATAATAAAGTTATAACAAAAGTTTTAAATCTTGTCAAGCAAAATTTTCAAAAAAATGAAAAAAAATTTAAAATATTGTATCCTGCTTTAAATTGAGCTGATATACGCTTCGATATGCAGCAAGGCCGCTCCCAGGGCGGATGCCTCAAGTCGGTAGGTACAGGCTTCAACGTAGTTGCCATCATCGCCAAAAGTATCCATATCTCGGAGTCGGCGGTGCAGATCCCCCAGATAAGGCTCGATAAAGCCTCCCACATAGCCACCGACTATCACTTTACAGTCCATCAACATACGAAGGCTGTTGATATGAGCGGCAAGATGGTCCAGATAACTCTCCCATTCGGCTTTAAGAACCGGATTGCCTTCTTTCAGACTATTAAAAAAGAGTTCCAGCCGTCCGTCTGAGTGCTGGGCAAGGATTTTAGCGTTGCAGTAGGCATCAAAACAGCCGTTTTTGCCACAGTAGCACCGTTTTCCGCCGGGAATTAGGGTCATATGGCCGATTTCACCGCACTTGAAATTATCTCCCATGACAAGATTGTCGTTTTGCCACACACCTGCGTCCCATTTTCCACCCAAACTGGGAACTTTGCGGAAAATCAGGGCGCCGCCCACGCTGTTGCTGAGGGAAAGATACAGGGCGTGAGTGTAATCTTGCCTGCTTCGCAGTTCAGACAGAGCTGCGGCGTTGGCATCGTTGGTAAAAGCCACTGGAAAAGGGATATCCTTGCTGATTTCCTCGCAGGGAACATCAAAAATATTCAAGATATGAGAATGGCTCAGTCGCTTTTGCTGCATATCGATAATACCGGGCAAGGAAATGCCCACCCCCAGTATCTTTTCATTGGGAACTCCGGTATCGTGACTGAATATTACGAGGCTTTCAGCCAGAAACTGCCGGTATTCTTCGGTGTTTTCAAAGCGTTTTTGCATCCTGATATGCTCAAGCGCCGCTCCGGACAGGTCGGTCAGTACTATGCTGATATGGTTAAGAGTAATGTCCAGCCCCAAAGCAAAACGGGCGTCGTGAACGGGCAAAAGCGCTTTGGCCTTGCGCCCGCCGGTGGACTCAAATTCTCCTTCCTCACGGATGACCCCCTTTTCGATAAGCTCGTTGGTGATAAACAGGATGGTGGGGAAGCTTATGCCCAAAGACTGGGACAGCTCCGGTCTGGAAATACGCTCGTGCCGGTTGATGTACCGGAACACCCGGTTACGATTCAGCCGTTTCACGTCAATATTGCTGGTACGGTTGTTGGGATAAATCATTTATATAATAACTCTAATAAAGTATATAATGATCCAAACAAAAATGCAAGCCTTTTATCTCGTAGCCTTTGTTCGCGCAGCCTGCTGAAAAAAGAAGCCCGTACGCCGCGCGGATAGCTTCTTCTTTGTTGGAAAATACTGTCCCAAACTCATAACCATCCTCTTCTACCGCATAATAAGTGTTTCATTTTAAAACACTTTTATCACACCATTCCCTCTTGACAGGCGTTCATGTGTTTTGATAAACTAATGATCCTTTTCCGAAAGGTAAGAAAACTTCTGGAAAAACGGTCCAAATCCCATTCTTTCATATAAAAGGAGAAAAAATGGCAGATAAGGTGAAAATTATCGCGGTGAACCGCAAAGCGCTGCATGATTATACGGTTGACGAGCGGTATGAGGCGGGCGTCGAGCTGTTAGGGACAGAGGTGAAATCCTTCCGAGACGGCCGAATCTCCTTCCCCGATAGTTGGGCGGAAGTCGTGTCCCGCGAAGTATGGCTCTGCTCCTTAATTGTGGCAGAAAACCCGTTTTCCTCCGTTTTCAACCACGACCCGGAACGGAAAAAACGCCTACTCCTCCACAGTGACGAGATAAAACGCATACGCCGCAAGGTCGAAGAAAAAGGTTACACCCTGATTCCTCTCTCCTTCTACTTTAAGAAAGGGCGGGTGAAGGTGGAGCTTGGTCTTTGCAAAGGCAAAAAAGCCTTCGACAAACGCGCCGATATCCGCCGTCGGGATGTTAATCGTGAGATAGAACGAGAATTCAGAGGGAAGTAGGCGTGAGTGAACTCAACAATCTAAATGGTAGTCAATGGACCTTGCATGGCAAGAGCGTCCAAACCTTCAATGGCGTAATTACCCAAAAAAGAAAGAAACACGGAGCCGCTTTCCCTTTCTCTCTGGCAAAGCACTTCATAGAGATTTATTCAAAAGAAGGCGATGTTGTCTTTGACCCTTTCGCGGGTGTCGGAACGACTCTGGACGCGGCGAATATTTTGAAACGCCGCGCTTACGGGATAGAATTGAACGCCGATTTTGTTGCATTGTTTCGCGAAGGCATAGACTCAAAGGATGGAATAGAAAATACCGACTATGAGCGTATTTTGTTTCAAGATTCCGCCTTGAATATTGAGAATATTCTGCGAGAGCCGGTTGATTTTATCCTAACATCTCCACCCTACGCCAATTTGTTGAATAACATCCGTGAAAATTTCGCGGATAAAGATTACAAGAACAATCCCTACAAGAATCAGAGTCGGAAATTGGCAAAACCGTATTCTGTAGCTGAAAATGATTTTGGAAATTTGTCGTATGCAGATTATTTGGAAAAGATAAAGGCGGTTTTTGCAATGCTTTTCGCCATTGCAAATGAAGGCGCTTACAATGTGTGGGTTGTCCGTGATTACCGCAATGTGGAAAATAACATACCTTATATCAATTTGCATGGTGATTTGACACGCATAGGGACCGAGACAGGCTGGGTTTTATGGGATTTAGTAATATGGGACCAATCGGCACAGAGAAAGCTCGTCCGTCTGGGTGGAAACAAGGCGCGGAGATATTATT
>JAIRNA010000111.1 GCA_031258305.1 Treponema sp. | reverse complement strand
TGGGCATGGGATTATCCTGTAGAAGAAGGTTACGTAATAGGTACCGGCATTGGTATTATGCTGATCCCGCTGATAATGGCTCCTGTAATGGAAGATGACTCACTACTAAATTGGTGCTACTGGGTCGGCGGAGGCATATCGCTTTTTGGTATCGTATGGATGATAGTTGATATTGCGAGCGGAAGCGACTCGTCTTACGCGCAGGCGGTGGAAGAGAACCTTATTTTGAAGCATGTGTCGTTTGGGACCACCGGCGAGAAAACCTATGTTGGGGTCCACTGGAGGTTCTGAAAAACAGCTCGTGAATACTGTCCACAGCGGCGCGCCGCCGTGGATATAACGGCCTTGCGCTCGCAGTATCGAGTGCAAGGCGGAAGGCGTTCCGTAAAAACAGGCGTCGCCTGTGGGAACCGCCGCCGAAATTCAGAAAGATTTCGTATGTAAGGAGACCATACTATGGATAAGAGAACACAGAGGAACATTTTAACCATTCTCGGTGTAGCGCTTTTGATGGGATTTTTACTGACAAGTTGCGATGATAATAAATGTCCTGGGAAAAATTACGGTTCTGCAAACTATGGAGAATGTGAAACCGCAGTTGATGAAAGAGGTAGTCTAATACAGGATTATTATTGTGATAATTTTGATTGCGCTGCTCGTAAACTTGCACAAGATTATGAAGGGAAGACCGCGAAAAGAGCAACTTGTTCTTGTAATTAGGACGAACTTCGAGTTTTTAAGATGAAGTGGAAAAAATGTCCATCTTCTGAAATATGTTGTAAATCAGCGGCTCATAACATCGCTGATAATAACTGCTGCGGTACGCGCAGTCTTGCGTACAAGGCGGAAGGCGTTCCGTGAAAACGTCCTTGCCTGTGGGATGCCGCTTTCCGCCGCAAAAGCCGAGCTACGCGAAGGGTTTGTGTAGCTCGTATTTATGTACCAAAAAATCTAAAAAGAGGTGTCTGTACCGCCGCTTTGGAAAGTTTAGTTTTATCCAGTCGTCCATAGTAAAGCGGATAGAGCGGCTGCGGCGCTCGCAGTATTGAGCGCAAGGCAGAAGGCGTTCCGTAAAAGCAGGCGTTGCTTGTGGGAACCGCCGCCGCCTTCCGTCGCAAAAGCCGCGGTATACGAAAGGGTCGTGTGGCGCATATTTAGGCAGTATTTGGTACAGGAGGGGACGGTCAAAGGCAACGAGCAACAGGACGATACCTTCCGCCTTTCCAACTCTCCTAAACCTTAAATCCCTGCTTAAGCGCCTTCGCCAGTTTGGTTTTCAGGAAATTATTTTCCTTCTTTAGCTTGTTAATTTCGAGTTGCTGGGTTTTAACTGTTTCGATGAGGTCGCCGTGAGACAATACCCCGGAATGGAGCAGGTCTTCCATATATTCCAGTTTACTCTCAAAGTCAACAACCGCTTCCGCGCCCGTTTCCAGAAAGCTCTCGTTGATTTCCTTATCGGTGATGGAGAATCGAACTTCGTCCGATTGGAGGATCTTGTCCGCGATGCGGTAGATGGCTTGAGAAAGCACAGAACTCGGCTTGTAAAGAGTAATGGGAAGACGGGATGCGAGACTAATATCTTGGAGAGAATCACGATAGATGATACCCAGATGTTCTATCTTTATGCCAAGGTACTCTTCGCACGAGCGCCGTATCTTCATAGCGACATCCACATCTTTAGGGTTTTCAATCATATTAGTGACGAGACGGGGGTGAAGACGGTTAAGGTGGTCTACGAAGGACTCGTAGGAAGCGTTATCTATCTGCTTTATTTCCGGGAGGATTTTTGGGATGTAGAGCCGCTGGTACCCGCCGTTTCCCTCTTTTTTCACTTTTTCGAGGTAATCATAGGCTTTGGTTCCGGGCGCGAAGATAGTGTACATCATCCTAAAGACCGTATTCTTGAGGAAGACGTAAGCGTTAAGCACGGCCGTGACAGCCGGCGCTGTTACCACTATGCCTTGTCCAGACAAGAGAAAAAAGTCAAGGATGGACTGGTGAGTTCCGGCTCCCAGGTCTATGAGCAGAATATCAGTATCGTTTTCAAAAGAGAGCAGCTTCCTTATAAGTATGTTTCTCTGGCTCGCCTTTAGGTTCGCGAGACCGGGTATTTCCGTGTCTCCGGGGATGAAGCGGAGATTCCGTATATCCGTTTCGACGATGACATTGGAAAATTCCGTCTTTGTGTCGTTCAGGAATGTACCGATTCCTGTCTTCGGCGCTTGATGTCCTATGACGAGATGCAGATTTGACGCGCCCAAATCCAGGTCCACAAGCAAGACCTTTTTGCCTGACTGGGCAAAAGCCACTCCTAAATTAGCGGCTATCAAAGACTTACCAACTCCACCTTTACCACTCGCTACGGGGATTATCCTCATTCTTCGCCTCCTTCGTTTTCTTCGACTTGTTTCTTTACACCTTTCATAACATAAATATACGCGAGAATGGAAAAAATATCGCCCATTGCTATACTCGCGTCGAAAAAGGGCGCCTTTGCACTCACTTCCATCAGACTGCTCATAACACTCCAGACCGTCAGAATAGCCGCAATGCTTTTTCCCGATATGGACAGCGGCAGAAATACCGCGTATCTATTGAAATCAATCAACAAGAACAGCGCCGCCAATGGAAAAAGAGCGTTCGGAGCGATCCATTGCCATTCCTGTATAGTCGTAAAAATAACGCCTCCATGTATAGCAAATGCGATGAAACGAAGAATTTCATAGGAAAAAAGCGTTATCCGTAACGGTTTATAAATATTCATATCTTCTAGTTTACGTTATTAGAGGCTTAACGGTCAAGAGGTAAATTTAAGAACAGCGGGAGCATCCTGCGTTCACTCTTGCCTTTCTTAAAAATACTAAAACAAAATTTATCAAAATACGCTCTAGTCCCTCTTAAAGATATCTGTTATAATCTTTGAGAAACAAATCAACAAAAAGAAAGGAACGTACCATAGATGAAATGGGAAAAGAAAGACATACCTCAAGAATTGGTGAGAGAGATTGTGGCGAAGTACAAGTGCGACCAGATAAGCGCCTCGATTCTCGCGCGTAAGGGTATAATAAACGGGGAAGAAATCAAGTATTTTCTTGAGGATGCTCTCCGATTCCTGCATAACCCTTTTGACATACCGAACATGGAAGACGCGGTTGAGCGGATTATCGCGGCAAGAGATGAAGGCGAAAAGGTGTTGGTGTTCGGAGACCGGGATGTTGACGGTATGACAAGCACCGCTCTATTGACGAACTGCCTGCGCCAGTTAAAGATTGACACACAATGGCGCATTCCAGTGGGAGACGAACCCTACGGGCTGTCCATAGCGGCAGTAGAGGAATTCGCGGCTGAGGGAGGTACTCTCATCATCACCGTTGACTGCGGCATTTCTAACTTTGGCGAGATCAAACGGGCGGCGGAATTGAACATCGATGTCATCATCACCGACCACCACAACCCGCAAGACGAAACCCCGGATGCACTCGCCATCGTGAATCCCAAACTTGCAGAATCGCGGTACCCGTTCCGCAACTTGGCGGGATGCGGGGTTGCCTATAAGCTTGTATCTGCTCTGCGGTTCGCGCTGAAAAGCTCTCTTTTCAATCAACCTATCTGCTTGCTCAACATCCGTCCTGCGAATGACGCCTACATCATCGAGATAGTCAAACTCCGTAACCTGTCTATCATCGACCGTTTAACTGAAACCATTGTGCCGGGCGTGGTGGGTATCACCCAGACGCGCCTACCTACATTTCTGGCGGCGCAACAGATTTTTGTGTGGGACGCCCGTATGCAGAAAACGGCAATCACCAAGATTTTTGGCAAAGGTATTGAAGTGCAGATGTGGGACGTCGCATCGGAAATCGCCAAAGAATTGCCTTCGACAGATGGAAAAAGCCTCCTCCGTCTCAGAGAAGAGTCGAGTCTTGCCCGCTATTCGGATACGGAATTCGGGGAGATTGACGTGTTCGTTAATCTTTTCATTTCGTTCATCCAAAAAAAAGAGATGTACTTCACCGAAGATGATCGTCAGGACTTACAGCTCGCATGTCTCGGCACCATAGCGGACATTATGCCGCTTCGGGACGAGAATCGCATCATTGTGAAAGTAGGACTTGACTCTATGCAGAAGAATCCCCGTCCCGGACTGGACGCCTTGCTGTTCAAGATTGACTTTGCAGGCAAGCGTATCATCGCCAACGACTTGGGATGGACGTTGTGTCCAACTATAAACGCGGCTGGACGCATGGGCAGTCCGGAAAAAGCAGTGCGTATGCTCTTGCTCGAAGACGATAAATACAAACTCGCGGCTGAACTCGTGGATATGAACAAAAAACGCAAGGAAAAAGGTGAAGAGACATGGACGCGTATCAAACCTATCGCTGAAAAAAGCCTCCCGAATTTTGATTATAAGTTCGCGGTTGTGGGCGATGAAAACATCTTTCGAGGCGTTACCGGTATTATGGCGAACCGTATGGCAGACTACTTCAAGACACCGGCGCTTGCCGCTTCGTTTGGAGACGGTATCGTTACAGGTTCTCTCCGCTCGAACATACGGGACAACCCGGACTTTACCCTCACGCCGATTCTGGAAGAGTGCGCGGAACTATTCATTGATAAAGGTGGTCATGATTACGCGGCGGGTTTCAGTATGCGCGTTGAGAATTGGGAAATCTTTTTGGAGAGACTCAAGCAAAAAATCGTGCCATCAATAGAGACCGTAGAGAAGATGGAGGAAATCATCTCTATTGACGCGGAACTACCCCCGTCATACTTGAATCCCGACATAATGAAAGTCATCGACTTGTTTGAGCCTTATGGAGGTCCATACGGCTCGCAAAACGACCAGCTGACCTTTCTTACACGGGGCGTAGTGATCAGAGACATTGCCTTTATGGGCAAGAACGGAGCGAATCACGTGAAGCTCACCGTAGACACGGGTAAGAACAAGTGGACCGCCCTCTACTGGAACGCGGCTGACCGTGTGCAAAAAGATTTCAATCTCAATGATAGAATCGACATCGTTTTCAAGATAACCAGAAATCTCTACAAGGGTATGGAAACCCCTCAAATAGAGATTCGGGATTTACGGAAAGTGGGAGTGGAAAAATGAAGAAAACGCATAATTTTTCCCTACTCCTTCTGTTTCTGCTTTTCCTCGTTTTTCCCGCTTATTCTTTGCGTATCGCGGTCATACCGGACAATCCTAAGCCCGGTTATCCGTTGAGCGTTGCTGTTGAAGGAGCGGAAGGGGAAGGGCTTGTCGCCAAGCTGGTGAACGCCCAGGGGATCATTGGCAGGACGCCGCTCTTTGATATAGAGCCGCGTGAGTTCATGCGGGGCAACATCATCAAAGTCGCGCTTCTGGCAGTGCCAAGTACTGCCAGAAGCGGGCGAGCTACGCTCAAAATCGAAAACAACAGCAAACTTTTAGGGGAATCTATCATCAACATCATGGAACGAAATTTTGCCTCAGAAGTCATTTTTCTTGACGAGCGTAACACAGAAATCCGCGCTACACCATCGCGGAAGAAAACCGAGGAGGCGAAGCGGCTATGGGCTGTTCTGTCGCGGACCGGCAATGCCTTCTACGCGGCAGATCTGTGTTTTTCGCCGCCTGTGGCGTCTACGCGGCGCACGAGTTTTTTTGGAGACCGCCGCGTTTTTCGGTACAGTACTGGTGGTACCGATGCGGCGATTCACGCGGGCGTTGATTACGGGGTGCCGACCGGAACGCCGGTCAAAGCTTGTGCACCCGGCAGAGTGGTTCTGGCGGCATTCCGCGAGACAACCGGCAACTCGGTTGTCGTGGAGCATCTGCCCGGCGTATATTCCCTCTACTACCACTTGAACCGACTCAACGTGGAAGAAAACGCTTTCGTTCTGCGCGGCGGTATCATCGGAGAATCCGGTATGACAGGGCTTGCAACGGGTCCCCATCTCCACTGGGAAATCCGCATCGCCAGCGAAAACACAGACCCGGATGTATGTATCCTTAAGCCTATCTTTGACAGGAGCGCCTTGATACGGAGCCTACGGGAGTAGAGCGTAACATTCTAAAGATTTTAACGATTAAGAGAATCAGATTCGTTGTCCAGAATGGAAAAGTTTATTGTTTGGCTGAAGAACTGCGAGACTTGTTTAACAACTAACCGAGTTGTTAAACAAGTCTACTACATGAGGCCACGAGCCAAGAAAGAATTACTTGGAACATGCCTGGATATTTTGATGGAACACGATGAGCATCTTCTGAATATCCTCTTTACCCTGGTTCGATTGAATTATCATGGCGCCCAAGGTTTCATTTATGCGGTCGTACTCCGCAAAGGTTGAGTCCAGAGCGTTAATGTCCCTGTTCACCGCCGCTACGATAGCTTGTTCACTGCTGTTGATGGACACCAGTTTCTCAATCATCAGCTTGCCCTGTTCCACCTCTCCTTTCATACTGTCCATTTCCCCGGCCAAACGGTTTATCTTCTTGATGAGTTCCTCAATATTTCTGGAAATCGCAGTTACCGCGTCTTTGGTAGTTATGGCATGTTTACGGATCTCTCCGGCCACTACCCCAAACCCCTTCCCGGCGCTCCCTGCCCGGGCCGCCTCAATGGAAGCATTGAGGGCCAAAACATTGGTGATCTCCGTAATGTTATGGATCACCGACAGGTTCTCCCCCGTGGCTTTAGCAATGCCCTGTAACTCATCGGTCAACACAAAAGACGTACGAAAACCGCCGTCAATGAGCTTATAACCCTGGTTCATCGTATCTACGTACTGCTGGCTGTCTTTGAAGGAACCAATGAAGGACCGGGTACTGGTTTGAAAGGAACTTTGTACCTGCTTCATCACCCCTGAAACCCGGGTAAAGGTATCGTTGAGGTACTGTATGGTCGCATGGAGCAGCTCAACCCGGGAGAAGATTTCAAACATCAAAGATGACAGTTTGTTGCTTAGATAATGCACGATCCGCTTTAGCTTAAGGGTGAAACGCTCATCCGCTGATGTCCTGTTTTGGGTCTGCTGGGTACTCATCTAGGGCCTCCCAAAAAGATCGCGGTTAAGGTCTGGTTATGGTGGGTAAACAACTCCTCTCCATAACTGGTAAAGCCGATAAAGGGGAGGTGCTTAAACACGTTGTTGAACGCCTCGATTTTGTTGAGGGCCTTGAGTTCCAGCAGCCTGAAAGCGCAGCTAAACAAGATCGCCCCTTGCAACTCGGACAGGTATGACGCCGCATCCTGCAAGGCATTCCGGGCATCGACTATGATGTCTCCCTGCTTTAAAAGATGCAAGGTGGTGCCTGCTTCTATATAGCAATAAAACCTAAGTCCCCCTCCCTCGGCAACACCGTACACACTGCGGCAATAGACCGTGTTACCGGAGACCACCCCCAAAGGATTGTTTGCAAATACCTGAAAGTCAAGCCGCTCCACATCTACCCCTACCAGCTTGGCATAATAGGACGCCGCGGGTTCTCCATTAATTTCCCAGATAGTCCGCTGCTTTGCGTCAGCCTTGGTTACTACCATGGAAACGGTCCCGGGGGTAAGATGGACATAGTGGTTATAATAAAAGGGTATCTTCATCTTCATAACCAAAAGCACCACGCCATCAGAAGAAAGCCGCTCATCCAGTCCTACCAAGGTTTTGATAAAGTCCATCTCATCCGCAGCGGCCCCTCCTATAAAAGGGAGATTCAAACGGGCTTCCAGGCTTAACTCCTGCATGACTACTTCCGCAAGGCTCAACCCGTCCAAGAGGACGATACCCAGGTAGTCATCGGGGTTGATGTTCCGGTAGCCGAGCTTCTGTTTGAGTTCGCTATGGCGGCCCGGGCGGTCTTGTCAGGGTCTGTCTTAATTCCCTCCTTGAGGGTAACAAAGACCTCTTCCACTTCATCGGCTCCGAGGGACAGGGCCATTATGCCTTTTTCCATGGCCCCTGTAGAACACCAGCCTCCGTGCATAGATGCCCCCACACAGATCGCCTGGGGGAATGCCCGTTTCAGCGCCTTTTGGGGCTCAAACCGTTCATATTCTATCGAAAAGAAGTAGATCACCACCTTAATATGGGGCTGTTCTATTTCTTTGAGCAGGCCGTCCATATCATAGTTTTGGCGGCTTCCAACTTTGATACCCATAAGTCCTCCTTACTACCGTTTTATACTTTAAATCGAGCAGTCAAAGCATGTAATTCCTGGACAATCCCCAAATTCCGGTGGTGATCTACAAAGTATGATAGAGGAGTAATGATAATAGGGACACAAAAAAATACTATGAAATCATGTTAACGTGAGTTCAACAGTATAAAGAAACCCCTGCCCGAATCTAGTATAATACATAAAAACAAATTTTATATTTTCCGTCAAGTCCCTTTTTTATAAATTTTTCCAGAAAATTCAGAATACAATCGCGTGGGAGCGGACGTTTCCGTTGAGCAATACGATGTGGTTATGAAGAAACTGCTTGCCGTCATCGC
>JAIRNA010000086.1 GCA_031258305.1 Treponema sp. | reverse complement strand
TGAAATGTATAAACTATGGGGAAAAAATACTCTACGTGATTATAGTAATGGTATTAAATATTGTATCAATGATTACGGTAATACAATTTTTTTTATTATTCCAGAATATTATTCTGATGAAATATTTGATAATATAATCAACTATTACTATAAACATATTAAAGATGAAATTCATTTTTTTGTAAATACATTCGATTCTGAATTTATTATCAAGGTAATGAAACATGGATTTTTTATTAGATGCATTAAAGAATATATTTGTCCAGATGGAATATTATATTGCAATAAACCAAGGGGAAAATATAATGTAAAATATTTATTATATTTATCTTTAAGTAAAAAATATCCTGTGATAAATTACAATAAATTACATATTCATAAATCCGTTGTACGCTTGCTTAATAAATATAAGTTATTAATTGATACTGATTTTAATAAAATTAATAAAAAATCCCCGCCGCAGAGCGGCGGGGTATTGAAGATTTCACCTTGAAATATTTGCGTATGCGGGGGAACATATCCCCCGCGCCCCCAGATTTTAGCCGCCCCAAGGGGCGGGGAATTAAACCCCAAGGGATTAAAAAGTAGC
Source organism: Treponema sp. (assembly GCA_031258305.1). Classification (GTDB taxonomy): domain Bacteria; phylum Spirochaetota; class Spirochaetia; order Treponematales; family Breznakiellaceae; genus JAIRKH01. Next base: position 5,107 of record JAIRNA010000086.1, on the reverse strand, counting down.
GTTTAAAGAATTGATTCAGGACTTCAAATGGCGTAGTTTAAAATCAAACACTGAGCTTTTCCAATTTTGGCGGCGGGCGATACTTCATCAAATAACTTATTGACGCCGCTAATCCTCAAAAGCTACTCACCTATCGCCTTTTTCAAGTCTAGTTTAATTGCCGCGAGCTTGCGAGAAACTTCCATCTTTGCACCCAACAAGCCGCTGTCCGTAAGGGGCGCACAACAAGTCGCGTAGAACTTGATTTTCGGCTCCGTACCGCTTGGACGTGCGCTTACTATCGTACCGTCCTGCAAGAAAAACTGAATCACGTCGCTTTTCGGTAAATCAACCGTCTCTTTCTTCGACGGGTCGCCCGGAAAAAGAGTAACCGAGGCGCCAAAGTCCGTGATTTTTTCTATCACAACGCCGCCAAGCGTCTTAGGCGGGTCTTTGCGGAAGCTTTCCATAATGCCTTTCATAACGCCTGGTCCCTCAATGCCTTCAAAGTATTTCTCGATACTCAATTCCTCCCAGTACCCTGCGATATGGTACAATTCGTTCAAGCGATCGAGCAGGCTCTTGCCTTGGCTCCGCCAGTAGAGCGTCATTTCAGCGGTCATTGCGGCCGCGGATACACCATCCTTGTCACGGATTTCGTTTTCCACGAGGTAGCCGTAACTTTCCTCCGTGCCGAATACAATGGCATAGGGAATGGCGCCGATTTCCGCCTTATGCATAAGGTCCGCTATCCATTTGAAGCCCGTGAGACATTGCAGGCACGTCGCCCCGTAAGACTCGGCGATTTTCTTATGCATACCGGTCGTTACGATGGTATTGACCATAGCGGCGTTTTTCGGCAATTTCCCCTGTTCCTTCAGCGAAAGGAAGATATAATCCGCCAGTAGCGCGCCCATTTGGTTGCCGGTAATCAAGGTGAAGCCGCCCGCGCCGTCAGGCGCAGCCACACCAAAGCGGTCCGCGTCCGGGTCGGTCGCCATAACCACGTCTGCGTTCTGCGCCTTGCCCAGTTCAATTGCCATTTCCATGGCCGTCGCTTTTTCTGGATTGGGAAATTTTACGGTGGGGAAGTCACCGTTACCCTCGCGTTGTTCCGGCACCGTGATGACTTTTAAGCCGAGTCCGGACAGTACGGTTTCTACGTGCATAGCACCGGCACCGTGCAGAGGCGTATACACGATTTTTACGTCCCCGGCCCCTGCCTTGATGAGATCAGGACGGAAAAGTTTGCTTCGCACCATCGCTTGATACAGCTCGTCAATCTCTTTGTCGATGACTTTTAGCAAACCCCTGTCGGTGGCGGTCTCCTTGTCCAATTCCTTAATCGCTGTTACTGCGTTTACCTCTTTGATGATGTTTTCATCATGTGGGGGTATGACCTGCGCCCCGTCGTTCCAGTAGGCTTTGTACCCGTTATATTGCTTAGGGTTGTGGCTGGCAGTAACCACCACGCCAGTTTCGCATCCCAAATGCCTTATGGCAAACGAAAGCTCCGGCGTGGGGCGCAGGCTCGAAAACAGATAGGTTTTGACGCCGTTACCCGCGAACACGAGAGCGGCCGCCTCGGCGAATTCAGGCGAATAATGTCGACTGTCGTAGGCGATGGCCGCGGAAAGCGCGCCCTTAGATGCCTTCTCCGGGAAGGCTTTGGCGATATAGTCGGCAAGCCCCTGGGTAGCGGACTTCACGACAAATGTATTCATACGGTTAAACCCGCCGCCAATGATGCCGCGTAGTCCGCCGGTGCCAAATTCTAACGTGCGGTAGAATCGGTCTTCCAGCTCCTTCCAATCCTCGTCTTTAAGCAGTTTCTCAACTTCGGCGCTGAACGCCACATTCTTTTCCTTTACAATATAGTCATTCGCAGCCTTGACGATGTTTTCTCTCTCCATAATACACTCCTTGATTTAAGTTGATTTTTACAATTTTACAACGCTTTCTTTGGAAAATCAAGATAGACTTGACATAGTACTTTTATTTAGCTATACTATGCGAGAGATTGTATCTTTAAAAAATAATAGATGAAAGAGGTGCTATGAAAATATTAATGGCCGCAAGCGAGGCGGCGCCATTTGCGAAGACCGGCGGTTTAGCTGACGCGGTTTCCGCCTTGTCCCTTACCCTTGCCAACATGGGGCATGAGGTAAATATCGTTATTCCACGTTACTTTGTCGTTGATAAGGTGCGCTATGGCCTAAAGGATTTAAATTTGTCGCTTTCCAGTCAGGTGGGTACCGAGACGGCCAAATGCGCGGTATGGACTGTGAATATGCCTGGTTCCTCAAAGAAGAATCCGGTCAAGACCTATTTCATTGAGCATGATGAATTCTTCGGGTGCAGAGAGGGCTTCTACGGTTACGACAAGGAGCCTGACTATTTTGATAATCCCCGTCGTTTTACCTTCTTCAGTCGTATCATCTTCGACCTTTGCCGCAAACTGAACTGGTTTCCCGACATACTCCATGTCCATGACTGGCAGACAGCTCTGGCGTCTGTTTTTCTGAAATACGGGGAACGGCGAGGTGGTTTCGAGAAAACCTCCTCTGTTCTCACCATCCATAACTTGGGATATCAAGGAATCTATCACAAGGATAATTTCCCCAATACTGCACTCGGCTGGGACGTTTTCTATCAGGCTGGTTTCGAAGATTGGAATATGATGAACTTCTTGAAAGCCGGTATCCACTGTGCGGATAAGCTCAACACGGTTTCCCCGCGTTATGCCGAGGAGACAAAAACTCAAGCCTTCGGGTTCCGATTGGATAGTTCTTTGCGTTACCGCGCCGAGGATTACATCGGTATTCTCAACGGCATTGACGGCAAAATCTGGAACCCCAAGCTGGACCCCTTCATCCCGCTCAAATATACGGTGAAACCATCCAAGTTGGAACGGGAAAAGAGCATCGTGGGTGTCGCAGTCGGTAAAGCCGCGGCGAAAGCCGCCTTGCAAAGGCAATATGGGCTTCCCGAAAATCCCGACGTCCCGGTCATTGGTATGGTAACCCGTCTCGCTGAACAAAAAGGTATGGGTGAACTCTTCGGCCCGTCCTATGGGTCCGCATGGAGTATCTGTAGAGACATGGAACTGCAAGTGGTTATACTGGGCAAGGGTGATTCATGGTGCGAACACGAGGTTACCAGCCTTGCGTCCCGACTCTCGAATTTCAAGGCGAGAATCCTTAACAGCGAGACTGATAGTCATTTAATTGAAGCGGGGAGCGACTTCTTCCTTATGCCAAGCCGTTATGAACCTTGCGGCTTGAACCAGATGTATTCTCTGATTTACGGTACGCTGCCCATTGTACGCAATACTGGCGGGCTTGCCGACACGGTTGAAAATTTTAACCAGGACACAGGAGAGGGTACTGGCTTTATATTCGATCAGCTCAACCCCCGCTCCATCTACGACACCGTGGGATGGGCAAACTGGGCGTACTACAATTGTCGCTCCCAAGTGGAAGCTATGCGCGTCCGTGCTATGAAAAAAGATTTTTCATGGGAAAAATCCGCCGAAAAATACGTAGAAATGTACAAAGCTGCGCTTAGAAAATAGGGTTTCCTTTTGAAATACAACGCCTCTTGACAGAGTTATAATGAAGAGAATGGTTCAAGGGGCATAAGGAACGGAAGCCCTCACGTGAAAGATGCAAAATTTCAAATTCTCGCGTTTTTGTTCAGCGGCTTTAGGAATCGCCTTCTCTTTGTGAGGATAGCTGTGAATTAATTTAAAAATATGCTTGACTTCTTTGTGTTTATTCGTATACTTGAATTAAAATATGCTGTAAAGGGCGCTTTAAAACAAATGAGATTTAAAAGAAATGTTAATTCAATACAATTTTTCTCACGACGAATACGTTGGAATGAGCCGAAGATGGGGGGGGGGGGGCCGTTTTGAGCAATTATGTATCTTTATGGGAAAATTTTAGAAAATCTTTCATTAACAAACCTAATTACAGGAGAGTAACACGCGGCGATAGATATGCAGCGCGGTTTCAAATCATTATTTTATCTATGAACGCCGCCGTTTACGAACGGTTCAGCCAGGGGGAGCCGATGAGACTCTCTTTTGAGAAGAGCGGCAACTATCTCGCGTCTCCTTTAGCGCTTGTTGACGACAACCTCTTATATGTGAACTTTCATCGTTTTAACGAATCCCTCGAAATACCAACCGATATGCGTCTTATGATGGTGCAAATCTACGATATTTACGGCGCTTTGCCCGGTTTTGTCAAAAATTGCGTTCCCGCTCAGGTTGTATTCAAGGACAATACCTACCTGATCACCGTAAAAGGCAAGCTGTATGTAGAAGCTTGAAGTTTATAACTTGCTGAATTTCCAATATTTTTCCAATATTACTGGAGAATGAAAAACTATTTTTTATTTTTTTAAGGAGGTACACTATGCAGAATTTTGGACTTAACGATACTGAAGTTACCGTATTGCGAGACAAATACGGTACAAATAGACTCACAGAACAGGAGACCGAGAGCTTCTGGGACAAACTCAGAGACAATTTCAACGACCCGATGATAAAGATCCTCATTGTGGCGCTCGCTGTTAATGTGGCGCTTGTTGTTTTAAACTACACAGGCGTCATAAAAGGCGAGGAAATGGCGTGGTACGAGCCGGTTGGCATCGCCATAGCTATACTACTGGCAACCTTCGTTTCCACATTCTCGGAATACCGCAACGAAAACGCCTTTCAGAAACTACAAGATGAAGCGTCAAAAATCAAGTGTAAAATCTACCGAAACGGGGAAATCACCGAACTTCCGATAGACGATATCGTGGTGGAAGACGCCATACTCCTCCAGCCCGGGGACAAGGTGCCGGCTGACGGCGTGGTAATCAATGGCGGCATCAAAGTAGACCAGTCTGTATTAAACGGCGAATCCAAAGAGGCGGAAAAGACTGCGGTTCCCGAAAATTATCACGATGAAAAGTCCGCCATGGACTTTCTTAACGCATACAAAGTCTTCCGCGGGTCCGTCGTTTACAGCGGCAACGCGGTTATGCGCGTGTCGGAAGTGGGCGACCGCTCGGTTTATGGGCAAATCGCTAAAGAATTGCAGACCGATGACGACCGCGAAACCCCGCTCAAGGTGAA
>JAIRNA010000151.1 GCA_031258305.1 Treponema sp. | reverse complement strand
TGGTCAAAAGCGGTTCCGAGGAGATGCTGGAGGGGAGCAAACAGGTAATCCATGAGAGCCGGGGGCTAGAACTGGTAACCCAGGAGATAACCAACGGGATGAACGAGATGGCTACTGGGGCGGAACAGATCAACGTAGCGGTGAGCCGGGTAAACGAGATAAGCGATCAGAATAAGGAAAATATCGACGTACTAGTCAGAGAGGTGTCAAAATTCAAAGTAGAATAGCGCATACAGTATTCAAAACAAGACCGCTCCTGTTACCGGAAACCATACGATAAATATGTTTACCGTATGCGTAAAAGAGATGGATTGACTCCGGCAAGTTGACAAAAATAATTGAATCAATATTTGAGACGGCAAATCTATTGTTGGTTAGGATATTCCTACGGAACACTAGACGAAAATTTTTTGTCCTCGATTTATCTACGAAGGCAATCCATCCGCGGCGTCTGAGATTTATAAATGTTTGAGAAAATCATTCAATATTCCATAAATGTACCTCTTGAACAAATTTTCCTCTTATGATACACTAACTTTATGGTAATTGTACCTGGTAAAAAAGTCATTTTTACCGCTTTTGCCACCGCCTGGATGGCGGTGGCTATCATTTTTGCGGGAATTTTTGTCATTGAAGAACATGACCATGAGCATATTGATGCCTCCGGCCATAGTCTCCCTTCCAGTGAAGGTTGCCGCATCTGCCTTGAAATACAAATCGCCCAGCGTCTAATAGAAGCCTTTGGTCGCTTAGGCGTAAGCCTAGCTCTTATCGGGTTCATCTTGTGCGCTACACCTCTGATAAAACCGCAGTTGTTTTTTTATTTAAAAAACCTCATCGAATCCAAAGTACGACTTAATTGTTGATTAACCCTCCAAAAATACAACTCAACAATAGACTTGTTTAACAAGTCTGTTTCCCCTAATCTCAGTTTTCGGGGGAATATGAACTCTTTATGGAGGTATAACATGAAACGTTTTTTGTTCATGATAATAGTGCTGTCTCTATCTGTATGCGCTCTGTTCGCGAGCGGGAAAGAAGAAGGGACGGCTAATAACGGAAAGCCGGATGTGGTAGCAGTCAATTTTCCGGCTTATGACTTTGTACGGCAGATCGCCGGGGACCGGGTAAATCTTACCATGTTGCTGCCCCCCGGTGCAGAGAGCCATTCCTTTGAGCCAACGCCAAAGGATATTATCACGGTTCAGAACAGTAATGTGTTCATCTACACCGGCGGTGAATCCGATGTCTGGGTTGACCGGGTTCTTGAATCAATGGACACTTCGAAGAAAAAAATCATCCGCATGATGGATGCCGTTGATGTGGTAGTAGAAGAAATCGTTGAAGGCATGGAAGACGATGAGCATGATCACGAACATGATCACGCCGAACTTAACCCGGCTGATGTTGAAGACCGCCCGCTATCCGACTTCTCCGGTAATTGGAAAGCATCGGTACCGTACCTTAAAGACGGGTCGGTTGATGTATACTTTGAGCATGCGGCTGAAGAGTCTGGTATGACACCTGCTGACGTAAAAGCTATGTACATCAATATGATGCGTACAGACTATCCGACGCTTACAGTGACTTCTGACAGCATAACAATCAATGGGGTATCAGCGAAAGCAACATACAAAGGTTTCAAGTTAGTCGAAAGCGACCACGGCGTATCTCCTTGGTATATGTACGAAACAGGCGGAACGGCGGGTGTGCCGAAGTACTGGGTATTTAACGACCATGGACACGAGGCTGGCCGTCAGGAAGAAGAAATCGCTCACATTCACGCGCTGTACGACGACAAGAGTTTCGATGCAATATTTACGATTGAGGATTGGGCAGCTATGTATTTTGACACTTCAGCTACGGCGGACGATATTCTTGCCTCAATGATGCACCACGGTGATGAACACGAGGAAGAAGAAGGTGAATACGATGAACACGTCTGGACTTCGCCGAAAAACGCCCAACGCATTGTGCGGGTAATAACGGAAGCATTGTGCGAAGTTGACACGGCAAATGCCGCTCTTTTCCGTCAAAACGCGCAAAATTATATCGCAAAACTTGACGAACTTGACAAAGAATTTCAGGCGGTCGTAAACGGCGCGAAACGGAAAACCATTGTCTTCGGCGACCGATTCCCCTTCCGTTATTTTGCCGACGCTTACGGGCTGACCTATTTTGCCGCCTTCCCCGGCTGCTCAACCGAGACCGAACCGAGCGCGGCGACCGTTGCCTTTTTAATCGATAAGGTTAAATCGGAAAAAATTCCCGTCATTTTTCACATCGAGCTTTCCAATGAGCGCATGGCCGATACCATAGCCGAAGAGACCGGAGCAAAGAAGTTGTTGCTCCATGCTTGTCATAACATATCCAAGCAGGAGTTTGACCGGGGTGTAACATTTCTGGAGTTACAAAAGGCTAATGTTCCACGGTTAAGGGAGGCGTTGCGGTAACAAAAAAACCGACCGGCCGTAATGGGTTGCACATACTCCTACGGCCGGATGACGGTCTATTCCCGCCTATGCCTGACTACAGGAAGTTCGTCCTTATTACCGACCTCAAGGCGTTAGGCGGGGTGGAAAAGTGGATGGATTATGTGGCATTACACGGAAGCGAGGGCGACCGAAGAAGTTGCCAACTGGCTTGAACAAGAATATCCTGAATATGCCATATCGAGTAAAATCACCTATAACCAATAAATATATTCTATTAATATTGATTATAATGTATTTTATTTTTGTCGTGAAAATTTGTACTTGCTGATGAAACGGCATCGGCTGATGGATGTCCAATACAAATCATTATCTGCGGAATAATTTCAGTTGGAATATTTAATGCGCGAGAAACGCCTTCTATTCTGACTTTCTGAGGCGCAATGCTCATTGGAACAGATGCCAAACCAAGTTTGCTTGCTTGAACAAGTATGTTTTGCGCCGCCATACCAGCGTCCATTGTTAAAAGTTCGGGAAATGCCGCCATTCTTGTATTGGCAGCGACAACAATGGCAAGAGGAGCGGTATCCAGCGCTTGCGAATATGGATTTCCTTTCTTCATATGTAACATGACATTTCTATCAGTGACAATTATAAATTCACATGAACGTTGGTTTCCACCAGTAGGAGCGGCAAATGCGGCCTTAATAATCAAATCAATTTGTTCCTGTGTAATTTTATTTTGAGAAAAATTTCTAGCAGTCTTTCTGTCAAATATTCCGTCATGCTCGTTCAGTTCTTGCGTGGCTATAGTCGGCGATGATTCTTCCGCACTCTTTGGCTGGGAACAGGAAAGTATTGATACGGTTGCAAGCCAGAAAATACACAAAAATTTATTAAGAACCATTTTTGACTTCCTTTCA